>JAFRDL010000064.1 GCA_017411265.1 Oscillospiraceae bacterium | reverse complement strand
TCCGCCACGCCGGAATGGGAGAAGGCCAAGCTGCAGCACATGGTGGATGTCCTGCCGGTGCGCATCTATCTGGAAAGCGACGATCCCGACGGTCTCCGGGGCATCAATCCCAAGTTTTACAAGGCCATGCAGTCCTGGATCTCCGTGCGGAAGCCCTACCGGGACGCCATCGACAACCGGCACCAGTGGTGCATCGCCGCCGTGCCCGGCGTGGCCTGGGCAAAGAAGCTCTACCCCCGGCTCTCCAAAAAGCAGGCGGTGGAGCAGCTGTGGAAGGACATCCTGTTCACCTCCCGGGCCGACGGAGAGGATCCCATGGCCGCCTGGGAGGCCCACAACGCCGATCTCAAGCGCCGCTGCGAGTATCTGAACGGGCTGGACCTGCGGCAGCTGCGCTACCGTTCCGCCAACGGCACGGACTTCACCGTGGGCCTGATCCCCGGCAGCCGGTTCCAGGCGGGCTCCGACACCACTCTGCAGGGCGTGGTATACAACCCCAACATTCCCTCGGAGGAGGCGTTCACCACGCCCGACCGGCGGACCGCCGAGGGGATCGTGTACGCCACCAAGCCCCTCTCCTTCCAGGGCCAGCTCATCGAGGATTTCCATTTCCGGTTTGAAAAGGGCCGGGTGGTGGAGGCGAAGGCCGGGAAGGGCCAGGACGTGCTGGACTTTCTGGTGAACATGGACGACGCCAGCCATTATCTGGGCGAGTGCGCCCTGGTGCCCAAGGACTCTCCCATCAGCGAATCCGGGCTGCTTTTCTTTAACACCCTCTTTGACGAGAACGCCGCCTGTCATCTGGCCCTGGGCAAGGGCTTCGGCGAATGCGTCAAGGGCTTTGAGACCATGTCCGACGAGGAGCTCCGGGAGCTGGGCGTCAACGATTCCATCAACCACACGGATTTCATGATCGGCTCCGACGATCTGGCCATCGACGGCGTCACCGCCGGAGGCGAAGTCGTACCCATTTTCCGGAACGGCACCTGGGCGTTCTGAGCCGGGCAGAATAAAAAACGGTGTGACCCGAAGGTCACACCGATTTTTGCTGTTATGCGGGATCAGCCCTGGGTGGCTCTGGTGAACAGGTAGAAGCCCAGGGTGGAGGCGGCGGCGTTCTGCACGCGGCTGCTCAGGCAGTAGAAGTTGGTGTAGTAGTACAGGGGGCTCACTCCGAAACCGCCCTCGCCGAAGAGAAGAGCCTCGGCCTCGTACATCACGGCGTCACGCTCCGGACCGCCGGCCATGGCCTTATACTGGTTGCACAGCGCGTCGTACGCCTCGCTGCTCCAGTTGGAGTAGTTGTAGGCGCCGCCGGTCTTGAACAGATCCAGGAAGCTGCTGGCGTCCAGATAGTCCGCCTGCCAGCCGAGACGGGCCACGTCCCAATCCCGGTCGGAGCTCAGGGTGGAGGTGTAGACCTGCCACTCCGTGCTGTCCATGGTCATGTTCAGGCCAAGAACGCTGGACACGTCCTGCTGCACGGCCTCGGCGATGGAGCCGTGGACGCCCAGGTTGTTGAAGCGGTAGGGAATGGTGATGCTGGTGTCGAAGCCGTCCTCCACGGCGGCGGCCAGGAGATCCTGAGCCAGCTCGCAGCGGCCGGTGTAGTCGGACAGGTCATAATCGGGGTACAGCTCGGCAAGGCCGGCCCACATGATCTCCTTGTAGCCGGTGCCGTTCTGCCACATGGCGCCGGTGGAGTCGGTGATACCGCCGGTGACAAGGCTGGCAGCGGGGATCTGACCGCCCTGGGTCACATTCTCCACGATGTTGTCGCGGTCGATGCACAGGGCGATGGCGGCACGCACACGCCAGTCGGGGATGTTGTCGCAGTTGATGTACAGGTAGTAGGTGGTGACGGCGGGCAGGATGTAGCAGTCGCCGCTGGCCACCAGGGACTCGATCTGGTCAGAGGGGAAGGACTCGATGAAGTCGTACTCGCCGCTCTGATAGGCAGCCAGGATGGCGGTCTCATCCGCAGAGAGGAACCACTTGATCTCCTGGGGACCCACGCTCCCGGCGTCCCAGTAGGTCTCGTTGGGAACCATGGAGATGTAGGAGTCGTGTACCCACTCCTTCATCACATAGGGGCCGTTGCACACGATGTTGGCGGGGTCGGTCCACTCGTCGCCGTACTTCTCAATGATATCCTGGCGCAGAGGCATCAGGTTGCCGAAAGCGCAGATCTGATCGAAGAACGGAGTGGCAGCCAGCAGGGAGATCTCGATGGTCTTGTCGTCCAGGGCCTTGATGCCCAGGGTGTCGGGATCGGCGCCGTTGTAGTAGACGTCTTCCGCACCCACAACGCCCACGTCGGCCAGCAGGTAGCCGTAGTCAGCAGCCTGGTCGGGGTTGCAGACGCGCTGCCAGGCGTAGACCCAGTCCTGGGCCTTCACGGGCACGCCGTCGGACCAGAAGATGTCGTCACGCAGAACGAAGGTGTAGGTGAGCCCGTCCTCGGAGACGTCCATGGACTTGGCCTGGCCCAGTTCCAGCTCGGCGGTGACCATCTTGGGGTCGTCGCCCGCCAGAGTGCTGGTGGGAGCGTAGCGAAGCAGGTTCTCAAACAGGTGGTTCACATAGGTGTTGCCGTCCACGGAGGAAATCATGGTGGGGTCGATGGTCTCGGGCTCCTCGGCAATGCAGGCGGTAACGACGAAGGGAGCTTCCTCCGCGGGAGCGGGCTCGCTGCTCGTGGTCGTAGTCGCGGGCGCGGGGGCGGTGCTCGTGGTGTCGGCAGGGGCAGGCGCGGAGGCGGGCGCGGAGGAGCCGCACGCAGCCAGCGCGAAGACCATGCACAGCGCCAGAAGCAGGGCGATGGCTTTCTTCATGTTCATTTCTCCTTTTCAAAAAATGTTTGTTTTTTTATTACGATGCCGTTGGCATTGTAAACGATCAGTTCCCCTCATCCAGACAGTGACAGGCGGCGAAATGGCCGGGAGCGTACTCCTTCCACTCCGGCGCGTACTGGGCGCACTTTTCCGTGGCCCTGGGGCAGCGGGTGTGGAAGCGGCAGCCGGTGGGGGGGTGCAGGGGGCTGGGCACGTCGCCCTCCAGGATGGTGCGTTTTTTGGCCCGGGTCTTGTCCGGGTCGGGGAGCGGCACCGCGGAGAGCAGGGACTGCGTGTAGGGATGCATGGGCCGGGAACAGAGCTCATAGCTCTCCGCCATCTCCACCATCTGCCCCAGATACATGACGCCGATCCGGTTGGAAACATGGCGCACCACACTGATGTCATGGGCAATGAAAAGATACGTGAGATGCTTTTCCGCCTGCAGGTCCTCCAGCATGTTCACCACCTGGGACTGGATGGAAACGTCCAGGGCGGAAATAGGCTCGTCGCACACGATGAACTCCGGCTCCACCGCCAGCGCCCGGGCAATGCCGATGCGCTGCTGCTGTCCGCCGGAAAACTCGTGGGGAAAGCGGTTCGCGTGCTCGCTGTTGAGTCCCACGGTCTCCAGCAGCTCGTTGATCCGCTCCCGGTAGGCTTTCCCCTTGAGATCCGGTCGATGGACCATCAGCGCCTCGCCCACGATCTCTCCCACGGTCATCCGCGGGTCCAGAGAGGCGGAGGGATCCTGGAACACGATCTGCATGTTGGTCCGGTACGGCAGCATGGCGGGCTGGCTCTTCTTTTCCCCGTCAAAGATCGTCTCGCCGTCGTAGATGACCCGTCCGGAGGAGGGCTCCACCAGGCGGAGGATGGACCGGCCCAGGGTGGTTTTTCCGCAGCCCGACTCGCCCACGATGCCCAGCGTCTCTCCCTCGTAGATGAAAAATGACACGTCTTCCACGGCCTGGACGTATTCTTTTTTGAAAAAGCCGCTTTTTATGGGGAAGTATTTCCGGAGGTGCTCCACTTCCAGGAGCTTCTTCATTTCGCTCATTCCTGCTGCGCCTCCTTCATCTCCTTCACATGCAGCCAGCAGGCGGACACGTGACGGTCCTCCCCCACGTCCAGCAGGGGCGGCCGATGGGCCAGGCAGATCTTCATACAGTTCTCGCACCGGGGCCCGAAGGCACATCCCGCCGGAGGATTCAGAAGATCTACCGGCGTCCCTTCGATGGGGATCAGCCGTTCATGCTCCAGCTCGTCCACCCGGGGCATGCTGCGCAGCAAGCCGCGGGTATACGGGTGAGCAGGGCTGTAAAAGATATCCTGCACGCTCCCCTGCTCCACGATCTGCCCCGCGTACATGACGGACACCCGGTCGCAGATCTCCGCTACCACGCCCAAGTTGTGGGTGATGAAGATGATCGCCATACCCGTCTTTTTTTGGATGTCCTTCATCAGCTCCAGGATCTGGGCCTGGATGGTCACATCCAGGGCCGTGGTGGGCTCGTCGGCGATCAGGAGCTTGGGAGAGCAGATCAGCGCCATGGCGATCATGGCCCGCTGGCGCATGCCGCCGGAGAACTCATGAGGATACTGGGCCATGCGTTTTTCCGCGTTGTTAATGCCCACCAGCTTGAGCATCTCCACCGCCCGATCCCAGGCTTCCTTTCGGCCGATCTCCCTGTTGTGGCAGGTCAGCGCCTCCATCAGCTGGTTGCCCACGGTGTATACCGGATTCAGGCACGTCATGGGATTCTGAAAGATCATGCTGACCTTGTTGCCCCGGAACTGACGCATCTTCTCCTCGTCGTACTCCAGCACGTTCTCCCCGTCAAAAACGATGGAACCGCCGATGACCTTCCCGGGGCTCTGGAGAAGCCCGATGATGGAGTAGGCCTCCACGCTCTTGCCGGAGCCGGATTCGCCCACGATCCCCATGACCTCGTGTTCTTTCAGGTCGTAGGAGATGCCGTCCACAGCCTTGACTTCTCCCACGGGGGTATAGAAGGAGACCTTCAGGTCTTTGACTTCCAGCAGCTTTTCCGCCGCTTTCATGGTGTTGTTTTCCATACCTGCCTCCCCCTTATTTCTTCAGTCTCGGGTCCAGCGCGTCACGGATGCCGTCGCCCACCAGGTTCAGCGACAAAACCAGCAGCGTCAGGATCAGGCCGGGGGCCAGAAGCCGGTAGGGGTACAGGGTGATGGTATCCAGAGCGTCGGAACAGAGGGAGCCCAGGCTGGTCATGGGGATGGAAACGCCCAGACCAAGGAAAGAGAGGAAGGACTCCAGGAAAATGGCGCTGGGGATCTGCAGACAGGTGGCGATGACCAGCTGCCCCACACAGTTGGGCAGCAGATGCCGCTTGACGATCCGCCGGCCGGGCACGCCCAGGGCGTTGGCGGCGGTG
Source organism: Oscillospiraceae bacterium (assembly GCA_017411265.1). Lineage (GTDB taxonomy): Bacteria > Bacillota > Clostridia > Oscillospirales > Oscillospiraceae > Apopatocola. The sequence continues at coordinate 32,915 of JAFRDL010000064.1, read as the reverse complement.
ACGAACTCCTGCTGTTTGAGCTGAAGCACCTGACCGCGGACGATGCGGCTCATTCCGACCCAGTACAGGCAGGCGAAGGTGATGAAGATAGAGATGATGCCCACGCCCAGGTTGCTCATCAGCCGGGCAAAGTTGGAGGGGGAGGCGTCCAGCCAGGACTGCAGGGGGTTTTTCAGCACCACCTGCAGCAGAAGCACGATCAGCACGTCCGGAACGGAATAGATGATATCCACAAGCCGCATCATCACGAAGTCTACCGTGCCTCCCGCCAGGCCGGAAACGGAGCCGTAGATCGAGCCGATGATCAGCACGATCAGCGCCGCGATGATGCCGATGGCAATGGAGACCCGGCCTCCGTACATGGTGCGGGCCATCAGATCACGCCCTGCGGAATCGGTGCCGAAGAAGTGGGGGCAGATGCGCTTGAGCATCTTGAGCTCCACCACGTTGGGAGCCTTGGTGTCGATGGCTTCGGTGGAGTATTCCACCGTCTTCGCATTGTCCAGCGCGTCCTTTCCCAGGTCTTTTTCCTTGATCAGGGTCAGCTTGTTCTCCGCATCCCTGTTGAAAAGGAGCACCGAGTCGCCGATGGCTTTCTCCACATAGAAGCTGTAGGTCACGCCCTGGGTCTTGAAATAGTAGGTAGTGGACCGGCTCAAGGAGGTGAGGGAGCCGGGCATGAGGGACGTGGCAAAGAACAGATCCGAGATGTCCTCCGCCTTCTGGAGCAGCTGTTCCTTGGCAGAGAATTCCCGCGGGCCCAGTTTGCTGGAGTTGCGGTACTGATCCGCATAGTTATACGGGATGAACAGCGGCCCCAGATAGGAAAACAGGAAGATCAGCAGAAACAGGATCAGCGCCGCCATGGAAACCTTGTTGGCCCTGAAGCGCCGGGCAGCGTCCTTCCAGTAGGAAACGCTGGGGCGGGTCTCGATCATGGAGGCCTTTTCCTCGTTGGTGGCGCCGGAAAAGTCCTCCGCGGTCATGGCGTCAAAGCCGGGGATCTTTTCCAGGTTCAGCTGGAACAGATTCAAGGGCATCTTTCCCATCTTATCTGTCCCCCTTCGTCAGCGAGATCCGGGGATCTACCAGCTTATAGGCGATATCCACGACCAGATTCATGATGATGACCAGCGCGGCCAGCACCACCGTGGTGGCCATGATGATGGGATAATCCCGATTGAGGATGCTGGAGATGAAGTATTTGCCCAATCCGGGGATCTGGAACGTCTGTTCCACCACAAAGCCGCCCGTGACGATGCCGGCGGTCATAGGTCCCAGGTAGGTGATGACGGGGATCATGGAATTGCGCAGGGCATGCTTGAAAATAATGAAGCGGGTCTTGAGACCCTTTGCCCTGGCCGTGCGGATGTAATCCTGATGGATGGCGTCCAGCATACTGGTCCGCGTCAGCTTGGCCACATAGCACATGGGGTAAAAAGACAGGCCGATGACCGGGGCGACATACGCCTTCCATGTGTCCAGGCTCCCGGAGAAGACCGGCACCCACTGGAGCCGAACGCCCAGGAATATCAGCAGCACCGCGCAAAGCACAAAGCTGGGTACGGCCACGCCCAGGGTGGTCACCACCCGGAGCACGCTGTCCACCCACCGGCCCCGGTTATAGGCGGCAAGGCATCCCAGCGGGACCCCGATGAGCACCGCCACGATCACCGCGCATACGCCGAGCTTGAAGGAGAGGGCAAATTTCCCCTCCTGGAAAATGATCTTCGTGACGGCTGTCCCCTCCTGCATTTTCAGGGAGGTGCCCATGTCCCCGCGGAGGTAGTTCTTGATGTAGTTGAACAGCTGTACGATCAGCGGTTTGTCCAGACCGTATTTTGCGTTCGCCCTGGCGATCATCTCCGGGGTAGACTTCTCCGTGAGGAAAGGACTTCCCGGAACCGCGTTCATAAGGAAGAACGTGATCGTCATGATCAATAGCAGCGTCAAAAACGCCACCAGGATCCGCTTCAGGATATAGCCAGCCATAACAACCCACCCGTTACAAATTCTTCGGCTCCTGCTTCAAAAAAACGCCCCATTCCGGGGAGGACGCAAACGAGCCGACGTTCTTTTCTGATATTAATTGATAATACATGATTTCGCTAAAGTACGCAAGTGTCAATCCATCGGCATTTATACAAAATGTTCACGAATCGTTCATATTCTCATCGGGAAAAACCACAAAAAGGCACCGGATCTGAATTGAAAGGTCCGGCGCCGGCATTTCGTATGGCGTGGTTTATTTTTTTCGGGCCGTCAGCGCCCGCAGACGCTTGTGGAGGGGCGTAAGGGTCTTGTAATACCTCGTAAAGACCTCCTGATAGATCCGCTCGTACAGCTGGTGTTCCTTCATGTCCGGCTCAAAGGTGTCTCTCAGGTGCACCATGGCGTCGATGGCCTCCTCGTAGGAGCCGTAGGTCCCCAGGGAGACGAACGCGCACACGGCCGCCCCCAGGGCGCTGGACTCGTTGGTCTGGATCCGGGAGACCGGCAGGCCGAACATGTTGGCGGTGATCTGGCAGATCTCGTCGCTCTGGCTGCCGCCGCCGCCCAGATACAGACGGGCGATCTTCTGGCCGGACCGCTTCTCCATGCCCCGCAGGCCCTCCATGAGGCCGTAGTTGATCCCTTCGATGATGGCCCGGTAGACATGGAGCCTGGTGTGCACGTCGGAGAAGCCGATCATGGCGCCCCGGGTGTTGGGAGTAGCCAGACCGGGGGTCCAGTGGGGCAGCACCAGCAGCCCGTCGCTGCCGGGAGGGATCTCCCCCAGATGGCGGTTGAGCAGCTCCTCGGCGCTGCAGCCCAGATACTTGGCCGCCTCCACCTCCGGCTGGGCGAAATTCTGTTTGAACCAGGTGAGCATCCAATAGCCCCGCCACAGCTGGATCTCCGGGTTGTACATGTCGTTGGGCACCGCGGGATAGGCGGGCATGAAGGGAGTGGGCTCGAAATACTTCCGCGTGGTGAACTCCACCGTGCAGCTGGTGCCGAAGGAGAGGGCCGCCTGGTCCTCCCGGATCACGCCCAGGCCGATGGTCTCGCAGCCCTTGTCCGAGCCGGTGGCGATGAGGGGCATACCCTGGGGGATGCCGCTCAGCCTGGACGCCTCCTGGGTGATCTCTCCCAGTACGACGCCGGAGGGGACCATCTCGCACAGCTTGTCCTGGGGGATGTCGTAAGCGGCCCGGGTCAGGCCGTTCTCGTCCCAGCGGCGGTTTTTGTAGTCATAGGGGATCTTGGCCAGAAGCGAGGCCTGGCTGTCCGCGATCCGGCCCGTAAGCCGGTAATTGAGATACGTGGAGAGGCAGACGTACTTGTCCGTCTTGGCCCAGAGCTCCGGCTCGTTCTCCGCGATCCAGTTGCAGGCAGAGGTCCGCTGCAGCAGTTCGATGCTCTCCGTCATCCCCACCAGGGAGATGAGGGCCCGCTTGGAGGCCGGCAGAGGCTTGGGATGCTCCGCCTGCCGCTGGTCCATCCACAGGATGCAGTCCCGCAGCGGCTTCCCGTCCGCGCCCATGCACACGGTGCTGTCCCGGAAACAGGTGAGCACCACACAGGCTGTCCGCCTGTAGTCCTCCGGGGCGCGGTCCTTCAGCCGCTGGCTCACCACGCACATGTGCTCGAAGTAGTAGTCCGGATCCTGCTCCGCCCAGTTGGGATTCCGGGAGAAGTAGGGCTGCTCGTACACGTCCCGGGCAGACTGCACGGTATGGCCGTTCCTGTCGATCAGCAGTCCCCGCACGCTCTGGGTGCCAATGTCGAAGACCAGTACCAGAGGCTCGCTCATATCGTCATCCTCGTTTCTTATCTCTCTTTTCCGGCGTGGAACAGCCGCCACAGCCAGCTGCGCTTTTTCGCCGCCTCCGCCGGAACCGGCTCCACGATCCGGCCGCCGAAATAGTCGAACAGCAGGTCCTGGCTGGCAGTGCCGTTCACGGTCTCCTCTTTCTCATAGGAGCCGTCCGGCTGCATGGTCCAGCTCTTCTCCCGGTCCTGGCGGAGGGCGTCCATCACATGGAGCACAGGCTCTCTGGTCTCCGGCTTGTCACAGGCGATGAAGGCCTCCACCCGGCGCTGGGTGTTCCGGTTGAGCAGGTCGCCGGAGCCGATGTACACCGCCTGATCCTCCCCATCTCCGAACACAAAGATCCGGGAGTGCTCCAGATACCGGCCCACCACGCTTTTCACCGTGATGTTCTCCGTGTACCCGGGGATGCCGGGCAGGAGGCAGCAGATGCCCCGGATAAACAGCTCCACCCGCACTCCCGCCCGGGAGGCCCGGATCATGGCGCGCATGACGCCCAGATCGTTCATGGAGTTCACCTTGATGGCCACATGGCCGGCGCTCCCCTTTTCCGTCTCCCGCTCCAGCAGGGACAGCACCCGGGAGCGGAAGCTGTTGGGCGCCACCCACAGCGCCTTCGTCTCCCCCGGGGTCTGGCCCAGGGAAAGGGCCTCGAAGGTGGCGGCGGCGTCCGCACCCACGGCGGGGTCCGAGGTCATCACGCTCAGGTCCGTGTACTGCTCGCTGGTGGTCTCGTTGTAATTTCCGGTCCCCACCTGGGTGAAGTATTCCACCCCGCCGGCCGCGCGCCGGGTGACGAGGCAGAGCTTGCTGTGGACCTTCATGTCCGGCAGACCGTAGATCACATGGCAGCCCGCGTCCTCCAGCACCTCGGAGTAGTCGATGTTGTTCTGCTCGTCGAACCGGGCCCGGAGCTCCAGCAGGCAGAGCACGTCCTTCCCCCGGTCGGCGGCGTAGGCCAGGGCCGAGGCCACCTTGCTGCTGGCGGAGAGCCGATAGAGGGTGATCCGGATGGAAAACACCTCCGGGTCGTCCGCCGCTTCGTAAAGGAATTCCACGAAGGAGTTCATGCTCTGGAAGGGATAGGCCAGGAGCAGGTCCTTCTTCCGCAGATAGGGGAAGAAATCCCCCTTCTGGAGTCGGACGCTCCGGACGGCCCGGCGTTCGGGATATTTCATCTCCGGGGTCTTTTTCAGCCCGGAGCCGAAGGACAGGTCGAAGGGCATCTTCCGCACGAAGACGTTGTTCTCCGGCACCTTGAGGTCTTTGATCAGCACGGACAGGAGCCTGGACGAGGGTTTCCCGCTGACCATCATCCGCACGGGCTGCTGGCGCTTGCGCTTGCGGAGCATCTTCTCCATGCTGGAGCGGAAGTCCGCGTCGTAAGACTGCAGATCGTCCTCGATGAACACGTCCGCGTTGCGGGTCACCTGGAGCAGGACCGTCTCTTTGACCTCCTGCTTTTTGAAGATCTGGGGGGCGAAATGGCGCACCAGGTCCGCGGTGACCGCTACCTTCTGCCGGCCGTCCGTCTCCCATACCTTCCAGGGCGGAAGCCGGAACAGGGACACCAGTCCCAGCTTGAAGCCGTCCCCCTTGTCAGCCTTGCTCCCCAATGCGGCGGCCACGCAGATCTCCTTGTTGGCGAGGAAGGGAAAGGGATGTCCCGCGTCCACCACCCGGGGGGACAGCAACGGCCGGATCTCGGTGAAGAACTTCTTCGCCATCACCTCGTCCACCTTGCCGATCTTCCGGAAATCCAGCACGTCGATCCCCGCGGCCCTCATGTCCTGCAGCAGGGCGCGGTAGGTCCTGTTCTCGATCTCCTGCTGCCGGGACACCTCCGCCAGGATGTGCCGCAGCTGCTCGGCGGCGGTCCAGCCGGTCTTCTCATCCCGCTCGTCCGGCAGCAGCACGCTCCGGTGGGTCAGCGTCCCCACCCGGACCATGAAGAATTCCTCCAGGTTGGACCGGTAGATCCCCAGGAACTTCAGCCGTTCCAGCAGGGGCACGGCAGCGTCCCCCGCCTCCCGGAGCACCCGCAGGTTGAACTGCAGCCAGCTCAGCTCCCGGTCGATGAAGCAGCCGGGCTTTTCCTCCGGCGCGGACGGGGCCGTTTCCGCCTCCGGCGCGGAGGGAGCGATCTCCTCTGGAGCCGGAACGGCGGTCTCCCCGCCGGGATCCGGGCTCAGTTCCCGTTCTCTTTCGAATTCTCCGTCCATGCGCTCTTCATCCCCCTGACCACGTATTCTTTCACCGCTTTTTCCAGGGCATCCGTCACGATCTGCAGCGTGCGGATCCGGGCGTATTTCTTATCCACGGACTCGATGATGTACCAGGGGGCGTACTCGGTGCTGGTCCGCAGCAGCATTTCCTCCACCGCCTCCTCATACGCCGGCCACTTGTCCCGGTTGCGCCAGTCCTCCTCGGTGATCTTCCACTGCTTCTCCGGGGTGTTCTGCCGGGCGGTGAAACGCTCCAGCTGGGTCTCCGGGTCGATGTGGATCCAGAACTTCAGCACCACGGCGCCCCAGTCGGTGAGTTCCTTTTCAAACTCATTGATCTCGCCGTAGGCCCGCTGCCAGTCGTCCCGGGAGCAGAAGCCCTCGATCCGTTCCACCATCACACGGCCGTACCAGGTGCGGTCGAAGATGGCCACATGGCCGCTCCGGGGGAGCTTGGTCCAGAAGCGCCAGAGATAGTGCCGGGCCAGTTCGCCCGGAGTGGGGCTGGCTACGGGGATCACGTCGAAGCCCCGGGGATCCAGGGGATAGGCGATGCGCCGGATGTTGCCGCCCTTGCCGGCGGCGTCCCAGCCCTCATAGCACAGCACCACGGGGATCCGTTTCCGGTAGATCTGGTTGTGGAGCTCCCGCAGCTTTTCCTGCAGCCGCTTGAGCTCGGTCTTGTAGAGCTCCGGGTCGATGGTCGCGGTGAGATCCGCGTCCTTCAGAGAGGGACCGCCCAGCAGCGGGAATTCCCGTCCGGCGTCCTTGCCCACGTACCGGCCGTTGGCCAGGGCGGCGTCCACCGCGGCGTCGATGACCTCCAGCGCGCCCAGAAGGCGCTTGTTCCGGCTCTCCGCGTTGAGCACGTGCCAGGGCGTGACCTTTTCCGTGTCCTCCATGAACTGGTCGTAGGTCTTGAGGAACAGATCGTACTCCTGCTGCTGCCAGAAATCGTCCGCGCTCACCCGCCAGGTGGTGTCCCGGTTCTCCCACTGGTCGGAGATGCGCCGGAGCTGCTCCTCCCGGGAGATGTGGAGAAAGAGCTTGATCACCAGATATCCGTTGTCCCGGAGCTGCCGCTCGAAGGTAACGCAGCTCTCCTCCCGGCGGCGGTATTCCGCACCGGTGATCTCCCGGCGCAGGTATGTCTGCACCGTGTCCTCCATCCAGCCGGTGTCCATAAAGAGGTACTTGCCGTTCTCCGGCAGGACCTGGAAAAACTTCTTCAGGAACGGGAACCGCTCCTCCCCCTCGGGCGTATGCTTGAAGGTGGCGACGCTGTAAAAACGGGGGTCCATCTCGCAGATCAGCTCATTGATGAGGTCGCCCTTGCCGGCGCTGTCCCATCCCTCCACCAGCACGATTACGGGGATCCCGGCTTCCCGCACCGTCTGTTGGCCGCTGACCATCCGGGAGCGCAGCTCCTCGATCCGCAGTTTTCTCTCCCGCTTGTTCAGCTTGTCGTCCGCAGGCTTATAGTTTTTCAGCATGGATATCTCCCTCCTGTTTCTCTTTGATTGAAATATACTCCATTCCCGGAAATATGTCAAAAAAACCGTTCGCTCCGGGGGATTGCCTGGAAAGGAAAAAGCGTATATAATACTGGTATCCTATGGTCCGGGACAGACCGCCATGCCGGAAAGGAGCCGACGTCATGAGAAGCATCCGCGCCATCCGCTATAACGCCCCCGTTACCCTTACGTTCGCCCTGGCCGCCTTTCTGGTGCTGCTGCTGGACCGGCTCTCCGGCGGGTGGACGACGGCGCGGCTCTTCTGCGTGTACCGCTCCTCCCTGCTGGATCCCCTCACCTACGTCCGTGCCTTTCTCCATGTGCTGGGCCACAGCAGCTGGGAGCACTACAGCGGCAACATTCTCCTGCTGCTGGTGCTGGGCCCGCAGCTGGAGGAAAAATAAGGCAGCCGTACCGTGCTGGAGTGCATCGCCGTCACCGCTTTCATCACCGGGCTCTTTCAATGGCTTCTTTTCCCCGGCGCCGCTGTGCTGGGCGCCAGCGGCATCGTGTTCATGATGATCCTGATGGCGTCCATGAGCGGCGTCACCCGGGACGGCATCCCCCTGACGCTGATCCTGGTGGCCGTCTTCTACATCGGCGGAGAGATCATGGCCCTCACCGCCTCGGACAACATCTCCCAGCTCAGCCATATCCTGGGCGGAATGTGCGGCGCCTTCTTCGGTTTCTTGCTGCGGAAAAAGTAAATGCATGAAAACAGCCCTCCGAAGTACGGAGGGCTGTTTTTTATTCGGAGGCGCCGTCCGCCGGAAGGGCGGCGGGCTTTTCCTCCTTCCGGAGATTCTCCTTTTCCATCAGCGCCGGGTCCTGGAGATACTTCTTCATCAGTGCAAACGCCTGGGCCAGGTAGTGGCCGTTGGCGATCCGCTCGTCCATCACGATGCCCAGCGGCATGCACCGATCGAATACGATGCCGTCCCTGGTCCTTCGCGGGACCTCCCGCATGTTCCCCATGGTGATGGACACGCTGGTGGTGCCGAACTGGTACACATGGTGGTAAATGTGGTTGGTACGGATACTGGCCAGATTGGAGATCAGCAGGCTGGCATGGAAGGGGCTCACTTTGATGAGCGCTTTGGGCAGCAGACCGATCCGGTCCAGAAAACGAAGAAGCCCGATGACGATGGTCAGGAGGAAGTTCATCTTCACCAGGACGTTCATGATCCGGTCCAGGCCGTTGGCCTCTCCCAGCTGGCGGTTCTGATCGATATAGTCGGTGATCTTTTTCTGCACGTCGAACACGTCGTCGTCAGGATCCAGGACGATCTTGGACATGGTATCCAGATCCGTTCCGGGCTTGAGCACCACCATGGATACGGTGACGTCGTTGTGCTCATAGATCTTTTTGCCCACTACGAAACGGTTGATCGCGGGGTATTTTTTCGCCGTGTGGAGATAGGCCGTGAGGATCAGCGCCAGGTGGCTGATGGCTTTTCCCTCTTTCCGCTTGGCGTTCATGTAGGCGCGCATGGGCGCTTCCGGAATATCCAGAGTGATCATGTTCATGGCGTCGTAACGCTTGGTGAGGAAATAGGGGATCAGATAGTACATGGGGTCTTCGTTTTTGACCCGTTTGCCGTCTGAACGCATAAGGCCGCCTCCCATCCCGATTACATAAAAAACTGAATGAATTATAGTATTTTCCCTCTCGGATGTCAAGGTTTCCCCACAGTTTCTCCCTCGGAGAGACGTAAAAATGAATTTTTTGTGAATTTCCCGCTTTGTTCACGACTTATTTACGTTTTCGTACTATTGTTTTGCTTAGCAGTGATCCGGGAGGTCTCTCCATGCGGCGACAGAACACAAGAGAACAGGCAGCCCGCTTTCTGGCCGGGCGGTACGGCGCGGACGCTCTGGGCCGTTTTCTCTCCATTGCCGGGTGCGGTTTTATTGCCGTGGCTCTGCTGCTGCGGACCGCCGGAAAAGCTGCCGGGCTCTCGGTGCTGCTGGGAACGCTGGCTATCGCCGCCATCGCCTGGTGCTATTTCCGCATCCTCTCCCGGAATTTCAGCCGCCGCGCCGCGGAAAATCAGCGGTTCCTCGGCATAAAGGACAAGGTGTGCGGCTGGTTCTGCCTTCAGCGGGACTGCTTCCGCCAGCGCCGGGACTATTGTTTCTTTCGCTGCCCCAGCTGTCATCAGATGGTGCGCGTGCCCCGGGGCAAGGGCCGCATCCGCATCACCTGCCGCCGCTGCGGCTACGCCTTTGAGCGCAAGACCTGACCGCCGTTCATCGAAAAGCTCTCTCCCCTGCCGGAATCTGCGGCGGGGGTTTTTCATCCCAAAACCTTGACAAGATAACTAAATCGTTTACAATTTAATTGCGGCGGCTTGAGGGGAAAACCTTCCCCCGGCATCCGCGAGGACAAATACAACAAATACATGCAGGAGGTTTTTATCATGCAGGAGATCTATGATTTTCTGAAAAAATGCGGCGCCTACTACCTGGCCACCGGGGAGGGGGATCAGCCCCGGGTACGGCCCTTCGGCACCATCGACATCTACAAGGACCGGCTCTACATCCAGACAGGGCTCTCCAAGGACGTGGCCAAGCAGATGCTGGCCAACCCGAAGGTGGAGCTGTGCGCCTTTGACGGCCAGACCTGGCTCCGGGTGGCCGCCACCGCCGTGTGGGACGACGACGTGGACGCCCAGGAGCACATGCTGCAGGGCTATCCCCATCTCCGGGCCATGTATACCCCGGGCGACGGCAACTCCGCGGTGTTCTGGCTGAAGGACGGCAAGGCCACCTTCGCCTCCTTCACCGCTCCTCCCCGGACCGTGTCCTTCTGAGGCGCTTCCGGAAACCAAACGGGGCCGCGGACGCGGCCCCGGAGGATCGAATCATGGATGAGAAGTACGCCGATCTTCGGCTGGAAAACCAGCTTTGCTTCCCTCTGTACGCCTGTGCCAAGGAGATCGTGCGCCGGTACGGTCCCCTGCTGGATCCGCTGGATCTCACCTACACCCAGTTCATCGCCATGACGGCGCTCTGGGAGAAACAGGAACTGACGGTCCGGGAGCTGGGAGACTGCCTGTGGCTGGACTCCGGCACGCTCACCCCGGTGCTGAAAAAGCTGGAGAACAAGGGATACGTCTCCCGCCGGCGCAGCGACAGCGACGAGCGCAGCGTGGTCCTCTCCCTCACGCCGGAGGGGGAGCGTCTCCGGGACCGGGCCGCCGGCATTCCCGCCCGGGCGGGCTGCTGCGTCTGCCTGGAGCCGGAGGAGACGGAGCAGCTGCGCACCCTGCTCTGCCGGGTCCTGGACGGACTGCGGTAGGCCGATCCGTCCGAAAGAGCCGCTGTCATACACAGCCGCAGCCGAAACCCGAACGGGATCTCTGCAACGACTATGCCGTCGTTTCAGGGGTCCCGTTTGCTTTTGCGATATATCGCCGGATCGTCTCGGTCATATGCCTGTTTCGGAAGGTCCTCTCGATCTCGTCCATATCCACGGTCCGGCCGGAAAGGATCCCCTGAATCAGGACCTCCGCGTACAGGACCTCCCTGGTCACGGGGTCCTTCAGATACGCCAGAACATCCATATTCATGGAGTCGTTGATGCCCTTGATCATGCCGGTGAAAAACGTGCAGTCTTCGCCGAAAAGCGTTCCGATCCTTTCCAGGTACTCAAAGCCCGCAACCACGTCCTCCAGCCGCATCCGTCTGCGTTCCACCGCCGCGAGACATCCTCCGTTGAGCAGCTTGTCCGCCGTCGTGCCCAGCGCATCGCACAGATCCAGGAGGAGCCCCGTGTCGGGAAGCGCGTCGCCGTTCTCCCATTTGGAGACGGCCTGAAAGGAAATGTTCATCTTCTCCGCCAGGTCCTTCTGCGTCATCCCCGCGCTCTTTCGCAGAGACTTGATGTATCGTCCGATCTTCAGTGTGTCCATGTCGTCCTCCCCGTGTCGTTTTTCGCCTTCGACAGCATCATAGCGCAAAGCGAAGAATTCGTAAATAACGGGAAAAACGAATTATTTCTATTTTGAGTTGATTTTTGTTCAAAAGAGGGCATCGGTTCCCGCATCCGGTCCCGGAACGAAAAAGCAAAACGGCGCGACCGGAAAGCCGGTCGCGCCGTTTATTGTTCTTCCAGGCAGGGTCCGCGGGGCAGGAGGCATCCGTTCAGGTGGGCCGGCGTCCCGCGCAGAGGTAGAAGATCGTCAGCAGACCCGGTCCGCAGTGGGCGCCGATGACCACGCCCAGTCCGGTGATGGTGACACGGCCGATCTGGGGATACACCTTCAGGATCTCATCCCGGACGAACTCGGCGTCGGCCACGCAGTCTGCCTGGAGGATGTGGATCTCCAGGCCCGCAGGGTCGATCTCAGACAGATCGTGGAGCACGCCGTCGACAATGGCCCGCAGCGCTTTCTTCCGGCCCCGGACCTTCTGGGCCACGTCCAGCGTGCCCCCGTCGGGCACGTACAGCACCGGCTTGATGTCCAGGATGGAGCCCACCAGAGCGGAGGCGTTGGATACCCGGCCGCCGGCCTTCAGGTATTTCAGGTCGTCCACCGTGAACCGGTGGGCGATCTTCAGCTTGTTTGCCTCGCCCCAGGCGACCACGTCCTCAAAGCTCATGCCGTCCTCGGCCCGGCGGACCATGTTTTCCACCAGCGTCCCCAAGCCCCCGGAGATGCACAGGGTATCCATCACGTACAGCCTCTGCGCCGGGTATTCCTCCCGCAGCTTTTTTGCCGCCGCGTTGGCGTTCACAAAGCTCACGGACATCTTCTGGGACATATCCAGGAAGATCACGTCCTTGCCGGTGTCCAGCAGATCCTTGAAAAAGTCATAGTAGACAAATTCATTGATCATGGAGGTCTTCAGCAGATCTCCTTCCCGCATCCCCCGGTAAACGGCGGTCCGGGTCTCCTCCCGGCAATCGTCCTCGCACAGGGTCTCCCCCACGGTGTAGCTGTAGGGGATAAAGGGGATCTGATGCTCCTCCAGCCAGGTGCGGGGCAAATCCGAAGTGGAGGATGTAGCGATGATGTAGTCCATGTTTTTCTCCTGAAATATTTATTTAAGTATTATGCCTTGCCGTCGATGCTGACCCACATGGCGGGCCGGACGCCGCCCACCTTGTCGGTCACGTGCTTGTGGCTGCCCTCCGAGCTCAGCGAGCCGCTGGAGAACATCACGATGATCCGATCCTTGTCCTTGCCGTTGGTGCGCAGCCACCACCAGCTGCACTTGTTGTTCTTGTTCTGCTGGATCCCCTCCGCCAGGGCATACTCCGTGGGCTCGGCGGCGCAGAGCTTTTTGCTGGTGAGATAGTCCCTCACCTCCACGGCGCTGAGCACGAACAGGCGGTCCTGGGTGTCGTTCTTGTGGGCGCCGTAATCCGCCCGGCCGTTGGAAACATCGGTGAGATAGATCCAGTCCTTCTCCGCGTCGGAGAAGGCGTCCTCGTAGAACTCCTCGTTCAGCCACTCCCGGAGATCGCTGTCCTCCCAGGTTACACCGCCCCGGCCGGTGCCGTTGAAGCTCATGCAGGTCAGGCAGTACCGGCTTAGGAGCAGGGCCTGGTCGCCCTCCACCGCCAGTACGATCCACTCGATGGGCTCCGCCCCGTTCCGGGTCAGATCATCCTGCTCAAAGGAACCGAAGGAAACGATATCCCCCTTCCTCACATCGGAAAAGGGGCTCTTCTCGCTGCCGCCCCCCTTGCTGGAGGTAAAGGCAAAACCGGAGGTGAACGCCATGGCCAAAACCAGAACAAGACAGATCCATCGGGAAAACCGTGCTTGACGCTTCATGATTGCTCTCTCCTTGCCGTTTTTTCCGGACAGGGCCGGACTCTTTGACAGCATACCACAACGCGCGGGGAATGTCACGCACAACCAGAGAGAAAAAGCAAAAGGACGGATCCTGTGTCCGTCCTTTTGCCGATGGCGCTTTGAATAAATGGGCGCGGTATCATCCTCCCAGGAGGTCGGAGACCAGGTCCCCCACCCGCCGGAAAAACGACGTCAGGGACCGGAAAAACTCCCCGGCGGTCTCCCCCACGTCCTCCGCCGTGTCCTTGATGTCCTCCAGCTTTTCGGTGTTGGAGCGCCAGTCCTCCACCTTTTGGCGAAGGTCGTCGATGTTGAGCTTCTCCAGCTGGCGGCAGAGCTTCACAAGCCGATCCACCTGGGCGTCGGTGAGGTCCAGATGGGTCTCCTCCGCCACGGTGCGGATCTTCTCCCGGAGCTGCTCGTCGGTAAGGTCCCGGGTGCCCTGGAAGGTGTTCTTCAGACGGGTCATGAGCTCTTCAACATCGATCTCCGAGATCACCGCCCGGAACCCCTCCCAGAGATCCGTGCCCTGGGTGCGGATCTGCTCCGCGACCCGGGTGAAAATGTCCCGGGCCTGTTCCATCATTTCCTCCTCCGCCGAGACGTTTCCCTTCTCCGTCCCGTCCGTGTCCGCAGCCAGGGCGGTGACCGGGGCGGCCAGAAGCAGAAGCGTCAGCAGCCAGAGCAGGAGCCGTGTCATGGCTTTTTTCATGGTGTTCCTCCGTAATCCTTTCATCGGGCCGAAGGCGCCGAGAATCGCATGGACTCTGTCACAAGTATAAGGAGACCCCGGGGAGAATATGTCTCCCCGGGGAGCCGTTTTGTGCCGGGGGTCAGTTGACCACCTTCACGGAGGTGATCACCGGCTGGTTGGATTCGGCGATGTAGCCGTCCGAGCCGATGACCGGAACGCTGGAGGCGATCTGGTCGATGACGTCCATGCCGGTGACCACATACCCGAACACGGCGAAGTCCCCGTCCAGGAAGGTCTGGTCGCTCTGCAGGATGTAGAAGCGGCAGCTGGCGCTGTCCTTGTTCACATCCCGGGCCATGCCGATGGCGCCCCGGGTGTTGGACAGGGTGTTGTTGAAGCCGTTGGAGGTGAACTCGCCCCGCACGGTGTTGCCGCCGTTGGTGCCGGTGCCGTTCTTGTTGGGGTCGCCGCCGTACACGGCGAAGCCGCTGATGGCCCGGTAGATGGTCTGCTTGTTGTAAAAGCCCTTCTTGCAGAGGTTGAGGAAGTTGGAGGCCGTCTCGGGGGCGGCGTCCGCGTTTACTTCCACGGTGACGGTGCCGAAATTGGCGATGGTGATCTCCACGTCGTGTTTACCGGTCCACGTCTTGCTGCCGCCGCCGCAGCCCGCCAAAGCCGCGCACAGCAGTACGGCGGCAAGAACGATGGCAAGGATCCTTTTCATGTCTCTATACCTCCTTGGAGATGCCGGGCCCGGGGATCAGGCCTTGGAGAGGCCCCGGGCGAAGTCCGCGAAACGCCTGCGTTTATCCATGGCGCCCTCCGCCGTGGCGTCACGGGCGAGGACGTACATTTTGATCTTGGGCTCGGTGCCCGAGGGCCGTACCACCAGGGCGGAGCCGTCCGCCAGGTCGAAATACAGCACGTTGCTGCCGGAGATGGCGGTCTTTCCCACCACGCCCAGGCCGGGGATGCGGATGTCGCCGCTCTGGTAGTCCCGGACGCGCTCCACCTTGACGCCGCCCACCTCCTGAGGAGGATTCTCCCGGAGGGAGGCCATGAGGGCCCGCATCTCTCCCAGGCCGTCCACGCCGTACATGAACAGGTTCAGCGTTTCCTCCCGGAAGTAGCCGTATTTCTCGTACAGCTCGTCCATGGCGTCCAGCAGCGTCATGCCCCGGTCGAAGTAGTACGCCGCCATTTCGGCGATGAGCATGGAGGCGGTGACGGCGTCCTTGTCCCGGACGTAGTCGCCCACCATGTAGCCGTAGCTCTCCTCGAAGCCCAGGATATACTCATAGCTTCCCTCGGCCTTGTACTCCGCCAGCTTCTCGGCGATGAACTTGAAGCCGGTGAAGGTCTCGTCAAAGTGGATGCCGTTCACCTCGCAGATGCGGCGCACCATGGAGGTGGAGACGATGGTGGTGATGGCCGCCGCATTTTCCGGCAGGGTGCCGGCCTCCCGCCGGGCCCGGATGAGGTAGTCCAGCAGCAGGCAGCCCATCTGGTTGCCGGAAATGGGGATATACTCCCCGTCCCGCCGGGCCAGCACGCCCACCCGATCGGAGTCCGGGTCGGTGCCGATGATGAGATCGCTGTTCACCTTCTTGGCCAGCGCCACGCCCAGATAAAAGCCCTCCGGGTTCTCCGGATTGGGGCTCTTCACGGTGGGGAAGTTTCCGTCCAGCACCATCTGCTCCTCTACGGGATAGAGGTGCTTGATGCCCAGACGCCGGAGCGCCTCCGGCACCAGGTGCCAGCCGCAGCCGTGGAAGGGGGTGTAGACGATGTGCAGATCGTCCGCCACCTTGGCCACGATCTCCCGGTTCACCGCCTGCGCCATGACGTTGCCCAGGAAGAGCTCGTCCGTCTCCTCCCCCAGGGTCTCGATCAGGCCCTGGGCAACGGCCGCGTCGAACTCCATGCGCCGGGGCGCCCGGAACACGTCGGAGTGGGCCATCCTGTCGGCGATCTGCTCGGCATGCTGGGGCGGCAGCTGGGCGCCGTCGGACCAGTAGACCTTGTAGCCGTTGTACTCCTTGGGGTTGTGACTGGCGGTGACGTTGATGCCCGCCTGGGCGCCGTAGTACCGGATGGCGAAGCTCAGCTCGGGGGTGGGGCGCAGGGACTCGAAGATCCGCACATGGACGCCGTTGGCCGCCATGATGGCCGCCGCCTCCCGGGCGAACACGTCGCTGTTGTTCCGGCAGTCAAAGCAGACGCAGACGCCCCGCTTCATGGCCTCCGGGCCCTCCGCCACGATCAGTTCGGCAAAGGCCTGGGTGGCGTGGCGGATGACGTGGATATTCATCCGGTTGGTGCCGAGACCCATGACCCCCCGCAGGCCGGCGGTGCCGAATACCAGGGGAGCATAAAACCGGTCCTCGATCTCCTTGTCGTCGCCGCGGATGGCGTCCAGCTCCTTCCACTCCTCCTCGCTGAGAACGGGTGAATTGAGCCATTCCTCGTAGGTTTCACGCCAGGACATAGTTATTCCTCCTCAGATAATTCTTCGGGCTCCTTCAGCAGTTCACAGGCGTCCGCCCACAACGAGGCGGGGACGAAAATGTCCACCCCCGTGCCGCTGAGTCCCAGGATCAGTTTTCCGAATTCGCCGTTGTTGGGATATTGCCGAAGGCACGGGATGCCGTAGGACTCCATGCGGGAAATGAGCATGGTGTCGTCCAGATCCAGTCCCTTGCGGTGACAGAGATAAACCGGGGCTTCCAGCTGCCCCTCCTCGTCCCGGGGCCAGCGCTCCAGCAGGTCCCCGGGGAGCTGGCGGCCCCATTCCGCAGAGGCGTTCACATTCTCCATTGTTGTTCCGTCCCTCATTTATGATACTTTCCGCCGCCAAGGATGTTGAAGGCGCGATAGATCTGTTCCAGGACCATCACCCGCGCCAGATGGTGGGGGAAGGTCATGCGCGACATGGACAGGCGCACGTCCGCAGCCTTTTTTACTGTGTCCGACAGCCCGTCCGACCCGCCGATCAGGAAGGTCACCCGGCTCCTTCCCTGGAGAGCCTGCTCCGAGAGAAGGGCGGCCAGCTCCTCGCTGGAATACGGTTTTCCCTCCACACACAGGGCCACCACGAAGGACCCCGCCGGGATCCGGCCCAGGACCGCCGCGGCGTCCCGCTCCAAATCGCCGCTCTCCGGCAGCTCCAGCCGTTCCAGCGCGCAGTAGCGCTGCAGACGCTTGTCGTATTCGTCGCAGGCGTCGATATAGAAGCGTTCCTTCAGCTTCCCGACACAGATCAGTTGGATGCGCAGCATGGCTCGATCTCCAGCTCCAGGTCTCCGTCCGCCGGGGCCACGAACAGCTCCACGTCGGCGTGTCCCGCCCCGTCCAGGGCGGCGCGGACCGTGTCTCGGGCCAGGCGGGGGGTGTTGTTCTCCCGGCTGAGATGCCCCAAGGCGATCCGTCTCGTCCCGCTCTCCGCCAGGGCGCAGGCCAGTGTGCCGCAGTCGGCGTTGGACAGGTGCCCGTGCTCCGACAGGATCCGGCGCTTGAGAACCACCGGATAGGCGCCCCAGCGCAGCATATCCACATCGTGGTTGGCCTCGATGAGCGCTGCGCCGCAGCCGGAGAGCCGCTCCAGCATGGTTTCCGTCACGGTGCCCGTGTCAGTGCAGAAGCCCAGGCGGCCCGATCCCTCCAAAAGATATCCTACGCTCTCATCCGTGTCATGGGGCGTCGAAAAAGCGGTGATCCGGAAATCCTTTACGGAAAAAGGCTCATCCTTTTTCACAAAAGTGAGACAGTCCTCCAGATCCGGGACCGCCCGCAGCAGGTGGTTGGCCACCGTGCGGGGCGCGTACACCGGCGTACGCTGGTACTTCACGACCATGGGCAGGCCCGCCACGTGGTCGGAATGCTCGTGGGTGATGAGGATGCCGCCGACATCGTCGAAGGTCAGCCCCTGGCGGGCCAGGCCCGCACGGATGCGGCGCAGGGAGATCCCCGCGTCGATGAGGACGCAGCTGTCTCCGTCCCGCACCAGCGCACAGTTGCCCGAGGAGCCGCTGGCGAAGGTGACGAGCTTCATCCCGCCGCCGCGGTGCGGCGCACAGGCTCGTCCGGTTCGTCCACGATGCGGATGTCCGCTCCCAGGTTCTGGAGCTTCCCCACCAAATCCTGATAGCCCCGCTCGATAAAGTGGATGTCCTCCACCATGGTCACGCCCTGGGCGCACAGCCCCGCAATGACCATGGCCGCGCCGGCCCGCAGGTCACAGGCCGCCACGCCGGCGCCGGTGAGGGTCTTCACGCCCTCCACCACCGCCACCCGGCCGTCCACCTGCACCTGGGCGCCCATCTTGCGCAGCTCGTTGATATAGCGGTACCGGTTGTCCCACACGCCCTCGGTGATGACGCTGGTGCCGTCGGCGATGGCCAGAGCCACGCCGATCTGGGGCTGCATGTCCGTGGGAAAGCCGGGATAAGGCTGGGTCTTCACGTTGGCCCGGCGGAGCCGCCCGGTGGAGCGCACCAGCACGGACTCCGGGTATTCCTCCACAATGACTTCCATCTCCCGCAGCTTGGCGGAGATGCAGTCCAGGTGCTTGGGGATCACGTTGCGGATCAGCACCTCTCCGCCGCAGGCGGCGGTGGCGGCCATATAGGTGCCCGCTTCGATCTGATCGGGGATGATGGCGTAGGTGCCGCCGTGGAGCCGCTCCACGCCCCGGACCTTGATGGTGTCCGTACCGGCGCCCCGGACGTCCGCTCCCATGGAGTTGAGGAAGTTGGCCAGGTCCACGATATGGGGCTCCCGGGCCGCGTTCTCAATAACGGTCCGCCCCTCCGCCAGCACGGCGGCGATCATGATGTTCATGGTGGCGCCCACGGATACCTTATCCAGATAGACGCTGCTGCCCCGGAGCCGGCGGCCCGGCGCACGGGCATCGATATAGTCGGAGACCTCCACCTCGGCTCCCAGGGCGTTCATGCCCTTTACGTGCTGGTCGATGGGCCGCACACCGAAGTTGCAGCCGCCGGGCATGGTGGTACGGGCCACGCCGAACCGGCCCAGCATGGAGCCGACGAAATAGTAAGAGGCGCGGATCTTCCGCATCCGGTCGTAGTCCGCCCCGGACCAGGTGGCGTGGGTGGCGTCGATCTCCACCGTGGAGGGATTGATCATCCGCACCCGGGCTCCCAGGGACTCCAGAATAAGCAAAAGTGTGTCGGTATCGCTGATCTGCGGCAGGTTTTCGATGCGGCATACGCCTTCCACCATCAGCGCCGCGGGGATGATAGCTACCGCCGCGTTCTTCGCGCCGGAGATCTCTACCTCGCCGTGGAGCCGGTTCCCGCCCTGAATTCTGTATTTTTCCAAACGTTGTTCCCCCTGCTTGTATCCGCCTGCGGCAGAGCCGCCGATAAATGTGCGTATGGATACATGGTTATCATAACACATCGTGCGGATAAAAGCAAATATTTCGCGTTATCTAATCTTTCAGCACGTAGCGCCGGGACTGGAGGACCACGATGGCGGTCTTCCCGTCCTGGATTTCTCCCCGCTCCACCATGTCCAGCAGCTCCGTGAAGGGCAGGTGCTCCAGGTCCAGGAGCTCGCCCTCGTCCGGATGCGCCTTCCCCCGGCGGAGGTCCAGGCCCAGGTAGAGATGCAGCAGCTCCGTGGAATAGCCGGGGGACGTATAGTAGCTCCCCAGGGGAATGAGCCGTCCGGCCTCAAAGCCCGTCTCCTCGCTCAGCTCCCGGGCGGCGCACTCCAGAGGGTCCTCCCCTTTCTCCAGCTTGCCCGCCGGAGCCTCCAGCAGATGCTTCTGCATGGGATAGCGGAATTGGCGCACACACCAGGCGACCCCGTTTTCGTCCACCGGCAGGACGCACACCCCGCCGGGGTGCTCCACCACCTCGCGCAGCACCTCCCGTCCGGTGGACAACTGCGCCCGGTCCACCTCCAGGTTGACGATGATCCCCTCGTACCGGTTGATCTTCCGCAGCTTCTTTTCCGAATAATCCATATCCTCGATCCTTTCCCCGTATCCGCTCCCGGCGGGCCGGCGGCTCCGTGTTTGCTTTATACTTTATTATTGTACAATATAATCCCGCGATCGCTCTTTCGTCAATCCGCCCGCCGCGGAATCGGCCGGCTCCGGTGAAAAATGACCGCGGACGCCGATGCGTCCGCGGTCTGTCTGTTCGGTTTTTCGGATGCCGAAGGGCATTACATGGCCAGCTTGAAGATGTTCACCACGTCCTCGGTGAAGATCTTCTTCACGCAGCCCACGGAGCCGTCCTCCCGGCCGGAGCGGACCCGGCGGGCCATCTTCCAGAGGACCTCGTCGTCCAGGTACTTCTCCACCTTGGGCAGCTCGTGGATGCGGGTAGGCAGGCCGATATAGCGGATCCAGTCCTCCAGGGCCTGGATGCCCTGCTCGATGGTGCGGTCCGGATTCTCGAAGTCCATGGGGACGCCCATGACCCGGGTGGCCCACTTGAGGAAGATGTTCCGCTGTTCTTTATACACGTACTTCATCCACGCCAGCGTGATCACCGCGATGCCCGCGCCGTGGGTGACGCCGAATTCCGCGGACAGCTCGTGCTCGATGGGGTGGGTGGCCCAGTCGCCGATGCGTCCGATGCCGGTGAGGTCGTTGTGGGAAAGGGTGCCCGCCAGCATGATGCTGGCCCGTGCGTCGTAGTTGGTGGGGTCGTCCTTCAGCACCCGGCCGCAGTACAGGCAGGTGTGGAAGATGGCCTCGCACAAACGGTCGGTGAGCTCCATGTTCTCCGTCTGCGGGGTGAAATACCGCTCCAGGGAGTGGGACATGATGTCCATGCAGCCGCAGGCCGTCTGGAACGGAGGCAGCGTCATGGTCAGTTCGGGATTTTCCACCGCAAACACCGGGCGGTTCACGTCGTTGTCGCAGAAGCGCTTCAGGTTTTCCGACGCCTTGGAGATGACGCAGCTGTTGGAGGCCTCGCTGCCGGTGGCGGAGATGGTCAGGATCACGCCGATGGGCGTGCTCTTGGTGGGAGCCTTGTACACGCCGTCCTTCTTGATGAAGAAGTCCCACACGTCCCCGTCATAGGGCAGGCCCATGGCGATGGCCTTGCAGGTGTCGATCACGGCGCCGCCGCCCACCGCCAGGAGGAAGTCGACCCCCTCCTTCCGGGCCAGAGCGAGTCCCTCGTAGACCTGCTCGATGTCCGGGTTGACCACGATGCCGCTGAACTCCACCGCCTTCAGGCCGGCTTCCCGCAGCATCCCCGTCACCCGGGGGAGAAGGTCCGTTTTTTCCTTGATGAAGCTGTCGCAGGCCACCAGCACGTTGTGGCCGCCGTAGCTCTTGATGAGATCAGGCGTTTTTTCGATGGAATCCCGTCCGATCACAAGACGGGTGGGGCTCAAAAACGAACAGCTTTCCATGGTTTTTATCTCCTTTTTCAATGAATTATTACCTGCCGGGGCAACGGAGGGATCCCCGCCGGTGCCTCAAACGGGAAAATCAGTTTTAGCCACTAAACATTATATCAACACCCGCACAAAAATCAAGACGCATCCCTTTTCTGTTTTTTCCAAAAAACCGTTATGGATTTTGTATACTATTCCGAATATTCTGTTTCAATCTACTTTTGTTCTGGTTAAACTAACGGCCGCACTTGCATTCAGCCTGTCTTTGTGCTATGATTTCGATGTATCGGGGGAAAGTATAGTTTCTAAATCGTTTTCGTTTTTCATTGTCCGGACTGCCCCCCGCCGGAGAAAGGAGCGTCCCATGAGTGAAAAGCCGGAGGCGCGGATCGCCCTTCAGGTGGATGAGAAGGACAACACCGCCACCATTTTTGCCGACGACATCCGGGCCGGCGATACCGTGGAGATCCGGGATCCCCAGGGCGGACGGCATACGCTGACCGTGCTTTCGGACGTTCCCTACGGCCATAAGATCGCTCTCCGGGACATCGCCCGGGGCGAGCACATCATCAAGTACGGCGAGTCCATCGGAGCCGCCCAGCGGGACATCCCCGCCGGGGATTACGTGCACGTCCACAACATCGCGGCCCTGCGTGGCCGCGGGGATCTCTGAAAAGGAGGCCGCCATGGGTTACACATTCAGCGGCTACCGCCGTCCCGACGGCCGCTTCGGCAGCCGGAATCTCGTGGCCATCATCCCCAGCGTCATCTGCGCCAACGACGTGGGCCAGGCCATTCAGCGCCAGGTCCA
Source organism: Oscillospiraceae bacterium (assembly GCA_017411265.1). Taxonomy (GTDB): domain Bacteria; phylum Bacillota; class Clostridia; order Oscillospirales; family Oscillospiraceae; genus Apopatocola. The sequence goes on along the minus strand of JAFRDL010000064.1, from coordinate 10,661 downwards.
GGGCACCGTCGGCTTCTTCCATCACCAGGGCTGCTGCCAGCTGCCCAGCGACCTGCGCCGGGTCACCGACACCCTTATCAGCCTGGGGCGCAGCCCCAACGTGGCCGCGGCACTGATCGTGAGCCTGGGCTGCGAGGGCACCGACGTGGACCGCCTGCAGGCGGAGCTGGAGGCCACCGGCAAGCCGGTGCGCCGCATCGGCATCCAGGCCCTGGGCGGGACTTCCCGGGCCATCCAGGCGGGCATCGACGCCGCCCAGGAGCTGGTGATGGCCGTCTCCGGCCAGGCGCGGGAGACCGCGGACATCTCCAACGTCGTCATGTCCATCAAGTGCGGCGCCTCCGACACCACCTCCGGCATGGCGTCCAACTGTGTGATCGGCTATGTGGCCGACAAGCTGGTGGATCTGGGCGCCACGGTTGTCTTCGGCGAGACCACGGAGTTCCTGGGCGGGGAGCACATCCTGGCCTGGCGGGCCGTGGGCGGCGAGGACGGTCCCGTGGGGCGGAAGATCTATCAGATCGTGGACGAGATGGAAAAACGGGCCATGGCCCTGGGCGAGGACATGCGGGGCGGTCAGCCCACCCCGGGCAACATCGCGGGCGGCCTCTCCAGCATCGAGGAAAAGAGTCTGGGCGCCATCGTGAAATCCGGCCACCGCCCCATCCAGGGGGTGCTGGAATATCCCCAGTTCGTCACCACCGAAAAGGGGCTCTGGATCAAGGACACCCCCGGCCGGGAGCCGGAGATCCTCACCGCCATGGCCGCCACCGGCGCGCAGCTGATGCTTTTCTCCACCGGACGGGGCGCTCCCCAGGGCTTCCCCAGCATGCCGGTGCTGAAGATCTGCGGCAATCCCCACACCTTTGAGCGTCTGTCCCACGATATGGATGTGAACGCCGGCCGGATCATCACCGGCGAGGCCTCCATCGAGGAGGTGGGCGAGGAGACCTTCCAGCGGCTGCTGGAGGTGCTCAGCGGCGCCATGACCCACAACGAGGCTCTCTCCTACTTCGGCTCCATGGACATTTTCTGCCTGGGCCCGGTGATATAAAAAAACGCCCCGGAGGAGGTCCTCCGGGGAACGGGAACGGGTTTTCAGTCGTACATCTCCCGCCGCAGCGCCAGCCAGGTTTCCAGGACGCTGATCGCGGAATTCACCTTGTCGGCGGAACAGATCTCCACCAGGGCCTTGTAGGCCCGGCCGAAATCCACCGTGTCGTAGGCCTTGTGGGCGGCGTGGAGCTCCAGCCCCGCCTCCGTGGGGTAGAGCAGCACGGAGCGGTCGCTCATCGGGCTCCCCTCCCGCCGGATCAGGTCCTTGCTCTCCAGCCGCTTGATCATCTGGGAAATGGCGCCCTTCGTTTTCCCGTTGTCATGGGCCAGGCGGGTCACGGAGATGCCCGGGTTGTTGACCACATAGGAGAGAAGATGGACCTCTCCGCTGGTGAACTTTTCTCCCGTGCCGTAGTCGATATGGATCCGGGAATTGTGGAGCTCTCCTACCTGGTGCAAGATGTCCGACGCCTCAAATATCGTGTATTTTTTCGTCGCCATTCGATCCAGACCCTTTCGTTTTTTTCCTGTGTTTATTCTTGCATACCGCTCCTCTTTTGTCAAATTCTTTTCTTCTCCCGGGCCGGGATTTTCCATTGTGACAAACCTGTTTCCAACAGGCAAGTTAATATTTGAAATGGAGGAATCGAAATGAAGAAAGTCATCGCACTGCTGATCGCTGTCTGCATGGTCTTTGCGCTCGCTGCCTGCGGCGCTCAGCCTGCTCCGGCTCCCGCGCCGGCTGCCAGCGACGCCAAGACCGAGGCCCCCGCCGCCAGCGACGCCAAGACCGAGGCTCCCGCCGCGGCTCCCGACAAGGTCTACACCCTGCGTCTGGCGACCCAGGTCGCCCAGCCCAACCCCCTGGCCAACAGCGCCTACCGTTTTGCGGAAGATGTCGCCGCGAAGACCAACGGGCAGGTGAAGGTCGACGTGTACCCCAGCAACCAGCTGGGCGACTACACCTCCGTCTTTGAGGAACTGGATCTGGGCACCATCGATCTGGCCTGGATCTCCGCCTCCTCCGCCTTCAACCCCATGATCGACGTGCAGGGCATCCCCTACATCTTCGAGAACTGGGATCAGGCCCGCGCCATCTGGCTGGACCAGGACGGCTTCCTGTTCAAGACCTATAAAGAGGCCAACGAGTCCTACGGCAACCAGAACGTGCTGGTCATGGGCGTCGTCCCCGGCGGCTTCCTGGGCATCTGCATCGCCAAGGACACCAAGGTCGACTACAGCAACGCCGACATGTTCGCCCCCTCCGTGGCCAAGAAGGACCTGCTCATCCGGAACCCGTCCATGGACGTGGCCGCCATGATCGTTAACGGTCTGGGCTTCAACAGCTTCAACCTCTCCTGGAGCGAGCTGTACAACGCCCTGCAGACCGGCGTTGTCAACGGCGCTTACGGCGCCGGCGCCGGCACCGTGTACACCGACCTGCGCGACGTCGTCTCCGCCTTCTACGATTTCCGGTACCTGATGGAGATGATGGCCATGTACGCCAGCAAGTCCTCCCTCGACAAGCTGCCTGCCGACCTGGCTCAGATCGTCGTTGACTGCGCCGTGGCCGAGCAGTACCTCGCCTTCGACGAGTACGAGGAGTTTGAGAAGGAAGGCTATCAGCAGCTGCTGGATTACGGCATCGATGTGATCTATCCCACCGACGAGGAGATGGCCGCCATGGCCGCCGAGATGCGTGACATCGTATGGCCGCAGCTGTACGATCTGTTCGGCGAGGACACCATGACCGGCATCCGCGCCCAGGTCGAAGGGCTGAAGTAATCCCCGGCAAATCGACTCGTTTCATCACGATCTGAGCGGGCGGGCGCCGATGACGCTTTCGTTCTCGGCGCCCGCTTTCATTAAAGGGGGGAACGACTCTTGGACAAAGAGAAAAAGCTGGTTGAAGATGTAGTAGAGCGTTTTGCACCCTGGCGTTGGCTTCATGTTTTTTTCAAAATCGCCACGATCGCTTTCCTGATGGCAACCGTGCTCTCGATCTTTCTGATCGTGCTGCTCCGGTATGTCTTCCATTTCAACCTCTACGGCATGGATGAGATCCTGACGATCGTATCCATGTGGCTGTATTTTATGGGCGGTATCTACGGCACGTACGAAGAGAGCCATATCCAGGGCGACCTGCTGAACCTGGCCTGGACCAAGCGCTGGCAGTATAAAGCCCATAAGATCTATATCTACGTGGTCTGTGTTTTCCTCATGCTCCTGTGGAGCTACTGGGGAGTGAAATATTTCAAAAACTGCATCGGCAGCACCCGCCGCAACACGGCGACGAAGCTTCCCTTCTGGATCAACCAGATCCCCATCCCCATCGGCATGTGGGGCATGCTGTTTTACTCTGTGTATCATCTGATCCGCAACATCATCAACCCGGTCAGTTCCCACATGACCCGTCAGGAGAAAGAAGAAGCGGAAAAGAAGGCCCTGGGGATCGACGGCCTCGCCGCTGGAGAGGAGGGGAGTAACGCATGAGTCTCGGTTTGGCCATGGTCACCAGCATCATGCTGCTGATCTTTCTGATCGTTACCGGACCTCCCATCCCCTTCGCGTTCGCCGGCGCCTGCACCTATCTGGTGGCGACCATCGGCGTCAACCCCGCCATCCTCATGCCGTCCGGCTACAACAACATTCAGTCCTACGTGCTGATCGCGCTGCCCCTGTTCATCCTGGCCGGCTCTCTCATGTCCTCCAGCTCCATCGGCGACGGGCTGGTCCGGTGGCTGGAGTGCTTCACCGAAAAGCTCAAGGGCGGCCTGATCGTCGTTTCCGTGATCGCCTGCGCCCTCTTCGGCGCCGTCTCCGGCTCCGGCACCGCCACGCTGACCTGCATCGGCACCGTGCTGGGTCCCAAGATGGAGCAGCGCAACTATCCCAAGCACATCTACGCCGCCACGCTCTGCTGCGCGGCGCCGCTGGGTCTGCTGATCCCGCCCAGCGGGATCCAGATCATCTTCGCGTGGGCCGTGAACGTGTCCGTGCTGGGCTGCTTCCTGGCGATCGTGGGTCCCGGCATCATGCTGGCGCTGCTGGAGTGCATCCTGGGCGCGATCACCATGAAAAAGGTCCCCGACCTTCCTCCCACGGTCCAGCGGAAAAACGCCGGCGAGTGGTTCAAGAACTTCGGGAAAACCACTGTCAGCACGTTCCCCGCTCTGCTGATGCCCGTCATCATCCTGGGCGGCATCTACGGCGGCATCTTCACCCCTGTGGAAGCGGCCGGCGTCTCCTGCGTCTACGCGCTTCTGGCCGGACTGCTGATCTACCGCACCATGAAGTGGAAGAACATCAAGCAGTCGTTCTTCGAGTCCGGCGTCACCACCGGCGTGATGATCCTGCTGGTGCTGTTCGCCTGTGTGTTCAGCCGGATCCTCACCCAGGAGCAGATGCCCCAGATGATCGCGGACGCTCTGACCAGCGTATCCAGCAACCGGATCATCGTGCTGGCGATGGTGAACATCTTCCTCATCATCCTGGGCATGATCTGCGACGATACCGCCGGCACGCTGATCGCGGCGCCCCTGCTGCTGCCCGTGGTCACCCGCTGCGGCATGAGCCCCTACCAGTTCGCCGCCCTGCTGGGCGTCAACCTGGGCATGGGCTGCATCACGCCCCCCTGCGCGCCGTTCCTGTATCTTGCTTCCCGTCTGTTCAAATGCCCGGTGGAGAAGATGATCCCCCACGTGCTGAAGATCCTCCTCTACTGCTACCTTCCCGTGCTGATCGCCGTCACCTACTGGCCTGCCCTCTCCCTGACGCTGGTCAAGCTGGTGATGGGTGCCAAGTTCATCATCTTCCCCTTCGGCGGAGGCTGATGACAAGAAAACCTATGGAGGCATAACATGAACGTTACCTACAACGGCCCCGGCAGCGTATACTGCGACGCCGTGATCGCCGACGATCAGATCTACCTTTCCGGTCTGATCTCCGAGGACTGGGACACCGGCGAGATCGTCCACGGCACCATCGAAGAAGAGACCGAACAGGTCATGAAAAACCTCAAGGCCATGCTGGAGCGCTACGGCTCCGGAATGGACAAGCTGATCCGCGTGGAGATCTTCCTCTCCGATTTCTCCGAGCGGGACCGGATGAACGCCGTGTACGTGAGCAAATTCCCTCCGGGAAAGATCCCCGCCCGCTTCTGCTGCGGGGTCAACGGTCTCGCCGCCGGCTGCAAGGTGGAGATCATGGCTCACGCCTATCGGTAAAGCCGTGAATAACGTCACGCTTCACGGCGTGGCGTTATTCATCCCCGGAAAATCACCTTTTTCAGGCCAATCGCCTGAAAGGAAGTGAGGGTGCCTTATGTATCCCAGTCTTTTCAACGACGTATTCGGGCCCATCATGATCGGACCCTCCAGTTCCGCCTGCGCCGGCCCCACCCGCATCGGTCAGATCGCCCGGGGCGTGGGTGGGGGAACCCCTGTTTATTACCGGATCAACTATGTGCCCGGCAGCGGGCGCGCCGCCTTCCGCACCGGCATGGCCACCAATCTGGGGCTGATCGCCGGGGTCCTGGGCTGGGGGCCGGACGACCCCAGGCTCTATACCGCCCAGGAGGAGGCGGACAGGCAGGGCATGAAGGTGGAGGTGGTGCTGGAGGACATCCCCGGCAACACCAATCCCAACGCCATGCTGCTCACCATGCGCAACGCCGCCGGGGAGACCAGTACCATGCTTGGCGACAGCGTGGGCGGCGGAACCATCGCCATCCTGGAGATCGACGGCTTCCCGGTGGAAGGGATCAAGGGCGAGGAATACGTGCTGCTGATCCAGCATCGCTCCGGCCCCGGCTTTGCCCAGCGCCTCATGTTCGCCATGGACGAGTGCTGCTCCTCCCTGCCCAGCCGGATCCTGAACATCCGCAGCTTCCGCCATCCCCGGGATACGGACCTGGAGATGCTGGCCGTTTTCCTGGAGGAGGGCCGCGTGGACCTGTCGTTCCTCTCCCGGCTGCCCGGTGTGGAAAAGATCCGCATGCTGGACCCCATCATGCCCATCGTCACCCGCAAGGGCGCCAGGCCGCCGCTCTTCACCAGCGTAAAGGAGCTGACGGAGCTGGCTGAGAAGGAAGGCGTGGACTGCTCGGAGATCGCCATCCGCTACGAGATGGGCCGGACCCTGAAATCCCGGGACGAGGTCGTCGCCATGATGGAACGGGTCTGGCAGGTGATCCGCGGAACGGTGGAAAAGGGAAAGAGCGGCACCGTACACCACATGCGCGGACCGGGGCATCCCCTGTTCGCCGAAAACGTGAAGCGGCGCTTGGAACAGGGAGAGTATATCACCGACGATCTCACGGCCCGAGTTCTGGCCACCGCTGTCTATGCCCACGAGGGCAAGAACGACAAGGACACCCTGTCCGTGGCCGGACCGGCCGCGGGCTGTCCGCCGATCATGGCGGGCGCCCTGCTGCCCCTGGCGGAAAAGCGGGGGCTGGGGGACAAGGAGATCGTCCACGCCCTCTTCACCGCCGCCGCCATCGGCGCGGTCACCTACATGAAGACCGTCCCCACCGGCGAGATCACCGGCTGTACCGGCGAGGTGGGCATCGGCTCCGCCATGGCCGCCGGCGCTATCGTGACGCTCACGGGCGGCGCGCCGAAATACGTGGACGCCGCCGCCTCCATCGCGCTGATGAACATGTTCGGACTGCCCTGCGACCCCATCGCCGGCGGCGGCTGCGCCATGCCCTGCCGGGGCCGGTCCCATACCGCCCCCCTCAATTCTCTGGCGTCGGCGGAGCTTGCCATGTGCGGATTTGACGCCGTCGTTCCCTTTGACCAGGCCGTGGAGGCTATGGACGATATGTACGGCAAGCTGCCCGGCTTCATGAAGGGAAGTCTCTCGGCCGGACTGGCCGCGACCCCGGCCGCCCAGGTGGAAAAGGAACGCTTCGCCAAGTGGCTGGAAACCGCATTCTGACTTTCCGGAGAAGGGGGATCGCCCTATGCTAACCTATCGCAAAGTCCGTCGGGTCCTGCTCGTCGCGATGATCCTGGGTCTGGCGGCCATGATCGCCGCCTGGTACCTCACCGGCACTCCGGTGCTGCGCAAGGTGCTGATCTGGTTCGGCTGCGTTGTTTACGCCGTCTCCCTGATCGTGATGTTCATCGGCTTCCGCTGCCCCGCCTGCGGCGCCAATTTCATGCGCAACGCCCTGTTCATGTCCCAGTGCCCGGTCTGCGGTCTGCGCTTCAGCGATTTTGAGCTGGGGAAGAAGGTCCCTCTCCCCCCGGACTTCGACCCCGACGCCGCCGACAGCAAGGAGCGGCTCCCGGATCGATGACATTCTCCCACGCGGAAAGGAACGCACATGAAAACCAATTTTGATGAGATCATCGACCGCCGGAACACCAACAGTACCAGCGTCGAGGGCTTCCGGCAGTACATCTTCCACGACCCGGACCTGAAGCTGCCCTACCGGGACGAGGAGCTCATCCGGATGTGGATCGCGGACATGGAGTTCGCCACGCCGGATTGTATCGTGGAGGGGATCCGCCGGCGGCTGGACCGCCGGATCTTCGGCTACACCCGCCTGTTCAGCCCGGAGTACTACGGGGTATTCTCCGCCTGGACGGAAAAGATGTACGGCTGGACCTTCCCCCGTGGGGATCTCTATATCTGCGGCGGCATTATCCCCGCGCTCAACGAGCTGGTGGGCTATGCGACCGATCCCGGAGACAAGGTGCTGATCTTCACCCCCTCCTACACGCCCTTTAAGCAAGCCGCGGATTTTCACGGCCGGGAGTGCGTCTGCTCCGATCTGGTGGACCGGGCGCACAACGGCTATTTTGAGATCGACTTCGACGACTTCCGGGCCAAGGCCGCGGACCCTGCGGTGAAGCTTCTCATCTTCTGCAATCCCCACAACCCCACCGGCCGTATCTGGACGGAAGACGAGCTTCGGGCCGTAGGGGAGATCGCCATGGAGAACGGCCTTCTTATCCTCTCCGACGAGATCCACTGCGACCTGCTGCGCTCCGGCCGGACACACACTCCGCTGGCCAAGCTCTTCCCGGGCACCGACCGGATCATCACCTGCATGGCCCCCAGCAAGACCTTCAATACCGCCGGGCTCCACTTCTCCAACATCATCATCCCCAACGAGAAGGTCCGGGCCGGGTGGCACGCAAAGCACAACTTCAACGTCAACCCGCTGGCCCTGGCTGCCGCCACCGCCGCCTACGAGCACGGCTACGACTGGCTGATGGAGCTGCGGGAGTACCTGGACGGCAACTTCGCCCTGATCCGGGACTATCTGGCCGAGCATCTTCCTAAAGCGGTCTTCCGTATCCCGGAAGCCACCTATCTGGGCTGGGTGGACATCGGCGCCTATCTGGACGAACGGACCGAATTCATCCCCCTGCTCTTTGCTCAGCACGCCGGGGTACTGCTGGAGGGCGGGAGCACCATGTTCGTGCAGAATTCCGACACCTACATCCGGCTGAATGCCGCCTGTCCCCGGGCCACGCTGCGGGAAGGTCTCCGCCGGATCTGCGATCTGCTCAACAGCGACGTACGCTGACGAAGCCTGTTCCGGGATAAAAAGAACGCCCCCTGCCTGAGGCAGGGGGCGTTCTTTTTATTCTTCCTCTTCGCCGCATTCGCACTCTCCGGAGTGGCTGTGGCCGAAGGCGCCCGGGCCGCCGATGTAATCCGCGATCCACGGCAATTTGTACCGGTTCATGTAGTCGTAGGCCTTCTGCACGGTGTGGCCGCTCCCGTCGTACCGGGTCACCCCCGCGCCGGCCAGCAGCTCGAAGGGCTCCTTTTCCAGCTGCCCGCAGATCAGCGCCTCGCAGTCATGCTCCAGCACCTTCCGGGCGAATACCATGTTGTCCTTGTCCTGTTTCCCGTAGATCTTGAAGATCTGATTCTTGTCCGCGTCGATGATCATCAGAAAGGGACTGTCCTTGAACAGTTTCGGAACGATCCCCCGGATCTCCTCATTTTCGCAGGTCACGGCGATATTCATACTCCATCCGTCCTCTCCAGCCGCCGTTTCCCCCGTTCCGGGGGGAGCGGCTCCTTTTTGATCGTGATATCCAGCTCCGGCCATCCGGCGCGGAGGGCGCGCCCGATCTCCTCCTCCGCCGCCGTCCCGTCCCAGCGGACGGTGAGAGCGTTTCCGCCCGTCAGCACGGCGCGGAAATCCCGGATCCCGGAGACGGCGTACAGCCGCTCGTCCAGCAGATGGATGGAGATGGGTCTGCCCCCGGCGGGGATCTCATCCCCGAGGCGCCGCCGGATCCTGTCCAGTCTCGGCTCCGGGCGTCCGCAGGGGCAGATCCCCGGCATCAGCCTTCCCAGATCCCCGGTGCGGTAGCGAAAGAGCGGCATGGCCCGGCGCTCCGGCGCGGAGATCACGATCTCCCCCTCCTCGCCCCGGGGCAGGACCGCGCCGGTCACCGGATCCACGATCTCCACCAGCAGGTCCTCCCGGATATGACAGCCGCTGTGGCGCGGACATTCCACCGCGCCGCCGTAGGCCGTTTCCGTCATGCCCCAGTGGGTATAGATCTCGCCGTTCCAGACCCCCCGCAGCCGTTCCTCCACGCTCCGGGGCACATAGTCCCCGCTGAGAAGCACGGTCCGGGGCCGAAGCTCCGGCGCGGTCTCCGCCAGCGCCGCCATCTGTCCCGGAAGCCCTACCAGGCACTCCGCACCGGCGGCCTCCCGCGCCGCCCGGGCGTAGTCCGTAATGAACCCGTACACGGAGGTCTCCCCGCCCAGCCGCGCCACGGCGGCGGTGAGAAGGCCGCCCACGCTGTGGGGGGACGGTCCCTCCATGAACACGCAGACCCGGCCGCCCGGCGATACCATGGGCTCCATGCCCCAGGTGAAAAAGTCCGCCGTGGCGGCCATGTCCTCCTCGGTGAAAAAGAGCCGTTTGGGTCCGCCGGTGCTGCCGGAGGTGCTCCGGGTGATGATCCGGGCCACCTCCCGGCCCGGGACGCGCAGCCGCTTTTCCGGCGCGGCGCACAGTTCCCTCTCTCCGGTGAACGCCCCCCGGTCCCGCATCTCCCGCCAGAGGGCGTGGCCCGCGGGTTTTCGGGCGGTGACCAGGTGATAGCCCAGTTCCTGCCGACGCACCTCACAAGGAAAGGCCGGCGCGCCCAGAAGATCCTCTGCCTCCCGCCGCCAGGCGTCCAGGCTCCCGCAGGCGAAGATGGCCTCCGCGGCAAATGTCCGGAGATCCTCGGTCCGATCCAGAAAACGAAGCCCGGCAAATCCCCGCTCCAGCAGGGCGTTTTCCAGCGCCGTCCGGGAGATCCGTCCCCCGGAACAGAGGGGGCCATCCTCCGGGCCGGTGAGGGTGGCGATCGCCAGGCTCCCCCCTTCCCGCAGGACCCGCTCCGCCTCGAGGAGAGCGGCGGCGGGATCCTCCATGAGGGAGAGGGAGCACTCCATCACCACCGCGTCGAAGCTCCCGTCCGGGAAGGGCAGCGCGGCGGCGTCACCCGGCACATAGGTTGGTCCGGGATGCTGCGTCCGGGCAAGCGCCAGCGCCTGCGGAGACACGTCCAGCCCCCAGACCTCCGCGCCGAAGGCCTCGCGGAGAAAGGCTGTCCCGGCGCCCAGGC
>JAFRDL010000008.1 GCA_017411265.1 Oscillospiraceae bacterium | reverse complement strand
GCCTTTGCCCTGGTGCACCGGACGGAGCGGATGGCGGAGGTGTTCGCCGCCCTGGCCGCCGCAGGCATGGAGCCGAAGCGGCTCCGTTTCCTGGCCGGCGATCCCGGCAGCGCCCCGGGTCTCTTCCTCTGCGAGGCCCGGCCCGGCGCGGCTCCGGGGCTCACGACGGAGCCCGTCCTTTATCAGCGGCGCCCGGACGGGACCGAGACGGAGGAATACCGAAAAATCTGCCATTGGGAGGCATGACATGGCGGGAGTGCTGTATCTGGTGGGAACGCCCATCGGCAATCTGGGAGATCTGAGCCCCCGGGCGGCGGAGATCCTGGGCGCGGTGGACTTTATCGCCGCCGAGGACACGAGAGTCACGCTGAAGCTTTTGAACCATTTCGGCATTAAAAAGCCCCTTTTGAGCTATTACGAACACAACAAGGTGGAGAGCGCCGCGGTGATCCTGCCCCGCCTGCTGGCGGGAGAGAGCTGCGCCCTGGTGTCCGACGCGGGGATGCCCGCCATCTCCGATCCGGGGGAGGCCCTGGTGCGGCTGTGCGCCGAGCAGGGGGTGGAGGTCCGCTCCGTCCCCGGCCCCAGCGCGGTGGTGACGGCGCTGGCCCTCTCCGGCCTGCCCACCCAGCGCTTTGCCTTTGAGGGCTTCCTCTCCACCGCCAACAAGAGCCGGCGGGAGCATCTGGAATCCCTGCGGGAGGAACACCGCACCCTGGTGATCTACGAGGCCCCCCACAAGCTTACGGAGACGCTCTCGGACCTGCTGGAGGTTTTGGGCGACCGGGACGTCGCCCTGTGCCGGGAGCTGACCAAGCTCCACGAGGAGGTCGTCCGCACCACCCTCTCCCAGGCGCTGGAGCGATACAGGGCCGAGCGGCCCCGGGGAGAGTTCGTGCTGGTGATCCGGGGCGCCCCGGAGGAAAAGGGGCCCCGGCTCTCCCTGGAGGCGGCCCTGGACCTGGTGGAGCGTTTCCGGGCAGAGGGCCGCTCGCTCAAGGAGGCGGCCAGGCTGGCTGCCGCGGAGTCCGGTCAGAGCCGGAACGACCTCTACCACGCCGCCCTGGTGCGGGACCGGGAAAAGGAAACTCTTTCCCCCGGGAAAAACCTGTGATATAATGACCACATCGAAGACCGATCATCTGCGAACAGGCAAAGGAGGCATTCCCATGAAACACCGGATCATCACCATCGGCCGGGAATTCGGCAGCGGCGGCCGCACCATCGGCCGGGAAGTGGCGGAGCGGCTGAACATCCCCTGCTACGACCAGGAGCTCATCGAAAAGCTGGCGGAGGAGAGCGGTCTCTCCTCGGACTACATCAAAAACGAGAGCGAGTACGCCTCCCACAGCAGCTGGACGGCGGTGGCCTTCTCCTCGGTACGCTCTCTGGGCGTGCCCTCCAACCAGGACTACCTGTGGGCCATCCAGCGGAAAATCATCCTGGAGCTGGGCGAAAAGGAGGACTGCGTCATCGTGGGCCGGTGCGCCGACGCCATCCTGGAGGACACGGCGGACCTGCTGAAGGTGTTCATCCACGCGGATTTTGCCTCCCGCTCCCGGCGCATCGTGGAAAAATACGGCGAGACGGAGGAGCCCACGGAGAAGCGCCTCCGGGACAAGGACAAGCGCCGGGCGCTGTACTACCAGTTCTACACCGACCGGGAGTGGGGCGCCATCGACAACTACCACGTCATCCTGGACAGCGGCGCGCTGGGTATCGAGAAGTGCGTGGACATCATCGCGTCTTTGTACTGAACCAAACGGAACAAAAAGCGGCGGACCCAATTGGGTCCGCCGCTTTTTTTATTATTTCCCGGTCATTTTTCCTGCAGCTGGCGCAGGCACTCGCCGCAGATCTGCTTTCCCCGGAACGTCGTGAGATTGTGGATCCCGCCGCAGAAAAGGCAGGCCGCCTCATATTTTCGAAGGACGATGGAGTCTCCGTCCAGGAAGATCTCCACCGGATCCCTTACCTCCAGATTCATGGTCCGACGCAGCTCGATGGGCAGGACCACCCGGCCCAGCTCGTCGATTTTTCGGACGATCCCCGTTGCTTTCATGCTGTCACCCCACCACCGTCTTTGCACCCCTCCAGCGCTGCCATTATTGTAAACCACGCAACCGGAAAATGCAAGGCTTTTTCCGGCTCATATCGGTGTTTTTCACCGCATAGCTTTTCCTGGAAGGGAGTGGTGCCGATGGCTTTGGCGGGGATCTGGACGGGGATGGTCTGCCTTGCTCTTCTGTTCGGATCCATCTGCGGGAACGGCGCCGCGGTGGGCGCCGCCGCCATGGAGGGGGCCGCCGCGGCGGTGGAGCTGTGCCTCGCTCTGGCCGGGCCGCTGCTGCTGTGGTCGGCCCTGGGAGAGCTGCTGCGCGCCTCCGGGCTGGCCGCCGGCCTGGCGCGATGCCTGCGCCCGGTCCTGTTCCGCCTGTATCCCTCCGCCCGGGAAGATCCGCTCCTGGCGGAGGATCTCTCCTGCAATCTCAGCGCCAATCTTCTGGGGCTGGGGAACGCCGCCACGCCCCCGGGGATCCGGGCGGCGACCCGGCTCCGGGCGTTGAGCGGGAGCGGCGACGCCTCGGATGAGCTGTGCCGTCTGGCGGTGATGAACACCGCCTCGGTGCAGCTCCTGCCCCTGACGGTGGCGTCCCTCCGGGCCGCCCTGGGGGCCGCGGCCCCTTTCGACATCCTCCCGGCGGTGTGGCTCGCCTCGCTGGTTTCCGTGACCGCGGGCCTGCTGGCGGAGCGGTGCCTGCGGGTCTTCTCATGAAGAGCCTCCTCTCCCTGCTCCCCGCGGCGCTGCTGGCGGGGGCCGGGCTGCTGGGTCTGGGCCGGAAGACGGACGTGTTCGCCGCCCTCACCCGGGGCGCCCGGGAGGGCCTCGTCCTTCTGGGCCGGATCCTCCCCTCCCTGGCGGTGCTGCT
>JAFRDL010000007.1 GCA_017411265.1 Oscillospiraceae bacterium | reverse complement strand
GATGGCCTCGCAGTCGTCAATGGAGACGCCGCCGTCCTTATCGACAAAAACGCGCAGGTACCAGGTCCCGGCCTCGCGCACGTATTCCACATCCCACAGGCGGCAGCCGGCGGCCTCGACCGCGGACGCGGCCAGTTCGGCGATTCTGCCAGAAGGATACGAAAGAGGTCTATGGTTCGAGTTCCATTTTTGACGGAGGCGTATCGTTATGAAAAAGCTCGTTGTTGTTCTTCTGGTCGTTGCTGTGTTCATGAGCCTTGGCGTGTCGGCTATGGCTGCGGGTTCTCCCACGAACAGCGGTTCTTCCAGCTCGACTTCTTCTGCCACCCCGGCCGCTGTTGCCAACGACAGAGGTATTTATAATGCGCAGGGCGAAAAGATCGCCACGGTGTCCCGGGGGGAGATCCAGAAGGTCGCTGTGGGCCGTGCCAATTCCCTGGATGACGAGGACAAGGATGCTTTCCTCGCCGCGTACGAGGATGCCAAGAACGTGGAAGGCAAGGTCGTAAAGTATTTCTTCTGGTTCGACATTCCCGATTCCTACAAGGAAATGGACGGCTTCGCCTATTACCGCTATGACTTTACCTGCACCGGCAAGAACGTGGAGGTCCAGGTGAACGGCAATCCGATGGAAGTCGTTTCTCTCGGCGGCATCAACTACTATGCCAAGCTGACGGAGTTTGGTCCGGTCGCTATCCTTTGCGACTGATATCATCCGTACAGCTCAGTGCCGTCATAATGAATAACAACAAAAGGGCGGTAATCCCGCCCTTTTGTTTTACCTTGGAGGCGATAAATTGAACAAGAAAACAAAAGGTGTTTTGCTTGTCCTTGATGCGATCCTCGTTATCGGATTGATCGTCGGCCTCCTTTTTTATCAGAAAAGAGCCAGGGAGAAGGAGGCGCGGGAGATAAGCGCCGAGGATCTCTCCCGCCGTTTCGCAGAGAGCATCCGGCACGAAGGCAGGGATTTCCCGCTGAACCGGCATCTCTCGACCGTGCTGCTGATCGGAACGGACAACTTCGTCGACGACAGCAAGCAAAATGACGTGGAGGCCTTCTACAACAACAACCTGGCGGATTTTCTGGTCATCCTTGTTTTTGATCACAGCCGAAAGACGGTCACGCCGTTCCAGATCTGCCGGGACACCATGTGCGACGTCCCCTGGCTGTCCGTCAACGGACTGGTGGGAGGCACGGAATACGAACAGATCACCTTCGCCCACACCTACGGCTCCGGCAAGGAGGACAGCTGCGTCAATACGGTCAACGCCGTGACGGATCTTCTGTACGGGGCGCCGGTGGGGAATTATGCGGCGTTTTCCATGGATGCCGTTCCGGTGCTGAACGATCTGGTGGGCGGTGTGACGGTCCGTCTGGAGGACGACATTCCCGCCTTGGGGCCGGAATACGTCCGGGGCGCACAGGTGACGCTGAAGGGGAGCGCGGCGCTGCGGTTCGTCCGATACCGGGATATTGAGGTCCTGGATTCCAACCTGGCGCGAATGGCCCGCCATCGGCTCTATCTGGCGGCGTTCACGGAGGCGGCCCGCACGGCGCTGGCGTCCAACGAGGATTTTGCCGTCAAGGCGTTCCGGGCGGTGGAGCCGTTTCTGTGCACGGATCTGACCGCGGAAAACGTTTCGGACGTGGTAAACAGGCTTTGTGAGTACGAGATCCTTCCCGCGGTGACGCCGCAGGGCGAATACGTAATGGGCGAACCGTTTGCAGAGTTCATCGTCGATGAGACGTCCCTGTGGGACTGCGTCCGAAAGACCTTCTGCGAATAGTTGCCGCTGATTCTGGAGATTCAAAACGGAGAGACAATCAATGTGGAAAAATGATCGCTGGAAAACCGTCGTTCTGAATATTTTCCTTGCTTTGCTGATCGTCGCCATCGTGGCCGGGCTGGGCTATTTCATGCTGCGGGTGCGTCAACAGACGCGGGAGCATGACGAACAGCTCTCGGAGCTGTACGTTCAGCAGCAGCAGCAGCAGACCGAGGCCCGGCAGGAGTCGGTCACCGCCATCCAGGACGAGTATCAGAAGGACATGGATACGGTGGCCCGGTATCTGCCCGGGATCGTGTGCTGGGGCGACAGCCTGACGCTGGGCTCCTCCGGCAACATCTCCTATCCGGCGGTGCTGAAGACCTACCTGGAGACCTATTTCTGCGACATATACGATTTCCGGAGTACCATTGAGAACGCGGAGGACTACGCCCGTCTGCGCTGGGATGACTATACGGTGAGCGTCCCGGTCGTCAACATGGGCGCCGGGCCGGAAAACACCTACACCGTCCTGGGGCGGTGCGGGGCGGTGCCCTACGTTCTCGGCAAGGATATCGTCATCCCCGCGGAATGCGAGGGCGTGGAGGTCACGCTGAAATCCCAGGAGGGCAACGACGTCTCTCCCCTCACCGGAGGCAACGCCGGCGTGAACAACGTGCATATCGGGGATATCGAGGGAACGCTGGCCATCGTCTCCAATGCCAACGAGTATTTCGGGTATAAGTATTTCTTCACCCGGAGCGAGCCGGGCGAGGAGACGCCCGCGGCCGCCGGCACGGTCATTCAGACGGCGGCGGAGAACCAGTACAAGGATTACATCCACGTCGTGTGCATCGGGACCTACGGCAAGTTCACCAACGCGGACGATCTGGTGGAGCAGATCCGCCAGCTGCTGGCCAGACAGACCAACAATCCGGAGCGGTACATCGTCCTGGGGCTCTGTTCCATCGAGGGGCAGTCGGCCTCCGGCTCCTATCTGGACGTGATCGACACGGCCATGATGCAGGCTTTCGGAAACCGGTACATCAATGTGCGCAAATATCTCATCGAGGACGGGCTGGCGGACGCCAAGATCAACCCTACCGCGCAGGACAAGGTAAACATCTCCATGCACCGCGTGCCGGTGAGCTTTACCACCTCCTCCGGCAGCAACGAGCTCAACGGCAAGGCCTATGCGCTGATCGGCAAGCTCGTCTACAGCCGCATGGAAAGCCTGGGGTATTTTGACGAGGTCTACGACGAGCTGGGGATCCGGGAGACTACCAAGCGGATATTGAAAGAGGACCCCGGATACTTTGAGCGGATCATTCAGAACAGCCTGAAGTGACCGGCTGTTTTCCCCGCCCCAATCTGAAATCACGCAGGAGGAAGTATGAAGAACAACGACGAAATCGAGATCGATCTCCTGAAACTGTTCAAGGCTCTCTGGCGAAGAGCGCTGGTCATCATCCTGGTGGCGGTCGTCTTTGCCTCGGCGGTTTTTGCCTATACGCTGTTTTTCATCTCGCCGGCGTATGACGCGACCGCTTCGATCTATGTAAACAACAGCTCGTTCTCCTTCGGCTCCACCAGCTTTTCCATCTCGGCCTCGGAGCTGAACGCATCCAACTCCCTGGTCAACACCTATATCTACATCCTCAAATCGCGGACTACGCTGGAGGACGTGATCGCCAAGGGCAATCTGCCGTACACCTTTGAGCAGCTTTCCAAGATGATCACCACCAAGACGGTCACCGGCACGGCGGCCTTTGACATCACGGTCCGCAGCTCCAGCCCCACCGAAGCGGAGTTCATCGCCAACATCATCGCGCAGATCCTGCCCGATCGAATCGCGGAAATCGTGGACGGCAGCTCCGTGCGGATCGTGGACTACGCCATCGTTCCGGCGCACCGGGCCGCCCCCAGCTATACGAAGAACACGATCATCGGCTTTCTGATCGGCGCCGTTCTGGCCGCCGCCATCGTGATCATCCGGTTCCTGATCGACGAGCAGAACGATGTGGTCATCCACTCTGCGGACGAGCTTCGCACGCTGTATCCGGATATCAAGGTGCTGGCCATGATCCCGGATATGCGGCTTTCGGAGAAGAAAGGCTACTACTATTCCTCCTATTACGGAAGCGAGAAGAAGGGGGGCAAATAAGGGATGAGCGAGAACAAGACCGCCCCGGCGGAAAATCGGTCCAGACGCTCTCACAGAGGGGAACGCATCTGTGAGGATCTCAGCTTTGCCGCCAAAGAGGCGTTCAAGCGGCTCCGCACCAATCTGATCGCCTCCTTTCCGGAGGAAGAGCCCGGCTGCCGGCTGGTGGGGATCACCAGCGCCCAGCCCAGCGACGGCAAAAGCACCGTCGCCATCGATCTGGCCTACTCTCTGGCCGAGCTGGAGCAGAAGGTCCTGCTGATCGACGCGGACATGCGCCGGTCCAGCATCCATGTCAAGGCGGGGCTGGAACATGCTCCGGGGCTGAGCGAGCTTCTCGATCAGTCCGACGACGTCCGGGGGACCATCCAGCGATACGACGGCCGTACAGGGGTGGGATTTGACATCATCACCGCCGGCGAGCCGCCCAAGAACCCCTCGGAGCGACTGAACTCCAAGCGCATGGCCACGCTGCTGCAGAAGCTGGCCGAGGCCTACGATTATATCCTCGTGGACCTGCCCCCCATCGGCGCGGTGGTCGACGCGGCGGCTGTCTCCAAACACCTGGACGGCATGCTGGTGGTCGTCCGCGAAAACGCCTGCCCCCGGGGGCTGCTGGCGGAATGTATGTCCCAACTCCGTTACGCTGGTGCCAACGTCCTGGGCTTTGTGGCCAACGGCGCCGTAGAGGGCTCCGGGAAAAAGTACCAGTACGGGAAATACGGCTATTACAACGACTACTACTATTGATTTATGGTAGATTTTCATTCTCACATTCTTCCCGGGATCGATGACGGCTCGGACAGCGCGGAGACGAGCCTTGCCATGCTCCGGGAGAGCTGGCTGCAGGGCGTGGACATCCTGTGCGCCACACCGCATTTCTATGCGGACGAAGAAGATCCGGATTCGTTCCTGAACCGGCGGGCGGAAGCCTGGGACGTCCTTCGGGACGCGTTGGGAGATTCCCGGGAGGTCCCCGACATCCGTCTGGGGGCGGAGGTCCTGTACTTTCCGGGCATCAGCGTGGCGGAGGACGTGAGCCGCCTCCGGCTGGAGGGCACGCCCTTCCTGCTGGTCGAGCCGCCCATGGCGCCGTGGACGGACGCCATGCTGGAGGAGATCGAGGAATGCGGGCATACGCTGCGCTGCATCCCGGTGATCGCCCACATCGACCGGTACATGCGCATGCTGGGCGACCGCACGCTGCTGGACCGCACGGCGGGGCGCCGCCTGCTGGTACAGGTCAACGCCAGCTTTTTCCTTCGCCGCCAGAGCCGCGATTTTGCGGTGGCTTGTCTGCGCAGGGGCAGGATCCATTTTCTCGGCTCGGACTGCCACGATCTCCGCGACCGCCCGCCCAATCTGGGGGACGCGGTGGACGTGATCTTTGAGGCGAGCGCGGAGGACGATTTGTTGATGCTCAACGAGCGGGCGATATCGGCTTTAAGGCAGAAATACATGTAATCATCGAATCAACCATCCATTGAGAGATGCTTATTTGTCGTTTCTGCCTTTTATTCTTTTTTATTTCCTGCACGGTTCCCGGCATCGGGCCGTGTATGCGGGAGGGCGTTTGAATGTACAAACGGAACGCGCAGGGCTGGTCAAAGCACTTTGATTTCTTTTTGCTGGACGAGGTGGCTCTGCAGCTGGCCTTTCTGATCGCCGTTTTTCTTCGTATGCGGAGCTGGGCGTATTCCGTGCCCATTTACCGGAACTATGCCATCCTTCTGGTGCTGGTGGACGCGTTGACGATCGTGCTGATGAACTCCTTTCACAACGTGGTGAACCGGGGATACTATGTGGAGATCTCCGCCACGGTCAAGCACGCGTTCATTTGCTTCGCCCTGGCCAATGCGTTCGTTTTTGCTATGAAATCCGGCGACAGATACTCCCGTATCATCCTCTTCCTGACGTTCCTTCTTCACGTGCTGATCGGATACGGGACGCGGGTCCTCTGGAAGCCTTTCCTCAAAAAAAGGGGCCGGACCCGGCAGAAAAAGGTCAGCATGCTCGTGGTCGCCGCGCCGGAGTCGGCGGAGGCCATCCTGGCCCGGCTGAGCGGCGACGACCTGGCCGGATACAGGATCTGCGGCGTCGTCCTGACGGAGCAAACGGAGGAAAAAACCATCGGCGGCTTCCCCATCGTTTCCGACCTGGACGGAGCGGCCGATTACATCGTCCGAGAATGGGTCGACTCCGTGTATTTTGACGCCTCGCTGCGAGATGAGAGAGTCGTCAAGCTGATGGGCGACTGTATGAAGATGGCCGTCCCCACCCACTACCATGTGCCGAACCTGAGCCGGACCGGGGCCAAGCGCTTTTCGGAGAAGATCGGCGGGACCACCGTTCTCACCACCTCCATCAACTATGCAACGCCGCTTCAGACGCTGCTGAAGCGCTGTTTCGATATCCTGGCCGGACTGGTCGGCAGCTGCGTCGCCCTGGTCATCATCGCCGTGGTCGGCCCGAAGATCAAAAAAGAATCGCCCGGGCCCATTCTGTTCCGGCAGGAGCGGATCGGAAAGAACGGCCAGCGATTCAAGATCTTCAAGATCCGCTCCATGTACATGGACGCGGAGGAGCGGAAGAAAGAGCTGTGGAGCCAGTCGCGAGTCAAGGACGGCATGATGTTCAAGATGGACTTCGACCCGCGGATCATCGGCAACAAGATCCTGCCGGACGGAACGAAGGTGACCGGCATCGGCGATTTTATCCGGCGGACCAGTCTGGACGAGTTCCCGCAGTTCTTCAACGTGCTCGCGGGGTCCATGTCCACCGTGGGAGATATGGTAATATTTGGGCAAACCAAGAAAAAGCCTGTAATTATGCGGCTTTCCGTGGCTTGAGTGAGTCCCCTTATTGCTGTAAATCTCTCTGACGATGCTGGGACATTTCAAGTCATTTGGGAGCTGATGGGCTGCTAAAGCTTCTTGGATTGCTCAATTTTGACCCATAAAGAGAGCTTTACAAAAGTAGATGAGGTGGTTGACTCAAGCCGGGGAACGCGAAAGCGTTTGCCGGCAATAGGTCTTTTAAACAGTTCAAAATGGTGACGTGTTTGTTCTCTGGATTTACCGTAAGAATAGTCGAGCAGAACATTATCACGCCTTCTGGCGTTAGGGATAATCTAAATTCATTGAATCTTGTGTTTGGGGATATATAGAGCACTTAATATAAGACCAATAAATAGGCCTTGACCCACCGATCAAAGGCTGGAAGATTTGTTTTTTGAAGAGTTGGTATTTTATTACTTTATTATAATCAGGGCTCTGCTGTATCCTCGCCAATCCAGGGCCTGTCCGCAACGGTCACAGTAACTTTGAAACTCTCGTTCTATAGACATTGCGCATTTTGGACAGATGGCATACATAGAATAGCCGCTTCCGTTACGGTAACAATTCTTTGTAGTAACCTTCATCGGACGTCGGTAATCATTCGCACCCTGTATCTCCTCCAATTTAGCGGTATTACTCATGTTTTCCCTCGCATATATCTAATTTGATAAAGCAGCTGCGGGAGTACCCGCAGCCGCCTTGATGGATGGTTAACTCTATCAGGGATAGCTTTTCACCGGGGACCAAATCTCGCCGTACTCCACGTAGTTCCCGTTTGAATCGTAAATTACAGCTTTTACATATGTACGGTACTGATATCCATAGTCCACATTGGCCGTCTCACTCATGGCAATCGGCGTGCTTCCAGAGTTTGTCCAGCCGGCGTACGGCCCCCAGGAGCCGTTGGTTTTCTTCTGTAATGTCATGTAAACATTTGCGGTGTAACCCGCATGAAGAGTGACATAGCAGGAACAGGTTGCCACTCCGGTTGAGGGGTTGATGGACAGACCAGCTGAGGCAGAATTCAAACCGGTGTACGGTTCCTCTGGATCGGGTTCAACAGGAGGTTCCTCATCCACGGCCATCGCGGTGACAAAGCAGGCGAGTAGGCTGAGGATCAGCATCAGGCACAGGATAGTTTTCTTTTTCATTGTTTTTTCATCCACAGGTTTTATTTACAGCATTGCTGTATGCTTATATGACACCCGTGTTGGCAAAACGCATCATTTTATAGAGAATCAATAATTGCGATTATATCCCTTTTATCAAGCTTATATGTATGAAGTTCGCAAAAGACATCCCGTTCCTCCTCGTACCAGAAAGCAGTGATCTCTTCACCTTAATATGTAAAGAAAACCTCTTTTTCCCCGACGAATTCTCGTTGCATTTTGGCGTCTTCGGTGTCGAGTGTTTTGTTAAAAACATCTTTAGGCAATTCACAATATTCAATGAATTCCCCTGTTTCTCTTTCATAGTGGACGGGCCGTAGGTCCGGTTTATCAAGAGAATATGTTTTCTGCCAGTCTAGCCCCGGCAACCATGGCAACCCAAATTCAGCTTCAGCCTCCGCTATTGGCTCAACGCGCACATAGGTCTCTTTTTCGAATTTCTCGATTAATAGATCTAGCACGCCCCGGCGAAAAGCCGAGGCCGTGCAGAAGGGGACTGCCAGCGCGATAAAGACTATTAGAAAAATCACTGCGACACGTACAACGATCCGGCGAGCCGTCCTTAGATTATTTCGTCGGGTCTGCTTGGAAAAGACGTGATTGATCGCACAAAAAACAGTTTCCCGCATTGTCGTGGGGACTTGGGAACTGTCATCCTGTTTCAGCCGCTCGTTTTCTGTTTCCCAATGTACGCCGTCCGCCTGCATCAGGTCATTCATAACTAAAGCGAACATAGCGTCTTCATATTTTTCAATCAATTCTTCACGGTGACTTTCTATCATCTGTTATTTCACCAATCCTTAGATAAAGAAGTGTTGCTCTTTGATACCACTTATTATTCTGGCAATAGAGAATGATGATGACCGGGACTTTATGATCGCAGTGTATAATCAGT
>JAFRDL010000063.1 GCA_017411265.1 Oscillospiraceae bacterium | reverse complement strand
TTGAACAGCGTGCTTTTGAAAATCAGCGCCATTCCGATTCCGATTAAAATTCCGAGAATGTACAAGCCGAGCATAATCAGCCACTTGTATTTCGGAAAAAATGCGTCTACAAAAAACGCATATATCGGCATTTTTGCCGAACAGAACAAGAAGAGTATAGAACATATACCCCCTATAGTCCCCCAAGGGGGACGGCGTCGAAAAGACACCCACAAGGACGCCCCGGACTGGGAGCCGGAGCGCTTCCTGAAGCTCTGGCAATGGTACCCCCACGACAAGCGGGGGAACAAACAGCGGGCCATCCGGGCCTGGGACGCGCTGCACCCGGACCGGGATCTGATCGACACCATGGCCACCGCCCTGGACGCCCAGAGCCGGACGGAGGAATGGGAGCGCGGCGTGGGGATCCCCCACCTCTCCACCTACCTGAACGGCTACGGCTGGGAAGGCTGGGAAGAAGGAGGCGATGATCCGTGGCAGTGAGCGACGCCTGGGCGGAGGCCCAGATCGCCGTGCTGGGATCCGTGCTGATCGATCCGGATCCCACGGTGGGCATCGTGATGGACGCCCTCCGGAGCGAGGACTTCACCGAGGAGCGGCGGACCGTGTTCGACGCGGTGCGCTCCCTCTGGCTGGAGCGGAAGCCCATAGACCCTGTGACGGTGGCCCATGCCGCCGGCGCGGACTATGTGCCCCGGATCCGGGAGTGGATGGACCGGACGCCAACCGCGGCCAACGTGGCCGCCTACTGCGCCGCCGTCCGGGAGGAGGCACAGCTGAGCCGGCTGCGGATCGCGGCCATGGGCGTGGCCACCTCGGAGACCCTGACGGACGCCAGGGCGGCGCTGCGGAATCTGGAGCCGGCCATGATCGACCGGCCGGAGCTGCGGCCGGTGACGGTGAGCGAGATGCTGGCCGACTTCCTCCGCCGGATGGAGGACAAGCGGCCGCCCCAGTATCTACGCTGGGGGATCCGGAAGCTGGACGAGGAGCTCACCGCGGAGCCGGGGGACTTCATCGTCCTGGGCGCGGACAGCTCCGTGGGCAAGACCGCCCTTGCGGTGCAGTTCGCCTGGACCATGGCGGCGTCCGGCCGCCGGGTGGGCTTCTTCTCCCTGGAGACCAGCGCGAAGAAGCTGACGGACCGGATCGTGGCTCAGCGGGCCATGGTAGACATGCAGGACATCAAGCGCAAGAAGCTGAGCGATCACGACATCGGGGAGATCGTCGCCCTGGGCAGGGGCATCGACAAGATCCCTCTGGAGATCTGTGAGTGCAGCGGCACAGGCGTGTCGGATCTCCGGGCCCTCACCGTGGCGCGGCGCTACCAGGTGGTGTTCATCGACTACCTGCAGCTTCTGGACAGCGGCGGGAAGGAGCGCTGGGAGGCGGTGACGGAGATCTCCATGCACCTGCAGCGCATGGCCCACGAGCTGGGCGTGGCGGTGATCGCCCTGAGCCAGCTCACCACCGAGAAGAACAACAAGGCCCGCCGGGCGCCCACCAAGGACGACCTCCGGGAGAGCCGGCAGCTGAAGCAGGACGCGGATCTGATCCTGCTCATGTCTCTCTCCGACCCGGAGGACAACGAGAGCAGCCGGTGGCTGCGGGCGGACAAGAACAAGGACGGGCCCCAGGTCTCCGTCAACCTTCGGTTCGATCCCAAACACATGGACTTCACCGCCCAGGACAGCCGGGCCTTCGACGAGTGGCGGCGGCGGAAGCGGCCCAAGTTCACGGAGCTGCCCGACAGCGAGCTGGACGCCAAGGATCAGGAGGTGCTTAATGGCTTTGATCGAGCGCGGAGGCCGGACTGAGTTCGGCGGCATCCACCTGGGCGACGAGATCACCGCCAAGGTGAACTACGGCATGGAGGGCGGGACGCTGCTCCCGCCGGAGAAGGGCCGGATTGTGTACATCCACCCGGAGGGCCGCTTCTTCACTGCGGAGTTCAACTTTGCCAAGGGATCCTTCCGGGAGAGCTTCCCTCTGGCAGCGCGGATCCGCGCCCCCATGTGGGGCCAGGAACCGCTGGAGAACGGACGGCAGGCCGGGCGGGCCCGGTGGCTGAAGATCATCTGAAAATCAAAATCACAGGAGGCAAATTGAGCGATGAAAGTAATCAGCATAGCGAACTTCAAAGGCGGGACGGGCAAGACCGTCACCACCGTGAACATGGCGGCGGTGCTGGCCGATCTGGGCCGCCGGGTGCTGGTGATCGACGCGGATCCTCAGCAC
Source organism: Oscillospiraceae bacterium (assembly GCA_017411265.1). Classification (GTDB taxonomy): domain Bacteria; phylum Bacillota; class Clostridia; order Oscillospirales; family Oscillospiraceae; genus Apopatocola. Next base: position 8,714 of record JAFRDL010000063.1, on the reverse strand, counting down.
AATACCACCGACTTCTTCGGCGCGGATACGGACGGGGCCACCCTCTCCCACGTCCTGAACGGGCAGGCGGAGGCCTACTGGCCGGACATCCTCACTCCCACCGGGCGGGAGGGCATCTGCATCCTCCCCGCGGACATGGATCTGCTGACGCTGGATCTGGCCAGCATGCGCCAGGGCGGCGCGGATGCGGTGGGACGGATGCGGGATCTGATCGGCGTGCTCCGGGAGGACGACGCCTTCGACTACGTCCTGATCGACTGCCCGCCCAGCTTCACCGCCGCCAGCGTGGCGGCCCTCTCCGTCAGCGACGGGGTGATCATCCCCACCCGGGTGGACCGCTTCTCCCAGGCGGGCGTGGGCGAGCTGGTGGAGCAGATCCGGCAGCTGCTGATGGTGGAGCCCCGGGAGATGGAGTGGAAGATCCTGATCACCATGGCGGACGGGACCAACCTCCACCGCCAGGGTGCGGAGCTGCTGCGGCGATCCTTCCCGGAGGGGTCCGTGTTCGAGCACGCGATCCGGGCCACCACCAAGGTGGGCGAGGCGTCCTTCGCCCGGAAGCCGGTGACGGAGTACGCGCCCCGGAGCACCGCCGCCTGGGACTACCGGGAGCTGGTCAACGAGTACCTGAAGGAGGTGGAGAAGAATGGCCAAGAAGTTTAACCTGAGCGACTACATCGAGGCGGACCAGGAGCGGTCCAATTTGAACCACATGGAGATCACGCCCATCCCCCTGGGGATGATCGACACCAACTGGAAGAACTTCTACTCCGTGGACTTCCAGGAGGTGGATCTGGCGGAGAGCATCAAGATCTCCGGCCTGCTCACGCCCCTGGGCGTGGTCGCCGGGCCGGGCGGACGGTGGAAGCTGATCAGCGGCCACCGGCGCTACAGGGCGCTGCGGTATCTCCGGGACACGGAGCCGGACGGACGGGAGCGGTGGGACACGGTGCCCTGCGTGGTCTATCCCTCCCCGGAGGACGCGGACCGGGAGGAGCTGATGCTCATCCACGCCAACGCCCAGCGGATCAAGAACGGCAGCGAGATCGCCAAGGAGGCGGAGAAGACCCTGGCGATCCTCACCCGCATGAAGAAGCGGGGCGTGGAGCTGCCGGGCCGGATGCGGGACCGGGTGGCGGAGGCGCTGCAGGTGAGCTCCGCCCGGCTGGCCCGGCTGGACGCCATCAAGAAAAATCTCACCTATCCCGGCTGGGTGCGGGCCTGGGAGAAGCAGGAGATCAACGAGGCCGTGGCCTACCGGCTCAGTCAGCTCGATTACTCCCAGCAGATGAACGCCGCGGACTGGGTCATTGATCACCACATCGCCCACAAGGACGTGACCGTTAAGAACATCGAGGAGGCGCTGGCTCATCCGCCCCTCACCTCCCCCGGCTGCGCGGATCCCCTGGCCTACGAGGAGGATCCGGTGAAGGTGGACCGGGAGCTGGCGAAGCGGGCGGGCTTTGCCGGGCGGATCCGGCGGGCAAAGCTCACCTTCGACAACCGGAAGGACGCCATGGACAAGCTGAAGGTCACCTTCCGGCACACCGGCTACTGCAGCGACGGCCTGCACTGGAACGGGGACCCCAAAGGGATCCGGTTTGAGGAGCCGGTGGAGTGGCTGCTGGGCTGGGGCGCTCTCTATGACGCCCTGGCGGCCAATGCCCTGGACGCGGCCATCGAAGGGGCCACCACGGAACCGCCGCCGGATCCCATGACCGCGCCGACGGTGACGACGAGCCAGCAGTGGTGGCGCAGCTGCCGGGACGATCCGCCGAAGGGCTGGATGCTGGCGGTGGTGCTGATGCCCATGGGCAGCAGATCCACCCGGAAATACTGCGATCTGGATCTCATGCAGTGGCACGACGGAAAGTGGTGGGGCGTTTACGACGCCAGCGAGGACGAGATGGACGCGGACGACGGCTGGTGGATGCCGGCCGCGGCGGTCCCGGCGGAGGTGTGGAAATGAGACGGGCTTTTCAAGAATGTGATACTTGCCGTCTTTCGGGTGATTACTGCGACACTTGGATTGCAATCCATTGTTTCGGATGCACCAATGGACGTGACATAGAGGTAAGGAATTGCCCGTCGTATGCGCCGGAGGGTGATAAGCCGAAGGAGGTGCAAAATGGTTAGTTTAACCCAGAGCTTGATGAAATGGCTATGGGACAATCACCGGGACATCCTCCCTCTCATTCAGTTTGGCCATGTTGAACTGTTCACCGAAGAGATGGAAAGTGAATACATCGAGTGATGTAAGACGGACGAGGGGAAGCAGTATCTCAAAGGCGGTTCGATGTACAAGGAGGCACGGGATGAAGATCGAAGTGGACGCTGATCTGGAGGAATACTGCCGGAACTGCCCGGACGCAGATCTGCTGATAGATCGGGAAATTCTGTATGCCGGCGACGAGCCCTACATAACCGTCACGCAGATCTCCTGCCGATATCTGCGGCGCTGCCGGCGGCTTTACAGGTGGATGAAAGATCATGAGCAACAAGAGTAAACGCCCGCCCAGGCGGCTGAGCGCCACGGATCTGGGGAACCGGTTCCTGCTCCTGTTCGTCTGGGCCTGGGTGAGCGTGTGCCACCCCACCGTGGGGGAGATCATCGCCGTCAAGAAGGAGATCCTGAACGTGTCCGAGTCCATGCGCCTGGGCCTGATCAGCGAGCGGATGATCGCCGAGCAGCTGCGGGACGAGTACGGCCTGGCCACCGACTGGACCCGCCGGGACCGGGGATAAAAAATTTTTTTCCTTTGAGTTTTCAACGGTTTGCGGGCTATGTCAAACGCTGGTTGGTTGACAAGATTTTTCTCTACATGCTTAGATTTTGGGCAGCGGATCATCACAGTGATGATCCGCTGCTTTTTACGGGGAGCCGCGAGGCGCGGCGCAGACACCATTCGTGCGGATCGCTCACCGTGCCCTCCTGCTGCGATCGAGGTGCAACTCCTTGACTCCCCGACCTTCCTCCGAGGTGAAGCATGAAAACGAAACGTCTCACTCAGATCCGCGCCGGGCGGCTGGTGACCGCGGTGCTCTACACCCAGGCCACCGCCGCCGACGAGCCCCACGTCCGCGCCGCCAAGCTGAAGATCTCCAGCGAGGCCAGGCAGCGGCTCAACCGCCGGGCCAGCTGGGAGAAGCTGGAGGCCCTGGCCGCCGCCAACTTCGACAAGGACGATCTCTTCGTCACCCTCACCTATCGGGACGAGGATCTGCCCCACAGCCGGGAGCAGGCTCTCCGCTGCCTCAACGACTTCCTCCGGGAGCTCCGGGCCGCCCGGGCCATGCGGGGCGAGGAGCTGCTGTACATCAAGAACGCCGAGCACATGCTGGACAACGGCGAGGAGGGACGCTGGCACCACCATCTCTTCCTCAACGCCACCGGCGCCGACTATGAGGAGATCCGCGCCCTCTGGAATAAGTACGGGGACAACGTGGACTTTCAGCCCCTGCTGGAGGACGGCTGGAACTACGCCGGCCGGGCCCAGTACATGTGCAAGGAAAAGCCGCCCGCCGGGAAGCAGACCTGGACGCCGTCCCGAAATCTGAAGCGGCCCGAGCGCTGCAGCGAGATGGTGGACGACTCCCTCACCCTGGCGCCGCCGCCCGGCGCCATCGTGCTGGACGCGCCGCCGCCGATCCAGAACGGCTGGGGATCCTATGTGTACCTGAAGTATCTGCTGCCGCGGCGACCTAAACCTCAGCGCCGCCGGATGCCGCCAAGAACACAATAGAACAGGCACTCCCCTCTTTTTCAGTCTTGGGGGAATGTATATCTTTCGGTGGGAGAGTAAAAAAATGGACTTCCACTCTTTACAAGATCCCGCCTCGTGTGATATACTCCAGGTACGAAACGGATGGATCGCCTGTCCCGTGTGCCGTCAGAAGCGGCTCCTCCGGATCCGGCCCGACACGACAGCCCACGCGCTGCCGGTCTGGTGCCGGTACTGCAAGACCGAGATCCTCCTGAATATCGACAGAGGCCAGCGCGTTAAACGCCAGAGCCCATGAACCGCACAGCCGTGCGGATCGTGGACCCTGGCGTTTTTTTGTTTTGCCCATGAGCTTCGACTACAGCCGAAAGAACAAACGATGGCGGCACCTCCGGGAGCTGGCGCTCCGGCGCGACGGGTATCAGTGCCAGCAGGCCAAACGCTACGGCAGGATCGTGGAGGCCACGCACGTCCACCACATCTGGCCGGCCGAGGATTTTCCCGAGTATGCCTACTGCCTTTGGAACCTGGTCAGCCTCAGCCTGGAGGCTCACGATGCGATGCACGATCGAAATTCCGGGCGGCTGTCGCCGCTGGGCGAGTCCTGGCGCCGCCGGACGATCCCCCCCACCCCTTCGCGCTGAAAGTGGAGACGCTTACAGCTGGGCGGAGGGTGTCGAGCACACGCAGCGGGAAATTTTCGGAATGAAAAATTTTCGCCGGGGCGAAGGCCTTGATCTTGAATTTTTGTGTTTTTCCAGATCCCGCCCAGGCGCCCGGGCGGGCCGTGCGGAATCGCCGCGGCTGAAGACCGCGGCCGGGAGGCCACTCATGACCCGAGAGCAGATCTACACCGCCCAGCTGAAGGACCTGGGCGTCTACCATCCGGCCTTTGATCCGGCGATCCGGACGCTGGCCGATCTGGAGCGCGACCACCAGCGCACGAAGAAAGCCTGGCGGGCCGCCGGCTCCGCCTACGACTCCGACCTGTACCCCGTGATCGAGCGGCAGCGCCGGGACATCCTGGCACACCGGGAGAGCCTGGGCCTGACGCCCAAGGGCCTCCGCCGGCTGAAGGCCACGAGCCTGGTGCCGGAGACCAGCACGGCCGCGGACGCCCGCGCCGGATCCCCGGTGGTGTCGGCGCTGATGGCCAGCCTTCAGTCCCAGGCGGCTGCGAATGCCGCGGTCCAAAATGAACCACTCCCGGAGGCCGCCCATGACTGAGATCTACGGCGCCCACGCCCAGCAGGTGATGACCTACGCCAGGAACACTCTGTCGGCCCCCTGGACGGGCGAGGACGAGAAGGCGGCCTGCCGCCGGTTCCTCTCCGACCTGGAGGATCCCCGCTGGAGCTTCGACCCAACCCTGCCGGAGTTCCTGATCCTGACCATCGAGAGCCTGTTCGTCCACCGGAACGGCGAGGACCAGAAGGGCCGGGCGATCCGCAACGCCCCCTTCCGGCTGCAGCCCTGGCAGATGTTCGTCTGCTACAACGTGGGCGGCTTCTTCCTCCCCGGCACCATCATCCGCCGGTACCAGGAGGCCTTCCTGATGCTGGCCCGGAAGAACGGCAAGACGCCCTTCGCCACCGCCCTGATCTGGGCGCTGGGCATGTGGTACTCCCCCTCCGGCAGCCGGATCAAAACGGTGGCCGGCTCCCTGCAGCAGAACATGGAGGGTTTTGGCTTCCTGAGCTACAACCTCCACCGACTGGGCCTCACCAACAAGGAGGACCCGATCCACGGCCTCCGGGAGCTGGACAGCAGCCTGGGCCACAGTTACTCCGGCCCCTTCGGGGATGGCAGCATCGACTTCGCGGCCCTGGCCTACAAGCCGGACATCTTCGATGCCTTCAACGCCAACCTGGTGCACCTGGACGAGCTGGAACTCTACCGGGACGCCACCCCCTACAACCGGCTGAAGGACGCCACCATCGCCTACGCCAACAAGCTGATCCTGGCCACCACCACCGCGGGGGACGACGGCACCGGCTTCTGCGCCCAGCGCATGGCCTACTGCAGCAAGATCGTCCGGGGCCAGATCACCGGCGCGGACGCGGACCGGATCTTCGTGTTCATCGCCCGGGCCGAGCCGGACGACAACGGGGAGGTGGACTTCCTCTCCCCCGACGTGCAGCGCAGCGCGAACCCCTCCTGGGACGTGACCATCCGGCCAGAGGACATCATGGCCGCGGCGCTCCAGGCGGAGAACGACCCCCAGACCCGGAAGGAGTTCCTTTCCCGGCGTCTGAACGTGTTCGTCAGCTCCTTCCGCGCCTGGTTCGACGTGGAGGAGTTCCGCCGGTCCGACCGGCGCTACGGCTGGACCCAGGCCGAGACCGCCCGGCTGATCCGCAGCTGGTACGGCGGCGCGGATCTCAGCAAGCTCCACGACCTCACCGCCGCGGCCATCGTGGGGGAGATCCCCCGGAAGAGCGCCGCCGCGGAAGACTGGGATCCCCCGGAGGACGTGCTGGTGATCCTGCCCCACGCCTGGTTCCCGATCACGGCAGCCGCCGAGAAGGCGGACCGGGACAACATCCCCCTCTTCGGGTGGATGGACGACGGCTGGCTCACCATGCCCAACGAGCCAAGCATGGACCCCACCGAACCGGTGAAGCAGTTCCTTGCCTGGCGGGCTGCCGGCTTCCGGATCCGGAAGGTGGGCCACGACCGAAAGTTCGCCCGGCCCTACTACGCCGCCATGAAGAAGGCGGGCTTCACCGTGGTGGACCAGCCCCAGCTGTACATGCAGAAGAGCGAGGGCTTCCGCTACATCGAGCACAAGGCCAAGATCGGCTGCCTGTACTACTTCGGCGCCGAGCCTTTTGAGTATTGCGTCGGCAACGTCCGCGCCCAGGAGAAGGTGGACGACGCCGTGCAGTACGAGAAGATCTCCCCATCCCAGCGGATCGACATCTTTGACGCCGCCGTGTTCGCGGTGTGCCGGATGCTGATCGACACGGACAAGAGCGCGGCCGCCCAGCGCTGGTTCGGCGGGGCAGCCGCCGCGCAGAAGGAGGAATGACCCTTTGGGCCTCTTTGATTACTTCACCAGAAAACCGAAGCAGACCCGCGCCGACGCCCCCTCCGGCCTGTCGGTGGTGGGCATCACGCTGAACACCCCCGGAGTGATCTGTCCCTCCGGGTACCACCCCCTCCTGGACGCCCCGGAGGTGGCGGCTGCCGTCTGGCGGATCGCCGACATGATCGGCAGCATGACCATCCACCAGATGCAGAACACGAAAGACGGCGACGTCCGCGTCCGGGACAACCTGGCCCGGAAGGTGGACATCGAGCCCTGGAGCCTGGGTACCCGGCAGGGCTGGACGAGCTGGATCACGGCCACCATGCTCTCCGAGGGCGAGGCCTTTGTCCTTCCCAGGACGTCCGGCGGCCTGCTGATGGATCTCCCCCCGGCGCCCGACGCCAGGGCGCAGCTCCGGAGCGATGGCACCCCCTACGAGGTCGTCTACAAGGGCCTGACCTTCGACCCGGACGAGGTGCTCCACTTCCGGCTCCGTCCGGATCCCCGGTACCCCTGGAAGGGGATGGGCCTCCGGGTGCAGCTGCAGTCCGTGGTGGACTCCATCCTGCAGACGTCCGTCACGAAGCAGTCCATTATGACCAGCGACTACAAGCCCCCCGTCATCATCGGCGTCAACTCCGACGCGGATCTGGGGGACGCGGATCTCCGGACCGCCTTCCTGGACAAGATCTGGAAGCGGAACAGCCCGGACGAGCCGGTGGTGATCCCGTCGGATCTGCTGACCGTGACGCAGCCGAAGTACATGTCCCTCTCCGATCTGGCCATCAAGGATGGGGTGGAGCTGGACAAGAAGGCCGTGGCCGGCCTGTTCGGCGTGCCCGGCTTCATGGTGGGCGTGGGCAGCTTCAACCGGGACGAGTACAACGCTTTCATCTCCGGCGTGCTCCTCCCCCTGGCCAAGATCATCGAGCAGGAACTTACCAAGAAGCTGCTGCTCTCCGCGGACCGGTACTTCCGCTTCAACCCCCGGAGCCTGTACGCCTACGACCTGAAGGATCTGGCCAGCATCGGGGACGAGCAGTATGTCCGCGGCCTGATGCAGGGCAACGAGGTCCGGGACTGGCTGGGGCTCTCTCCCCTGCCGGGGTTGGACAAGTTGGTCATCCTCGAAAACTACATCCCCGCCGACAAGGTGGGCGATCAGAAAAAGCTGGAAGGAGCTGACAGTGATGGAAGTGAAAACTGACCGCACCCTTCGCCAGGTCCGCAGCTGCGCCTCCCGGTTCACCACCCGGGACGACCAGGGCGGCCCCGTGATCGAGGGCTACTTCGCGGTTTTCAACAGTGACTACGAGATCTGGCCCGGCGCCACCGAGCAGGTGGCCCCCGAGGCCTTCAACAACGCCCTGGGCGGCGACATCCGCGCCCTGTGCGACCACGACACGCGGCTCGTCCTGGGCCGCACGACCGCGGGCACCCTGTCCCTGAAGGTGGACGAGCGGGGCCTGTGGGGATCCATCAAGATCAATGAGCAGGACTCTGACGCCATGAACCTCTACGCCCGCGTCCAGCGGGGTGACGTCAGTCAGTGCTCCTTTGGTTTCGACATCCTGGACGAGGAGTACAAGGAGAACCCGGACGGCAGCTGCCTCTGGATCATCCGCGACGTGTTCCTCTACGAGGTGTCGGTGTGCACCTTCCCGGCCTATGCGGAGACGTCTGTGGAGGCCAGGAAAAACGACCGGGAGACCCAGCGCCGCCGGGCTCTGGAGCTCCGCAAGAACAAACTGAAAGAGAGGATCGCAAAATGGCACTGAAGACCATCCTGCTGAGAAAGAAGCTCAGCGAGAAGCAGAACCTCCTGGCCGGCATGGAGGAGCAGCGCTCCGCCTTCGCCAAGCGGGAGGAAGAGCTGGCCCAGGCTATCGAGGAGGCCAAGACCGATGAGGAGATGGCTGCCGTTGAGGAAGCCGTGGCCGAGCTGGAGACCAACCAGGCCG
>JAFRDL010000062.1 GCA_017411265.1 Oscillospiraceae bacterium | reverse complement strand
CTATTCCGCCGCATCTGGGGCCGGGGGTATTCCGGCAGGGGGCAGACCCTGTCCAGCTCTCGTCCCCATTTGGTTAACATAACGCTCATTGTCCGATCTCCTCCAGCTTCGCCGCCCGGAGCCGCCGGGCGTCCCGCCGGACGAACCAGGCGGGCAGGAGGATGAACACGGCGGCCACCGCCGCGGCCAGGAACAGCTCATAGGGGTAGAGATAGCTCCCCGCGTAGCTGGGGTATTTGGCCAGGATCTCCGCCGTGGGCTCCATGGCCGCGGCCCGGATGATCCAGGGATCGATGACGCTCCCCAGCACCATGGGCAGCATGATATAGATCACCATCTTCACGCTCTGGCTGGCCCCGGCCCGCCCCTCCGGGGTGTAATCCCGGGAGGCGGCGGTGAAGAGCCCCGCCATGGCCAGGTTGCCCGCCATGATCATGGTGCCGCCGATGCACAAAAGCAGCATGGGATGGCCCCAGAACTTGATGGCATAGGCCAGCAGTCCCCCGAGCACCTGGATCAGAGCCACGGGGTAATAGAATTTCTCCTTGCCGAATTTGTCCATCAGCTTTCCCGCCAGCACGGAAAGGACGGCGGAGATCACCACCACGATCCCGATGGGGACGATATAGTTTTCGATCCCCAGAGTGACCTCCACCAGGGAGATCATGTAGGGCTGCCACAGCTGCATGGCCAGGCCGGAGAACATCATCCCCAGGAAGCAGACATAGATCATTTTATTGGCGCGGATGTTCTCCCGCCGGAAGGCGTAGGCCACGTCCCGAAGATAGGTGCTGCCGGTGGTGGGCCGGAGGGCGGGGCTGTCCCGGAAGATCCCCAGGCCCAGGAGACCGGCCACGGTGGTGAGACCGCCCAGCACCAGGAAGAAGACCGTCCAGTTTCCGCTGGTGGTCATGCCGTCAAACCCGGCGAAGATCACCACCAGGGCCAGGATGGGCATGATGCTCAGCACGATATCCACCACGCCCCGGTTGGTGACGTCGGTGACGTCCGTGACCCAAGCGGAGAAGGCGGCGTCGTTGGCGGCGCTGCCGATGGCGGACATGACGCAGTCCATCACCACGAACAGCGTCACCGCCAGCCCTACGGCCATGGTCACCTGTCCGTTGCCGAACAGGGCGAAGGCGGCAGTGGTCACGCCCCACAGAATGTAGCCCCAGCACACGAAGGACCGGCGGCGGCCCACCCGGTCGGACCAGGCGGCGCTGAAAATGGTGGCCAGGGCGGCGGCCACGGCGCTGGCAGCCACGGTGGCGGAGGTGGCCCAGCCGGCGGCGGTGATGTTCTTCTGGATGAACGTGGCAAAATAGACGTTCTCCACCATCCAGGCCATCTGGCCCACAAAGCCGAAGATCAGCAGACTGGCCCAGGCCCTGCCCCCCAGGGGGGTGGCCTTTTGGACTACGGTGGTTTCGGTTTTATCCATTTGCCTCACTCCTTTTTCCGCGCCGCAGAGCCAGCAGTCCGGCTGCCGCCACGGCGAACAGGGAGATGAACTGGGAGGTGGAGAGCGCGCCCACCGTCCCCCGGGGATCGCTGCGGAAAAACTCAAGGATGAACCGGCCGGCGCCGTACAGCGCCAGATACCAGACCAGCAGACGCCCGTCCTTTCCCCTCCGGCGGTCCAGCAAAAGCAGGATCATCGCCAGGAGAAAGTCCCCGCCGGCGGAAAAAAGCTGGGTGGGCAGCAGCGCCACCCCCGCCGGGGCCAGAGATCCTGCCGGGAACACCACGCCCAGGGGGGAGCCGGTGGGTCGCCCGTAGCAGCACCCGGCCAGAAAACAGCCGATGCGTCCGAAGCCCTGGGCCAGCGCCACACCGGGGAGGAGCAAATCCGTCCAGCGGTCCATGCTCCAGCCTTTTTTCCGGCACCAGAGCCACACGGCCAGCACCCCGGTGATGATCCCGCCGTAGACCACGAACCCGTCCGCGCCCAGATAGGGCAGGGGATCCCGGAGCACCGCGGGCAGCTCCGTGATGAGGAAAAGGAGCTTGGCGCCCAGAAAACCGGCGATCACGATCAGGATCACCAGGCTGGTGACGCCCTCCTGGGGCAGCCCCCGCTTCTCCGCCCGCCGCCAGGACAGGCACAGGGCCGCCACGATGCCGATGCCGATCATCAGCCCGTAGCCGTGGACGGTGAAGGGTCCCAGAGAAAGGATGTCGTTATGCATGGGCTGCCTCCGGGATGCCGGTCCCCAGAAAATGGACCCCGCAGGGACGGATACGCAGCTCGAAGCAGGCGCCGTCCCCGTACCAGCCGTCCATGGCGGAGCGGAAGCTCTCAAACTCCTCCGCGGGGACCAGACATTGGATGCAGCCGGCAAACCCGCCGCCGTGGATGCGCCAGGCGCCCTTTCCGGCCAGCAGGCTCTCCGCCCGGTCCAGGGCGACCGCCATGTCCGTCCGCTCCGGATGGGAGGCGGGGATCACGTTGCGCAGCAGCTCCCGGGAGGAGCGGCCGCTCTCGTTCATCAGGAACAGCACCCGATCCATCTCCTCCCGGCGGAGCGCCTCCGCCATGTGAGGCACACGGGCGTTTTCAAAGAAGAAATGCCGGGCCCGGTCCAGGACCGCGGGAGAAAACCCCGGGAGTCCGTCCAGGTCCGTATAGTTTACATAACGCAAAAACGGCTGGCCCAGCGCCCGGGCTACGGCGCCCATATCGGCGGGGATGGCGGCGTAATCCCCGGTGAGATCCGCGTGGCTGGTGCGGGTGTCCACGGCGCAGAGCACATAGCCGTGGGCGCGGTAATCGAAGCCGATCCGCTCCACCGCCGGGTCCTCCGGATCTGCGAAATCGATCATGGTGATCCCGCCGCAGGCACAGGCAGCCTGATCCAGCAGTCCGCTGGGCTTGCCGAAGTACTCCCGCTCGGCGAACTGCCCCGCCTTCGCCAGGGTCATGGCATCCACGGAGTCGTGATTGAAAAGACGGCTGAACAGGGCGCCGGCCAGGATCTCAAAGGCGGCGGAGGAGGAGAGCCCCCCGCCGGCGGGCACGTCCGAGGTGAGCACAGCCCGAAACCCGCCCACGGCCAGTCCCCGGGACCGGAGGGCGGCGGCCACGCCCCGGAGAAGAGCGGCGCTGGTACCCTTTTCCTCCTCCCGGATGCCGAGATCGTCCAGGACAAGGGACACCTCGCCGAAGCCGGCGGAGCGCAGAACGATCCTCGCGTCCCCGGTAGGCCCGGCGGCGGCCAGGATATCCCGGGTGACGCTGCCGCACAGCACCCGTCCCCGCTGGTGATCGGTGTGGTTGCCGCACAGCTCGGTGCGGCCCGGGGCGGAGCAGAGCAGGGCGGGTTCCTCGCCAAATAGGTTTACATAATCATCTATCAGGCCGGCATACCGTGCCCGCTGGGCCCCATCGGGGCCGTAGAGGGCGGACAGCTCCCCGTCAAAGACGCCGGAGAAGAGCCGGTTTTTCCAGGAATCCATGGTGTTTTTCATCCTTTCCGGGTGAAAATTTCACCTTCCATTATAATTCTTCCTTGCCGAATGTGTCAACGTCTGGTATAGTTTGAAACCGTGGGAGATGAAACCATGAACGAAAAGCCGCAGCTCACCAGGAAAGACAACATCATCATGGCGCTGAAGTATCTGATGTGCACCGCCGGCGCGGGGATCATCCAGTTCGTCAGCTTTACCATTCTCAACGCCGTGCTCCATTTCGACCGCCTGCCGGTGTTCCTCCGACTGTTCCCCAACGCGGCGGTGGAGGAGCTGAAATACGGACCGTCCTATTTTGTGGCGCTGGTGCTGTCGGTGCTCTTCAACTTTACCGCCAACCGAAAGTACACCTTCCGCAGCGCCAACAACGTGCCCAAGGCCATGCTGAAGGTGCTGGGCTACTATCTGGTGTTCACGCCCGCCTCCATCTGGTGGGGGGAGGCGCTGGCCCAGCGGGGCTGGAACGAGTATCTCATCCTGATCCCCACGATGCTCATCAACATGGTGACGGAATTCCTGTTCAACCGGTACGTGGTGTTCGGGGACTCCATCAACACGGCGCTGAAAAAAGAGAGGCCGGAGAAAAGAGAAGAATAAAAAAAGATCCCCGCGGAGAGCTCCGCGGGGATCCGTTATCCTATCGTTCAAAACAGCCCCAGCGCCTCGGCCAGCAGGCCGAACAGCACGCCGCTCAGATACAGCGCGCCCAGGGTGACGAGATTGTCCTTCCAGTCCTTGTTCATCCGGATCAGCACCAGCAGCCCCACACCGGAGCCCACCAGCAGCCCGGAGATCATGGCCCCGGCGGACATGGCGCCCTGAAGATACAGGGAGGTGAGCACCACGCTGGCGGCACAGTTGGGGATGAGCCCGATGATCCCGGCCAGCAGTTCACCGGCCACGGGCCGGTGGAGGATGAAGCTCCCCAGCCGTTCGGCGCCCAGCAGTTCCACCGCGAAGTTCATCACCAGCGTCACTGCGAAGAGAAAGACAAAAATCTTCCCCGTGTGCCGGAGGGCGGATTTCAAAATGCCGTCCTCGCAGTGGCAGTCCTCCTGCTCGCACAGCTCATGGAGCGTCTTGTGCCGTTCCCGGCCCAGCTTTTTCTCCGCCGTGTCCACCAGGATCCCGGCCAGAGCGCCGGCGAGCACCTTATACCCCAGCACCTTCAGGATGAAGCCCGCCGGGGCGCCCCCGGAGATGAGGATGGGCAGCATCTCGTCCGAGGTGGAGAGGAACACCGCCAGCAGGGTGCCCCGGGTGATGAGCCCGCCGGCGTACAGGTTGGAGGTGGCGGCGGAAAACCCGCACTGGGGCACTACGCCCAGCACGCCGCCCAGCACCGGCCCCCACCGGCCCGCCCGGTGGACCAGGGCCACGGTCTTCTCCTCCGCCCGGTCCTCGATGATCTCAATGGCCAGATAGGCGGCGAAAAGGAAGGGAAGCAGCTTCAAGCTGTCGATGACAGTCTCTTTGATAACGTCCAGAAACAACGGGGATCTCCTTCCGGTTTAGAAAGTGCAAAAAGGAGTATACCATACAAATACCCAAATGCACCATCTTTTTTCCGAAAAATCTTTTCTTTTTTGCGGTTGCCTTTTTCGGGAAAAAAGGGTATAGTATCACCACGGATAAAAACAAATGTTCTTATACGGAGGACACATCATGGAGTTTGTCAGTACGCGCAGCGACGCGCTGCGCACCACGGCGGCAGGGGCCATCCTCCGCGGCCTGGCGCCGGACGGCGGACTGTATCTGCCGGACGAGGTGCCTTCCTTCTCTCTGGAGGAGATCCGGGCCATGGGGGCCATGCCCTATCCCGCCCTGGCGGCGAAGGTGCTGGAGCGGTTTCTTCCCGGCTTCACGCCGGAGGAGCTGCGGGAGTACACCGCCAGAGCCTACGCTTCCTTTGATACCGACGCGGTGGTGCCCCTCCACGCCCTGAAGGACGGGGTGTGGACGCTGGAGCTGTTCCACGGTCCCACCTGCGCGTTCAAGGATCTGGCCCTGCAGATCCTGCCCTATCTGCTGGCGGCCTCGGTGAAAAAATGCGGCGACGACCACACCGTGGCCATTCTGGTGGCTACCAGCGGCGATACCGGCAAGGCGGCCCTGGCGGGCTTTGCCGACGTGCCCGGGACGAAGATCGGCGTGTTTTATCCCCACGGCGGCGTCTCCGACATCCAGCGGGCCCAGATGGTCACCCAGGAGGGGGACAACGTACTGGTGCTGGCGGTGGAGGGCAATTTCGACGACGCCCAGACCGGTGTGAAGAGGATCTTTTCCGACGTGGACCTGGCGGTGGAGCTGGAGGGCTACGGCGTGGCTCTTTCCAGCGCCAACTCCATCAACTGGGGCCGTCTGGCGCCGCAGATCGCCTACTACTACGCCGCCTACGCCCGGCTGGCGGCGGATGGCGCGATCCAGGCGGGGGACAAGGTGGACTTCTCCGTGCCCACCGGCAATTTCGGAGATATCCTGGCGGGCTATCTGGCGAAAAAGAGCGGCCTCCCGGTGGGGCGGCTGATCTGCGCCTCCAACAGCAACAACGTGCTCACGGATTTTCTGCGTACCGGCGTGTACGACAAAAACCGCCCCTTCCTCAAGACCATGTCCCCCTCCATGGACATCCTGGTGTCCTCCAATCTGGAGCGGCTGCTGTACCTGGTCACCGGGGACCACGCCCAGGTGGCCGCGTGGATGGAGGAGCTGCGGGCTTCCGGCCGCTACGACGTGGGTTCGAAGTGGTTCGCCCGGCTGCGGGAGGAGGGCTTCGAGGCCTACTTCGCCGACGAGGCGGAGACGGCCCGGACCATCCGTGCCGTCTGGGAGGAGCAGGCCTATCTGGCGGATCCCCACACGGCCTGCGCCCTCTCCGCCGCGAGACAGGACCGCGCCGGAGCGGGGGAGCGGATCCCCTGCGTGGCGCTGTCCACCGCATCCCCCTTCAAGTTTGCCGCCGCTATGCTCTCCTCCCTGGGGAAAGCGGTGCCCGAGAGCGGCTTCGACGCCCAGGACGCCCTGGCGGCCCTGTCCGGGGAGAGCATCCCGGCACCCCTCGGCTCCCTGCGCACAAAAAAAGAACGCTTTCCCGGCGTGGTGTCCCCGGCGGACATGCGCGCCGCGGTAAGAGAATGGCTGGAGAAATGATATGAAGAGCATCGTATTTCTGGGCGACGGCATGGCCGACGAGCCCTTCGGCCCCCTGGACGGCCGCACCCCCCTGGATGTGGCGAACCACCCCAACATGGACTACATGGCCTCCCACGGATACTTCGGCCTGGCCCGGACCGTGCCCATCGGCATGCCTCCCGGCAGCGACACGGCCAACCTCTCCGTGTTCGGCTACGATCCCAAGATTTACTACTCCGGCCGCTCCCCGCTGGAGGCGGCCAGCATCGGCATCCCCCTGAACGGGGAGGACGTGACCTACCGCTGCAACCTGGTGACCCTTTCGGAGGCGGACCGGCTGGAGGACGCGGTGATGCTGGACTACTCCTCCGGGGAGATCACCACCGCAGAATCCTCGGAGCTCATCGCCTTTTTGAAGCCCCATCTGGAGGCGGCGGGCCGGGAGCTGTACGCGGGCATCAGCTACCGCCACTGCCTGGTGCTCCGGAATGCCGGGGACGGCACGGAGCTGACCCCGCCCCACGACATCTCCGGCAAGCCCATCCGCGACTGCCTGCCCCGGGGGGTAAACGGAGAGCTGCTGCTCTCCCTGATCCGGCGCTCCTACGAACTGCTGCGCGACCACCCCGTCAACCGGGCCCGGGTGGAGCGGGGGCTGAACCCCGCCACCGCCTGCTGGTTCTGGGGTGAGGGGCGCAAGCCCGCTCTCACCTCCTTCCGGGACGAGTTCGGTGTGGAACGGGGCGCGGTGATCTCCGCGGTGGACCTGGTGCAGGGTATCGGCGTGTGCGCCGGGCTGGAGTGCATCAAGATCCCCACCGCCACCGGCAACTACCGCACCGACTTCGCCGCCAAGGGCCGGGCCGCCATCGAGGCGTTCCGTTCCGGCTGTGAGTTTATCTACATCCATGTGGAGGCCCCGGATGAGTGCGGGCATCACGGGGAGACCAAGGAAAAGATCTATTCCATCGAGCAGATCGACGAGAAGATCATGGGACCGGTGCTGGAGTATCTGCGTTCCACCGGCGAGCCCTGGTCTGCGCTGGTGATGCCGGACCACCCCACGCCCCTCCAGAAGCTGACCCACACCGCCACCCCCGTGCCCTTCGCCCTGCTCCGCAACGACGACGTGCGGGAGGGGGACCGGCGCTTTACCGAGACGGCCGCGGCGGAGACGGGGCTGTTCGTGGACCCCGCCTGCCAGTTGATGAGCCATCTCCTCGCCCCGGAGCCCAGAGACTTCTGAGCCATGGAGCTCTATCTTACCAGCAGCCCGGTGATCTACGAGACCCGGGCGGCGAACCCGGCCAACGGTTTCCTCCGCTCCCTCCGGCACAGTCTGGAGGGGGCGGCTTCCGCTCTCTTCGTCTGTTCCGATCCGGACGGCCATGAGCACACGGACCGCTTCGCCGACGAGATCTGGCAGGTCCTGGCGGGGGAGGGGATCGCGTTTTCAAGCCGGGCCGTTTTGGACGGACGAAACGAGAGAGAGGCCGCGGCCCTGGTGAAAGGCGCGGATTTCCTCGTCCTGGCCGGCGGGCATGTGCCTACCCAGAACGCCTTCTTTCAAAGGATCGGCCTCCGGGAGCTCCTCCGGGGCTGGGACGGGGTGCTCATGGGCATCAGCGCCGGGACCATGAACAGCGCAGACACGGTGTATTCCCAGCCGGAGCTGTCCGGAGAAGCCGCGGATCCGAACTATCGCCGGTTCCTCCCGGGGCTGGGTCTGACCAAGACCATGATCCTGCCCCATCTGCAGGCCCTCCGATACGAGGTGCTGGACGGCCTTCGCTCCTATGAGGACATCGCGTTTCCCGACAGCGCGGGCCGGGTGTTCTACGCCCTTCCCGACGGGAGCTATCTTTACGGCAGGAACGGCCGGGAGGAGCTCCGGGGGGAGGCCTGGCGCATCGCCGACGGGACGATGGAAAAGCTCCTGGACGACGGGGAGATCCTCCCGCTGTGAAAACAGAACAAAAAACCACCCTGCCTCCTTGGAGGCAGGGCGGTTTTGTCAGGATGAGCCGCTTATTCGGTATAGTCGTCAAAGTCGTTCCGGCGGCGGAAGTAGATCACCAGACCCACCGCCAGACCCACGGCGGCCAATCCCAGGCCGGCGAACAGGAGGACCTTGCCGATGCTGCTCTTTTTGGCGGGCGCCTCCGCGTCGTCGGCGGTAATATCGCCCAGAGCGGCCTGCACGGTGAGGGTGGCTGCGTTGCTCTCCGCTTCGCCGGCGGCGTTGGTGATCACGCACCGGTACTGCCAGCCGGTCTGGTCCTCCGTGGCCCCGTCCGCCGTGTAGGTGGAGGCGGTGGCGCCGGGGATGTCGACCCAGCCCTTGCCGTCGCCGGTGTCCACCTGCCACTGGAAGGCGGGGGAGGAACCGCTGGCGGTGACGGAGAAGGTGACGCTCTCGCCCTCGTGGACCTCTTTGCTCTGGGGCTGGGCGGCGATGGTGGGCGGCACCGGCTTGGCGGTGGAGCGGATGTTGAACTTGGCCCGGGCGCTGCCGTCGGTGTACACCAGCGTCAGGGTGTGGGAGCCGGTGGACAGAGTCTCCAGATACTCGGGGGACACGGTCACCGTCTTCCCGTCGGGGGAGAGGGAGAGCTTGCTCTCGGGCACGGCGGAGCCGTCGATGCGCACGGTGAAGGCGCTCTGGCCGCTGCCCTGGAAGGCAAGGCCGTTGTCCGTGCCCTGGGACCACTCGGCGTTGTTCCCCTGGGTGACAGAGTAGTCGTTGCCGGCCACCACCAGGGAGAGCTGGCGGGTCATGGTGCCGCCGGCGTTGGAGACCTTCACCGCGAAGCGGAAGGTGCCCTCGGCCTTGGGCGTGCCGCTGAGCAGGCCGCCGGTGGAGAGGCTGATCCCCTCGGGCAGAGTGCCGGTGTAGGACCAGGTGATGGGCGCGGTGCCGGAGGCGGTGAGCTGCTGCTTGTACTCCTTGCCCATGACGGCGGAGGGGAGCACGGAGGTGGTCACGGCGGGGGCCGCCACGGTGGAGGCAGGGGCGTAGCCGTCGCCTCCGTTGGACTGCGCCACCACGCCGCTGACGGTCACAGACTGGTTGGCGTTGATGTTGCTGATGGTGTAAACGCCGTTGTTGTTGGCCAGGACCGTGTCATTGGCCTTCACGGTGAAGGCGGAGCCGCGGACGTAGCCGTTCTGCACGTTCACGCTGAAGCTGTAGGAGCCCCCGGCGGTCACCGGACTGGAGGAGCCGTTGGCAGCGGAGAGGGTGTAGCCGGTGCCGTTGTTCAGCGTGACGGTATAGGTGGTCGGGGCGGGCGCATAGGCGGGGATGTTGATCCGGTAGATGCTGCTGCGGACGCCGGCGAGGTTCTTCACCATGATGTAGATGTCTTTGGCGTCCCGGTTGCTGAGGTTTTTCAGCGTGACGGAGGTCTCCGTCTTGGCCTGGCAGCTGCCGGACACGCCCTTGGTGGTGAGCTCCTCCACACTGGGGACCTCCGCACCCGGATTGCGGATCAGGTAGTAGTAATACCCGGTCTCAGAGGAGGTGAAGTAGAAGATGGCCCCGGACTCGGAGAAACGGGTCGGCCGCGGGCTGGTGAGGGTGGGGGCGGATACGGTCTCCCACAGAGCGGTGAGAGTGATATCTTCCTTGATGGCGGCGGGCAGGGTCTTGTCCCAACCCTGGAAGGTGTAGCCCTCCCGGGTGGGCTTTTCGGTGTAGGCGGGGGCCGCCTTGCCGTACTCCACGGTATCGGTGTGGAGGGTTTTGCCCTGGCCGTCCACATACTTCACGGTAAAGGTGATGATCTCCCACACCGCGGTGATGGTCACGTCCTCGGTGATGGCGGCGGGCACCGTCTTGTCCCAGCCCTTGAAGGTGTAACCTTCCTGGGTGGGCTTGTCGGAGTAGACAGGAGCGGCCTGCCCGTGGTTGACCTTGTCGGTGTGGAGGGTCTTGCCCTGACCGTCCACATAACTCACGGTGTGAACGGCGATCCACTGGGCGGTGAGAGTGATGTTTTCGGTGATGATGGCGGGAAGCGCCTTGTCCCAGCCTGCAAAGACGTAGCCTTCCCGGGTGGGCTGCTGGGTATAGGCGGGCGGGGTCTGGCCGCCGATCACGGAGTCGGTATGGAGGGTGTTGCCAAGCCCGTCCACATAGGTCACGGTGTACGCGGCGACCCACTGGGCGGTGAGGGTG
>JAFRDL010000061.1 GCA_017411265.1 Oscillospiraceae bacterium | reverse complement strand
TTTCACGTGAAACATTCAGAAGAAAAAGCAGTTGAAAAAAACATCCCGCGTTATTATAATGAAAGCCAGTTCAAAGAGGGGAGGAACGTCCGTGGCGAAGATCGTAGCCATCGCCAACCAGAAGGGCGGCGTGGGCAAGACGACCACCAGCGTCAATCTCACCGCCGCGCTGGCCGGGCAGGGAAAAAAGGTCCTGCTGGTGGACTTCGATCCCCAGGGAAACAGCACCTCCGGCATGGGGGTGTCCAAACGCAGCAGCCCTACCGCCCACGACGTGGCGCTGGGCAGCGCTTCCGCCGCTGAGGCGGTGATCCGTCTGCCCTACGGCTGGCTGCTGCCCTCCAACGCGGACCTGTCCGGCGCGGAGGTGGAGCTGGCCACCGTCTCCCGGCGGGAGTACCGGCTCCGGGACGCCCTGGAAACCATCCGGGACGACTTCGACTACATATTCATCGACTGCCCGCCCTCCCTGGGACTGCTGACGCTGAACGCCTTTACCGCCGCGGACAGCCTGCTGGTGCCCCTCCAGTGCGAATACTACGCCATGGAGGGTCTGGCGGACCTGACCACTTCGGTGAAGCTGGCCAACAAGAGGCTGAACAAAAACCTGTACATCGAGGGGATCCTCCTGACCATGTACGACGCCCGGCTGAATTTCTGCGCCCAGGTCGCCGCGGAGCTGCGGAACTACTTCGCCGACCGGGTCTACGACACCGTGATCCCCCGGAACGTGCGGCTGGCGGAGGCCCCCAGTCACGGACGGCCCGTTACCGTCTATGACCCCGCCTCCAAGGGATCCCGGGCGTACAAGGCCGCGGCGGCGGAATTTTTGAAAAGGCAGGGATAAGCATGGCGGAAAAAAAGAACACCGGCCGGCTGGGCACCGGGCTCAGCGCCCTGTTCGGAGAAGACGAGAACATCCTGGAGCCGGAAGCGGTCCAGACCCTGCCCATCAGCAAGGTGGAGCCGCGGAAAGACCAGCCCCGCCGGGACTTTGACCCGGAAAGCCTCCAGGAGCTGACGGACTCCATCCGGGAGTACGGGGTGATCCAGCCCATCACCGTCCGGCCTCTGGAACGGGGCTACTACCAGATCATCGCCGGGGAACGGCGCTGGCGGGCGGCCCGGGCCGCGGGGCTCCGGGAGGTCCCCGTGCGGATCCTCCCGGCGGACGACCGGCTGGCGACGGAGCTGGCCTTGGTGGAAAACCTGCAGCGGGAGGACCTGAACCCCATGGAGGAGGCCGCCGGATACCGGCGGCTCATGGATGAGTACACCCTCACCCAGGAGGAGGTAGCCGCCCGGGTGCAGAAATCCCGGCCCGCCGTGGCCAACGCCCTGCGGCTGCTGGGTCTGGGAGAAGAGACCCGGGAAATGGTCGCAAAGGGGACCCTCTCCGCGGGTCACGCCCGGGCGCTCCTGCCGCTGAAGGACGAGACGCTCCAGAGCAAGGCCGCCGCCCAGGTGGTCGCCCGGGGGCTCAGCGTCCGGCAGACGGAGGCCCTGGCCGCCTCCTTGCTGCGCCAGCCCCGGGAAAAAGGGCCCGCCCCCGCGGTGGACTACGTGCGGGAGGCGGAAAAGCGCCTCGCCGACGCCCTGGCCGGGGCGTGAGGTTCGTGGGCGGACAGAAAAAGGGCCGCATCCAGCTGGAGTTTTATTCCCCGGACGACCGGGAGGCCCTGATGGACGCCCTGCTGCGCATGGACAAGCCCTGGAAAGCAAAAAAAGAATAAAACCAATTGGGGAGAAATACGAGAATGCTTGACATCAAATTCGTACGCGAGAACCCGGAGGCCGTCCGGGAGAATATCCGGAAAAAGTTCCAGGAGCAGAAGCTGCCCCTGGTGGACGAAGTGCTGGCGCTGGACGAAAAGCTCCGGGCCGCCAAGACCGAGGCCAACGAGCTCCGGGCCAACCGGAACGCCCTGTCCAAGCAGATCGGCGTCCTCATGGGCCAGAGCAAGAAGGATCCCTCCAAGAAGGAGGAAGCCGAGGCCATCAAGGCGGAGGTGGCCAAGGAGGCCGCCCGTCTGGCCGAGCTGGAAAAGCTGGAGCCGGAGCTGGAGGCGGAGGTCACCAAGCGGATGATGGTGATCCCCAACATCATCGACCCCAGCGTGCCCATCGGCCCGGACGACAGCTGCAACGTGGAGGTGGCCCGCTTCGGCGAGCCGCTGGTCCCCGATTTTGAGATCCCCTACCACGCGGAGATCATGGAGAGCTTCGGCGGTCTGGATCTGGACGCCGCCCGCCGGGTGGCCGGCAACGGCTTCTACTACCTCAAGGGCGACATCGCCCGGCTCCACTCCGCGGTGCTGGCCTACGCCCGGGATTTCATGATCGACAAGGGCTTCGTCTACCACATCCCCCCCTTCATGATCCGGGGCGCGGTGGTGAACGGCGTCATGTCCTTCGCCGAGATGGACGCCATGATGTACAAGATCGAGGGGGAGGACCTGTACCTCATCGGCACCAGCGAGCACTCCATGATCGGCTCCTTCATCGACCAGATCATCCCGGAGGCCGACCTGCCCATCACCTACACCAGCTACAGCCCCTGCTTCCGGAAGGAAAAGGGCGCCCACGGCATCGAGGAACGGGGCGTGGACCGGAGCCACCAGTTCGAACAGCAGGAGCTGATCGTGGTCTGCCGTCCGGAGGACAGCATGGCCTGGTATGAGAAGATGTGGCGCTACAGCGTGGAGCTGTTCCGCTCCCTGGAGATCCCGGTGCGCCAGCTGGAGTGCTGCTCCGGGGATCTGGCGGACCTGAAGGTGAAGAGCTGCGACATCGAGGCCTGGAGCCCCCGGCAGCAGAAGTACTTCGAGGTCTGCTCCTGCTCCAACCTGGGCGACGCCCAGGCCCGCCGGCTGAAGATCCGGGTCCGGGGCGCGGACGGAAAGCTGTATCTGGCCCACACTCTGAACAACACCGTGGTGGCGCCTCCCCGGATGCTCATCGCCTTCCTGGAGAACCACCTTCAGGCCGACGGCAGCGTCACCATCCCCAAGGTCCTGTAGCCGTACATGGGCGGCGCGGAAAAGATCGTGAAAAAATAATTTTAACCGGGAGGTATACACATGAAGAACTTTTTCAAGGAATTCAAGGAGTTCATCAGCCGCGGCAACGTGCTGGACATGGCCATCGGCGTGATCATCGCCACCGCCTTCGGCAAGATCACCACCGCGCTGGTGAGCAACGTCATCACTCCCCTGCTGGCCTGGGCCTTCAACGCCCCCAACACCGACGCGCTGAACATCACTCTCCGCGCCGCCGAGCTGAGCGCCGAAGGAGAAGTGGTGAAGGAAGCCATCGTCCTGGGCCTGGGTACCCTGGTGGGCGCCATCGTGGACTTCATCATCATCGCACTGGTGATCTTCGCGATCGTCAAGGCCTTCAACAAGGCCCGGGCCGCCGCCGAGGCGAAGAAAAAGGCGGAGGAAGCGGCTGCCGCCGAGGCCGCGCCGGAGCCCGGCCCCACCACCGAGGAGCTGCTGGGCAAGATCCTGGAGGAGCTGCAGAAGAAGTAATCCCGAGCTCACAAAAGGCGGGAAATGGAAAAATTTTCCATTTCCCGCCTTTACAGGATGTTTTCACGTTCGGAGAAGTGAAGTATATAGCTTTGACTTTATCCTGTTTTTGTTGTATTATCTGGGTATCTCCAGCTATGAACGATGTAAATTATGTCTGTCTCCATACAAGCTGAGGTGTTTTGATATGGCAAAAAACAGAGCTCCTTTTCCCGGAAAAGAGTTGGCGGATTGGGCCGTTGATACAAGTCTCGCGGCTAAGGAAAAACTGGCAAAAGCCGCCGTGGCCGTCAAGGAAGGCCATGAACAGGCGGTCCTTAAGGCACAGGAGTTTAAACGGCTTCGGGAGCTTCGGGAGTTGCGTCCGGTTTTCCAGGAAGATCTTTGTGCGGAAACGTATGCTTTTCCGCCGATGATCTGCATCGCTGAGCCGGACGAAAAACACGCAAGAAGTCCGCTCTGTGAAAATGCCGTGGGATTCCTCCGCAGTGAACAGGATCTGCAGATCCTCCAAATCTATCCGGATGCAGCAGACAAATTTGGTCTTACATTTTTCCCCGCCACGGAAAATGCCGCCTTTTTTGTGGAAGACAGCCAACCGAACTTCTACGTTAATCTGGATAACTATTTTGAGTATCAGAAGAAAGCCCGGATCGATGAATTGGAGAGCATCGCTTTTTGTCTTGGTGCAAAGCATGTTGAAGCTCGGCTCATTGAGTCGATAAGATCGGAGGAGCTCACCAAGGCAAAGGCGGGTGGCAACGGGGGGAAAGCCGTCAAGGCCGATGTCTCTCACGAAACCGCGCAGGCAAAAGCCAGCCGCTGGGAGGTGGCCTTGAGTTCTGATTTCGACGGAAGTGACAATCCGAAGCGCCCAGTTCTTCATTATTTTCAGAATGAAGCAAGCGTCCAAAATCTGATCTCGATGCGAATGGATTCAGAGCACAAGATCTTGTCCAAAACATATTCATGGGATTTCAGCCATTCCTCCAAAATCAAGGAGGCAACTGCCCTGAAAATCGAGAGCGCCTTGAAAAAAATGAAGATAGGGATACACACCTCTGTGGTCAAGCAAGCTCGGACAGAAGAACGGACCATGCTTAAATACACCATTGATTTTTGACGGACCATACGATACGCGGCCGGAGCGGGAAACCGCTCCGGCCGCTGCTGTCATTCGCTGTGGTTAGAGATACTCGCCCGGCACCTCCAGGGTGATGTCCGAGAGCGGGAACGTGGCGCAGGGGTGGACGTAGCCGTACTCCTTGTCCGCCCAGCGGCGGCCGTCGTTCTCCTCCGGCGCATAGACCCGGCCGGAAAGCAGGCGGCTGCGGCACCAGCCGCACTGGCCGCTGCGGCAGCGGGAGGGGGCCTTGACCCCGGCCCGCTCCATGGCCACCAGCAGGGGCTCGCCCGCCGCGGCGTCGATCCCATACTCCTCGGGGCCCTGCTTCACGGTGAGGCGGAACACCTTGTCCTTTGCCTCGGCGGGGTATCCCGGCTGCTTCCAGACCTCTTTGGTGACGCCCAGCATCTCCGGCCGCACCAGCCGCCGGGGCAGGCCCAGCTTCTCGATCTCCCTGCCCACGAAGCGGTACATGGCCTCCGGCCCGCAGATGAAAACGCTGTATTCCTCCGCCGGCGCGTACTTGCGGATCAGGTCCGCGGTGATGAAGCCGTGTTCGAAGCCCTCCTTTTCCTCATCGGAGAGGACGTGGACCACCTTCACCTTCGGGCAGGCGGCGGCGATCTCCTCCAGCTCCTTCCGGAGCATGATGGTGTCCGCCGTGGCGCTGCCGTAAAGGATGGTCATGTCAAAGTCCTCCACGCCGTCCTGGATGGCGTAGGCCATGGACAAAAACGGCGTGATGCTGCTGCCGCCCGCCAGCGCCAGCACATGGCGGCAGTCCCGGTATTTGTCGTAGTAGAAGTCTCCCAGGGGCCCGGAGGCGGTGATTTTGTCCCCCGCCTTCAGGTTGTCCAGCATCCAGTCCGCGGCAAACCCGCCCGGATTGGCCTTCACGGTGACGGCGTACATGCCGTCCAGCGCCCATTTGGGGCCGGAGCTGATGGAGTAGGGCCGGGAGAGGAAGCTTCCGCCGATGGGCAGCTTGAGGGAAATGTACTGGCCCGCCCGGAAATACGGCAGGGGGCCGCCCTCCGCCCGGGCGAGGATGAAGCTCTTGGCGTCCGCCTCCGGGTGGTCCACCACTTCCTTCACCACCAGATCCAGATAGTCGGGATGAAGGGCTTTCGCGTTGTTGTTGATGGGGAAGTCGGCCTTGATCTCCCTGGCCGGGGCGGCCTGGATGGCCTTTTCCCGATCGGCGGCCATGTTTTTGAACTTCAGCATGTCCAGCGCGCCGATGAGGCTGATCTTTACCTTCAGAGCCATTACTTCGCGCCTCCTTCCGCCCAGTCGTTCAGGTCCTTGAGCGCCAGCTTGCCCACCAGGGACCCGGTGATATAGGCGCCGCTGTAGCCGTCGCCCCGGGGGCCGCCGGCGCCGATGGGCCGCAGGCCCTTCACGGGGTAATCCTGCTTGAGCATCATCATCCGGGGCATGATGCCGTCCCAGTCCCGGACCTCATGGCCGTACACCGCGCCCTCCGGCACGCCCAGATACCGGGCGAAGGTCCACGGGGAGGCGATGGAGACCTCCTCGATGTGGCCCGTGAAGTCGATGCCGGTCTTTTCCTTCACGATGGCGAGCATCTTGTCGGTCATGGCCTCCTTCCGGGCCACGTAGGTGGTCGGATCGCCGTCGTTCCAGTCCACCGGCGAGGCCAGGGTGGTGATGGAGCACACACAGGTGCCCTTGGGGGAGAACTCCGGGTTGGCCACGTTGTAGCACAGCAGGATGCAGTAGTCGTTGGTCTTCACGCCGCCCATGAGATTGGCGTATTCCTTGGCGGAGTCGGACCCGCCGGAGAGGAAGTAGCTGTAGTTGGTGATGCCCAGCTCGTGATAGTCGCAGTCCAGGCAGAAATAGGCCACGAACATCCGGGCGCTGTAATTGCCGTTCCGGGCGGCGGAGAGCTTCTTCTCCCGCTCCGGGACCAGCTCTTTGGGCACCATTTTGCCGTAGACGATGTCGGCGTTGATGTTGGGCAGGCACATGTCGCAGGCCACGTCCCCCATGCTGGTGCGCACGCCGCACAGCCGGTCGCCCTCAAACAGGAACTTTTCCGCCCGGCAGTTGAACCAGACGTCGCCCCCCAGCTCCCGGAACCGTTCCAGCATGGCGGTGGAGATCTCGTGGGAGGTGTGGAGAGGGATGTAGGCGCCGATGCGCACGTACCGCTGCATCATGGAGGCGTAGTGGAAGAAGGACAGATGGTCCATCTCCACGCCCAGATAGCCCCAGTAGGTGGACAGGATATCCTGGCACTTCTGGGGGAGCTTCATGGCCTTGAACACCTTGCTCACCGGGTAGGCGCCGGTGCGCAGCATGTTGGGGAAGTGCTCCCGCATGTAGTTGGGGTCCGCCTTCCCCGCGCTGGCCGCGGTGTAGATGGCGCCCTGGCGGATCTCCTCGTACAGCTCGAACAGCTCCCGCATCTTGGGCGTGCTGCCGGGAACGTATTCCTCCATCTTGGCGATGAAGGCGTCGATCCCGTCGGGCATGGTCACGTCCATGGGCGTGCCGTCGGAGTATTTGGAGATCACCCGGAAGCAGTCGGGACAGGGGACCCAGTTGAGCTTCACGCCGTATTCCCTGAACAGCTCCCGGATCTCGCCGGGGTTGTTTTCGGGGCCCACGTCGCAGAGCTCGTGGAGGGAGGGCTCGATCTCGAACCGGCCCCGCCGGAAGCTGGTGGCGCAGCCGCCGGGCAGATTGTGCTGCTCGATGAGCAGGGTCTTCCTGCCGCCCAGCTGCATCCGGATCGCCGCGGACAGCCCGGAGTTGCCGGCGCCCACGACGACCGCATCGTATTTGACCATATGCGCATTTCTCCTTTCCGGTTGGATGGACATCGGATCTTCTGACAAGAAAAGTATAGGAGCAACTCCGGTCATTGTCAACGAAACCGGCGCAAAAAGTCCGATTTTTTCGTGTAATTTTACCGAAAAGCCGCCGCGTCTTCCCGCCCCTTCCGGAAGCTGTCTCTTGTGCGGGGGGGCGGCAGCGTGGTATAGTGTTCCCGTCCGGATCGCGATGGGCCCCGATCCCTTCGCCCGGCCCTCCGGCCGGACGGACGAGGAGTGACTCGGATGGACGAATATGTATATGACGCCTTTATCAGCTACAGCCACCGGGACATGGCCTGGGCGCGGTGGCTGCAGCGGCGGTTGGAAACCTTTCCCATCCCCCGGGAGTTCCAGGGGGAGGACCGGTCCCGCCGCCGTCTGCGGGTGTTCCGGGATCAGACGGATCTGGCCGGGGCGGAGCTGCGCTCGTCCCTGGAAAAGGAACTGCGGGCCTCCCGGTATCTCATCGTATTGTGTACCCCCCGGAGCGCCGCTTCCCTGTGGGTGAACCGGGAGGTCCTGCTCTTCCGCTCTCTCCGGGGGAGCGACCATATCATCCCCTTTATTGCGGAAGGAGAGCCGGGCAGCGACGACAGCGCCCTGGAATGCTTCCCGGAGGCCCTGCGCACCGGCGGCGATCCGCTGGGAGCCAACGTGCAGGAGATCGGAAAGGACAAGGCCTTTCTCAAGGTGATCTCCCTGCTGCTGGGAGTGCGGTTCAACCGCCTGGTGGACCGGGAGAAGCGGCGGCGCACCCACACCGCCCTCATCGCCGGCGGGCTCGCCGCGCTGGTGCTCGCCTCCACGTCTCTGCTGCTGTGGCGCAACGCGGTGGTCGCCCGGGAAAACCAGGCGCTTTCCTACGACATCTACGGAATGGCTATTGTCGCCATCGGCCAGAAGGACAGGCCCGACCCGGAGGATGTGGCGTTCCTTCGCACTTCCGCCGAAGCGGGAAACGCGGACGCCGCCTTTTACCTGGCCTATTGTTATTCCCGGGGCTGGGGTGTGGAGCCGGATCCGGCGGAGGCGTTTTCCTGGTACTCCCGCTCCGCCGAGGCCGGAAACACCGAGGCCATGGTGGCGCTGGCCAACTGCTATGAAACCGGCGTCGGCGTTCCCGCGGATCCGGCGCAGTCCTACGCCTGGAACCTGCGGGCCGCCCAGGCCGGATACGCCGGCGGGATGGTGAACACAGGCATCTGCTGTCTCAAGGGGGACGGCACGGACAAGGATGAGACCGCCGCTTTCGGCTGGTTCATGCAGGCCGCAGAGAGCGGAGACATCGTGGGGATGAACAAACTGGCGGAGTGCTATCTCGCCGGAGTCGGTACCGAAGCCGATCCGGCCCGGGCTTTTTTCTGGGCGGAAAAGATGGCCGAGGCCGGCAGCGCCGAGGGCATGTACAACCTGGGACTGATGTACCAGTACGGCTTCGGCACGCAGGAAGATCCCCGGCTGGCCTACGAGTGGTACCGCCGGTCCGCCGACGCCGGGGACGCGGACGGCATGTACATGACCGGCTGGTGTACCGAGAACAGCTACGGCACGGAGGACGCCGCCCTGGAGTGGTACCGCCGGGCCGCCAAGGCCGGCAGCGCCGAGGCCGCCGAGGCCCTGGCGCGGCTGGGAGGGTAAACGTCTGTTCCTGTTCCCGGCCAAAGCACGCTGGCGCGCAGAAACCATCCGCTCGCAGCGCGTGCCCCGTTTTCCCAAACGGAAGACGTTTCCTGGCCCCGGCGCGCCGTCTTTTCCCGGAACGCTTTCAGAGAACGGGATATTGCCTGCTGCCGCTTTTCTTGATATGATATAGTGTAAAAAAGGCGGCCGCCGCGATCGGCGCCGGTTCCCTGTGCCTCCGACAAAACGGACAGGAGTATTTCAACAGGAGATGCTTGAAATGAAAAAAACACCCTCAGAGAGATCCTCCGCGCCGGCAAGCCCACAGTTGCCACCCGTATCGCTTCCTCGTGGCCCTTCATCACGGAATTAGCGGGGCAGACCGGACGCTACGACTATGTGGAGTATCTGGTGGAATACGCCCCCTTTTCCCCTTTGGATCTGGAAAACTGCGCGAGGGCCTGTGAGCTCCACGGTATGGGCTCCATTGCCAAGGTGGATTTTCAGAACAGGGGCTATGTCGCCCAGAAAGCTCTCGCCAGCGGCATTCAAGGCATTCTGTTCACCGATTGTCTGAACGCTGCCGAGGTGGAAGAATGCATCTATCTGACCATGCCCGGCACGCCCTCTGACGGAGGTCGTTTCGGCTATCCGTATTCCCGTTGGATCGGATGTTATCCCGACATTCCCCAGCTGGATCACGCCTCCCGTGTCCGAGACGCCGTTCGTCTTTTCATGATCGAAAAAAAGTCCGCCTATGACGAGATCGAAACCATCTGCAAGCTCCCCGGCGTTGATATGATCCAGTTCGGTCCTTCTGACTTCTCTCTGAGCATGGGCCTGAACACGTCTGACAACAAGATCGTATGGGAGGCCCAGGATCGCTGCATCCGTATCGCCATGGAGAACGGCGTTCGTCCCCGCGTTGAGATCTACAGCCCGGAGGAAGCCCGGCGGTTTCTGGATATGGGCGTAAAAGATTTTTGCATCGGGGACCAGGTGGACGGTCTCATCAACTACTGGCAGGGGCTGGGCGACGGGCTGGCCTCGCTGATGAAAGAATAACCCGCCCCGTTTCCGGCTATAAAGGAAGTCAAGGATGGTCAGAATACTCTTCGTCTGCCACGGCAACATCTGCCGCAGCCCCATGGGGGCGTGCGTCTTCGCAGACATGGCCCGGCGGCGGGGACTGTCGGACAAATACGACGTGGACTCCGCCGCCACCAGTCTGGAGGAGATCGGCAACGGGATGTATCCCCCCGCGGAGCGGAAGCTCCGGGAAAAGGACGTCCCCCGGATCCCCCACCGGGCGGTGCGGATGACGCCGGCGGACTATAAAAAATACGACCTGCTCATCGGGATGGACAGCGCCAACATCCGGAACATGGCCCGCATCGCCGGGGGCGATCCGGAGGGGAAGATCCGCCGCCTGCTGGATTACACCGGCCGGCCCCGGGACGTGGCAGACCCCTGGTATACCGACGACTTCGAGACCGCCTACCGGGACATCCAGGAGGGCTGCGCCGCGCTGCTGGACGCCCTGGAGAGAGCGTGAACTGCCACCCATCCCTGCGCCCCTGACCATATTCATCCGCAAAATCCGTTTATAAACGACATCACAAAGGGGGAATCGCCATGAAAAAGCTGCATATCCTCTGGACCAACGCGGACCTCGACACCTCCCGGTACATGGTGCTGCTGTACGCCATGAATTCCATGCTGCGCTCCTGGTGGGACGAGGTCACCGTGATCGTCTGGGGCGCGCCCGCCAGACTGATCGCCGAAAACCAGGAGATCGCCGACTATGTCCGCGCCGCACAGGAAGCGGGGGTGAAATTCTCCGCCTGTCTCCGCTGCGCCAGGGATCTGGGCGTGGAGGACCGACTGAACCAGCTGGGGATCGAGCAGATCTTCTGGGGCGAGCCGTTCACCGCCCTCCTGCAAAGCGGGGAGCCCCTTATCACCGTGTAACCGGGCCGGACCCGCCGGAAAGAGAAGGCCGCCCGCCGTTCCGATCGGAACGGCGGGCGGCTTTTCTTTTTTACGCCTTCAATCGCCAGAGGGTCTCCCCGTCCGCCTCCCGGACGGAGACCAGCCCGGCCGCCTCCAGCTCCCGGAGGATGGTCTCCGCCCCGGTCCGGCGGATGCCCAGCAGGTCCGCCAGCTCCTCCGGCGTAGCGGCGGCGTGGTCCGTGAGATGCTGGAGGACGCTCTCCTTCCGGGCGGCTTTCCGGAGGGCGGTGCGCTCCGCGTCCTTCCGCCAGCTGCCCCTGGCCCGCTGCTTCCCCAGAGGAAGGGAGAAGGTCACCGAGCCGGTACCCGGGTCGGTGAGGATGGCGGGCTCGCCCCAGCCCCGGGCTTTCCACAGATTGAAGATGCCGGGGATGCCGCCGCCCACGCTCTCGCCAACCCCCACCAGGCAGAACATCCGCATCAGCTCCCCGTTCCGGGGATCGGACCGGCCGCCGATGCGGGCCCGGTCCGGAGCGATGCGGAACTCCCCGGGGTTGGTCATGGTGACGGACGCCCGCCGCCGGCGGATCTCCACGCTCCGGCGGCCGTGGTAGTCCGCGTTGACCAGACAGTTGCCCAGGGCCTCCCGGAGGGCCCGGCACACCTCCCCGTCCCGGGCCACCGCTCCGGCGGTGAGCCGTTCCAGGACCGGAAAGAAGAAATCGTACACGTTCTCCGCGTCCGCGCCGGAGACGAGAGTCCCGTCCCTGTCCTCGTACCGGAGGGAGAAGCGGGGGTACTGCCGCAGAAGCTCGGCGTGGCGGCCGAACATCAGCAGCCCTCCGGCGGTGGGACGGAGCGTCCCGCCCTTGTCCCGGGCGGCGGCGCCCAGCTTTTCCAGGAACGCCTCGTCCGGCAGCGCCGCCCAGGCGTGGCCGGGCCGGACCCGATCCATCCGGCGGCGGAAGTCCGCCAGGCTCTCCGGGGAGAGGGCGGTCAACTTTGTTTTTTTCAGCAGGCGCATGTCGTCCGTGACCAGGGCGGCGTCCCGGCGCATGGCCTCCAGCTCCTCCGGCGTGCAGCGGTGGTCCCCCTCCCCGTCCCGGCGGTAGGCGCCGCGGACGGGATCGCCGTCCACGAACACGGGCCGGTCGAACCGGGAGGCCCGGGGCACGGTGATGACCAGGATATGCGCGCCGTTCACCTCCTCGACGCGCAGATCCTCCCCGGTGAGGATGTTCACGCTGGCTTTTTTCGGGTCGTTCACCAGCGTCCAGAACTCCCGGGCCAGCCGTTCGGGGTCCGGGAGGTCTACGGCCCGCAGGCTCTTGTCCGGCAGCTCCTCCACGCCCAGGAGCAGGATGCCCCCCAGGGTGTTGGCAAAGGCGGAGTAGGTCTCCCAGACGCTCAGCGGAAGACCGCCCAGGGCGCGTTTCGCCTCGATGCGGTTGTTCTCCCGGTATTGATCCAGCCTGTTCAGGTCGATCATATTCCCGCCTCCTTTCGTTCGGTCTCCGGCCGTCTTCCGTCAGGCGTCCGCCTCCGGCGGAAAGACGGCAGGCAGCAGGCCCACAAACTCCGCGTGGACCAGGGCGTAGCTGTGTTTCAGATTCCAGCACCGGCGGAACTGGGCGTTCTCCCCCTCTTTCACCTTTTCCGGACAGCGCCACAGGATGCTCCGGTACGCATCCCGGGCATGCGCCGCGCCGAAGTCTTCCTTGTTCCCCGTCATATAATACAGCATCCCCAGGGGATAGGGGCTTTCAAGGATCTCCTTGGCCGCCGTGGAGGAGCGGCTGCCGTAGCTCACGGCGCCGAAGTTGGCGATCCGGTCAAAAAAACGGGCAATGGCCACCGTCTGGGTATAGATGGCGCCCTGGGAAAACCCGACAAAGGCAAAATGCCGCCGGGCCTCCTCCGGCGGGACGGACCCGTCGGCCCAGGTGGCGTACCGCTCCGTCACCAGGGACCAGATGGTCTCCATATCCGTCTGGGCGGAAAACAGCTTGACGTGGCCGAAATCCTGGAGGCAGACCACCAGGACCGGGCGGGTCAGGCCCGTCTCGATCATCCGGTCCAGCACATGGATCAGCGTGAGATCGCACTGGCAGCGGTCCTCCATGTAGCACTGGTACTCCGCCTCCATCGCCTCCTCCGCATCGCCGCAGGAGCCGGGCCAGAGGAACACCACGTCGTACCGCCCGTCGGGGTCGTAGCCGAAGGGGAGATAGACCCCCGCTTCGCCCTCTCTTCCGCCCCCATAGGCGCGGCTGGGATACACCAGGGTCTCCATCGTCCCCGGCTCCGCCGTATCCTCCAGCAGCCAGAGGGGCAGGCCTTTCTCCGGGGCCTGCTCTGCCGGTTCCTCCCGGGCGGTTTCCCCGGTTTCCGCCGCGGCCGCCGCCGGCCCGGACCACCGGACCAGGAGCAGCGCGGCCGCCGCGCACAGCAGGGCGGTCCGGCGCCTTATTCGGTTCTTTTTTTCCGCCGTCACGGCCCACGCCCTCCCGGTTCGTTTTTTCCATCATACAATGCCGGAGCGGGAATTGCAATCGCCCGTCGGCTTTGCCCCGGATCCGCAGGGGCAGCAAAG
>JAFRDL010000060.1 GCA_017411265.1 Oscillospiraceae bacterium | reverse complement strand
TATTAAAGGAGAAAAACATGAAAAGCGAAGAGAATACTAACATTAATTCTGCGGAATCACTGCATTTTGAAAAGATAACCTGGGATAACCTTGACGCCATCATCAATCTTCATGTGACCAAAGAGCAGAGAGATTTTGTGGCAAGCAACAAGGACAGTTTTGTCCATGCCTTCATTCGCATGACAGCCGAAGGAAAACAGGTATTCCCCTTCGGCATCTATAAGGGCAAAAAGCCGGTCGGGTTTATCATGATCACCTACGATGTAGGGGAAGACGACGGGGAAGAACCCAGCGCTGAGTGGTTTCTCCGCAACAGCTATTTTATCTGGCGATTTATGATCGACAAACGGTATCAGGGAAACGGCTACGGACGGGAAGCCATGCAGCTGGCGCTGGAATTTATCCGGACCTTTCCCGCCGGGGAAGCAAAGTACTGCTGGCTGTCCTATGAGCCCACGAATGAAAGAGCAAGAAAGCTGTATCTCTCATTCGGCTTTGAGGAGCATCCCGAGCATTATGAAGAAGGGTATGAAATGCCCGCGATCCTGACTCTGTAATACATCGAGACAGTGAGCAAAAACTTCCAATCATTCGAGCTGTTCTGCATGTACCTTTTTACGCGTACTATCTATGGTTTTTCCCTTTTACGCGGACTTACGCATGAAAAAGCGTCCTTTGTCTACCGACAAAAGACGCTTTTTCAATGATATCACGTAGTCTTGTTGCTTAGCGAGTACGATTATAGTATGATCATTTCAATAAATCGGTATCTGTGAGGAACATTATTATGCGGGCACCATATCAGATATTGGCAATTCCATATAGGATGGATCCGGATCTTCAATATTGTGTTTTCCATCGTTCAGACATTGATCAATATCAGTTTGTGGCCGGCGGTGGGGAAGATGACGAAAAGCCGATAGAGGCCGCAGCAAGAGAAATATACGAAGAGACGTCAGTTAAAGCGGAACATATCATGCCGCTGACTTCCATGGCATATATTCCTGCCAACGTCATTTCAAAAAAACACAGAGTTTTTTGGCCGCCGGATACGATCGTTATTCCGGAGTACACGTTTGGCTTTGTATGTGCTTCTGAAATGATTCTTTCGAGTGAGCATACCGGGTTGGAATGGATGACTTACGATGATGCCATGTCAAGACTGACGTGGGATTCCAATAAAACCGCATTGTATGAATTAAACTGCCGCTTGCTTAAAAAATGACAGATCCCGGTTGCTGTGCTATCCGTCGATGTTTTTCAGGCGCTTTTTGCGCGGTCTTTCACAGAAAAGCCACCCCAAACGGGGTGGCTTTTCCGGTATGCCATACTCACGGGGATTCGAGCGGCGCGGGAGTGAATGGAGCGCCGGGGGCATGTCAGAGCCGCGCCGCGGCCCGATCCAGGTCGAAATCATGTTTCGCCTGCCGGCGGACAAAAGGGGTTTCTTGTTTCATGCAAATCGCCGTGGTATAATCATCTCGGCAAACGGGGTTTTGTATAGGTGTATAGGAGAAACGGACATGATCCATATAGAAAAACTACGGAAAGCCCGCGACTACGAGGCGCAGTACGGCGCTTTTATCCGCGCGGAAGAGCGGCCTGCCTTTCACCTGACGCCCCGGGTCGGCTGGATGAACGACCCCAACGGCTTCTGCTTCTATCGGGGACGGTACCATTTGTTTTACCAGTACCATCCTTACTCCACACAGTGGGGGCCGATGCACTGGGGGCATGCGGTCAGCCGCGACCTGCTGCACTGGGAGCATCTCCCTGCCGCCCTGGCTCCGGATCAACGCTACGACAGGGACGGCTGCTTCTCCGGCTCTGCGCTGACGCTCGGCGACGGGCGGCATCTGCTGATGTACACCGGGACGAGAAATGTGCCCCGGGAGGACGGGACGAAGACGACCGTCCAGACCCAGTGCCTGGCTTTCGGGGACGGAGAAAACTACATCAAATACGAGCAAAACCCGGTCCTGGGCGAGGCAGATGTCCCGGAGGGCTTCAGCATCCATGACTTCCGCGACCCGAAGATCGGCCGCCGCCCCGACGGCGGTTTTGCCTGTATCGTCGGCAATCGCAGCGACGACGAGAGCGGCGCGATCCTTCTCTTCGAGAGCGAGGACGCGATCCACTGGCGTTTCCGGTCGATCCTCGAGCGCTGCGGCAACGAGTACGGCAAGATGTGGGAATGCCCGGATCTGTTCGAACTGGACGGCAGGCATGTTCTTCTGGTCAGTCCCCAGGACATGTGCCAGGCCGGTCTGGAATTTCACAACGGCAACGGCACCGTCTGTCTGATCGGCGGTTTCGACGAGAAGACCGGCAAGTTTGAAAGAGATCGGGTACAGGCCGTCGACTACGGCATCGACTTCTACGCGCCGCAGACGATTCTGACACCGGATGGACGGCGCGTCATGATCGGCTGGATGCAGAACTGGGATACCTGCATCGCGCCGGAGGGCAGCAAGTGGTTCGGGCAGATGTCCCTCCCGCGGGAGCTTTCGCTGCGAAACGGACGGCTGATCCAGGTACCGGTCCGCGAGCTGGAGCAGCTGCGCGGGCGCCGCGTGCATTATGAGAATGTCCCTGTCCGCGCGGAAACCGTGCTGCAGGGCGTTAACGGCCGCCTCCTTGATATGACCGTGACCGTCCGCCCTCAGACGGCAGACGCCTACCGCGTCTTTTGCGTCCGGTTCGCCAGGGACAGCCGGCACCATTCCTCCGTCTCCTACCGGCCGGATTCCTCTACGGTGCG
Source organism: Oscillospiraceae bacterium (assembly GCA_017411265.1). Classification (GTDB taxonomy): domain Bacteria; phylum Bacillota; class Clostridia; order Oscillospirales; family Oscillospiraceae; genus Apopatocola. The sequence continues at coordinate 3,969 of JAFRDL010000060.1, read as the reverse complement.
CATCAGCCGCGTCCACGCCGGGTACAATCGGGATTTCGTGCATGAGCGCAAGTGCTTCGCGGCGGATCGAGGCGGCGAGCTCAAGCTGCGCATCATCCTGGACCGCTTCAGCGCGGAGGTCTTTGTCAACGACGGCGAGCAGGTCCTGTCCATGACCTTTTACACGCCCCAGACGGCTGACGGCGTGTGCTTCGAAGCCCAGGGCAGCGCCGTCATCGACGTGGAGAAATACGATCTGATGGCATGATCCGGAAGGAACAAGCGGCGCGCAGGCAAGAGCGGTCTCTTTGCTGCCGTCATTCGTGAGAAGAAGTATTCGCAACGCGACAAAAAGGAGCCGGCAATGAGTGTACAGATTGAAACGGTACATACGGATTCTTTCGCCATGGACTATTTTCATTTCGGCCAAGGGGAACAGGTCCTGGTCATACTCCCCGGCTTGAGCGTGCAGAGTGTGATGGGCGCGGCGGACGCGATCGCAGCTGCGTACCAGTCGCTGGAGGACAGCTTCACGATCTATGTATTTGACCGGCGCAGGAATATCCCGCCATATTACCCTGTGCGGGAGATGGCCCGGGATACGGCGGAAGCGTTTCGCATTCTCGGCTTGCAGAACGTCTGCGTTTTCGGCGCATCACAGGGCGGGATGATCGCTTTGGTCATGGCCATAGAGCATCCGGAGCTGATCCGTAAAATGGCGCTGGGGTCCACCTCCGCGCATATTCAGGAACCGCAGTTCCGCATTTTGGAAAGATGGGCGGAGCTTGCCCGGAAAAAGGATAGGGTCGGATTGTATCTGGAGTTCGGAAAGGAGATATATCCTCCGGAAGTGTATGAGCAATACCGGGAGACGCTGATCTCTGCCGCCCAAACCGCAACAGACGCCGACCTGGAGCGCTTCATCGTTTTTGTGGAAGGCACAAGAGACTTCAATGTCGTGGATGAGCTGGATAAAATAAGCTGCCCGGTGATGGCGGTCGGTGTATATGAGGACCGTGTCCTTGACTCAGATGCGACCATGGAGATCGCTGAAAAGCTGGAAGACCATACGGAGCTCAAGCTGTATTTGTATGTCGGCTACGGGCATGCCGCCTTTGATACGGCGCCGGACTATCGGGAGAGACTGCTCCGGTTTTTCACATCGTGATCCGAAAAAACTCGAAAGCGCGATTCCGGTTCCGGCGAACAGCGCGGCATCGGTCTTTCCGCCGGGTCTTCACATCCGGGAAACCTCTTTTGTCTGCCAGAGGACAAAAGGGGTTTCCTGTTGTGTCGCGGGGGGCGGGTATGGTATAATCGTCGCAACAAACGGGTGTCTGCGGAGGTGGGCCTTCCATGATACACCCTGAAAAAGCAGACCACAGGAACGTCTTGGACATCATCGAACCGGAGCCTTTCGAATCGCAGTATTCTTTCGCAGCATCCAACGTCGAAAGCACCGTGGAAGCTTACATCGCCGTCACGTCAGAGGATGCCTGCGCGTATCCTTTCGGCGTCTATCATGACGATACGCTCGTGGGATTCCTGATGATCGATAAAAACCATCAGGGCAAGGGCAACGGCAGGGAAGCTGTACGCCCCCTTCGGATTTGTGGAAAACGGGGAGATGGACGGGGACGAGATCGTGGCCGTGCGGAAGCTGTGACGCGCATCCGCCGATTCCGGCATAGCGGCTCTTTTCCTGCTGATGAGACGCCGGAGCGCGTTCGGGCGCTGAAAAAACACGGCGCGGCTTTCCGCGGCCGCACCGGAGAACATTTGATACGGGAGGAATTGACAGTATGAGATCCCTGGACCGATTTCCCAGAGTCTCTCTGGGCGTCTTTCCCACGCCCATCCAGAAGCTGGAAAACATCAGCGCGCTCCTGCATACGAACGTATACGTCAAGCGGGACGACCTCACCGGCCTGGGGCTGGGCGGAAACAAGATCCGAAAGCTGGAGTTCCTCCTGGCGGACGCCGGAGAAAAGGGGGCGCAGGTGGTGTTCACCACCGGCGGCGCCCAGTCCAACCACGCCATGCTGACCGCCGCGGCGGCGGGAAAGCTGGGCCTGCGGGCCATCCTGGTGCTGAAGAAGCGGGGAGTCACCGAATGCCTGGGCAATCAGCTCCTGGAAAAGCTCATGGGGACGGACGTGCGCTTTGTGGATACCGATGATTACGGGGACATCTATGCGGAGATGGACCGGATCGGAGCCGGGTTGGGCGTACCGTACTACAAGATCCCCTGCGGCGGCTCCAACGCCCTGGGCAGCCTGGGATACGTGGACTGCGCCCGGGAGATCGCCGGACAGGGGATCCATTTCGACCATATCGTCTGCGCGGAGGGGAGCGGCGGCACGATGGCCGGACTGGCGCTGGGCGCAAAGCTGTTTTTGCCCGGGACCCGGGTCCACGGCATGATGGTGGACAGCGACCCCTTCGACGTGATCACCCCCGCCCTGATGCGCAAGGCGGCGGAACTGCTGGAGACTCCCGTTGAGATCACGCCGGAGGATTACCGTCTGCGGGACATGTGCGGCCCGGGGTATGCGATCCCCTCGGAGGCAGGCAATGCCGCGATCTCGTTGATGGCGGAGCGGGAAGGACTGTTCCTGGATCCGGTCTACACGGGGAAAGCCTTCGCGGGGCTGGTGGAGCTGGCGAAGGAGGGCGTCTTCACCGAGAGAGACAACGTCCTGTTCCTTCACTCCGGCGGCGCCGGCGGCCTCTTTGCCGGGAAGCTGTGAGCGCCGGACGGTCCGCGGGAACTATTGCTTTTTCCGCCGGCTCGACATATAATGATTGTATTCTGACAGAGGGGCGATCACGATGAGCTTGAATATGGAAACGATGCCCAAACTGGGCTTTGGGCTGATGCGTCTGCCTACCGTGGGAAAAGAGATCGACGCCGAGCAGGTCGAACGGATGGTCGACGCCTACATGGCCGCGGGCTTCAACTACTTCGACACCGCCTATGTCTACCACGGCGGCCACTCGGAGGAGGCCGTGAAGACCGCGATCACGGAGCGCTATCCCCGGGATCGGTTCTTCCTGGCCACCAAGCTCCCCGCCTGGTGCCTGAAGGAAAAGGAAGACCGGGACCGGATCTTCTCGGAGCAGCTGGAGCGCTGCGGGGTGGACTACTTCGATTTTTACCTGCTCCACTGCGTGGAGGACGGGAACAACGGCGACACGTATGAAAAGCTGGACTGCTATTCCTGGGCCGCGGAGAAAAGGGCGGAGGGGAAGATCCGGCATTTCGGCTTTTCCTTCCACGGCACGCCGGGGTATCTGGAGGAAGTGCTGGACCGTCACCCGGAGGTGGAATTCGTACAGATCCAGCTGAACTATCTGGACTGGGAGAACCCGGACGTGTGCTCCGGGAGACTGTATGAGATCCTGCGGGAGAGGAACATCCCCATCGTGGTCATGGAGCCCGTAAAAGGCGGCACGCTTGCCAGCCTGACGCCGGAGCTGGAGGAAAAGCTCTCCGCCGTCCGTCCCGGGGCGTCCCCGGCGTCCCTGGCGCTGCGCTTCGTGGGTTCCCTGCCCGGGATCATGACCATCCTGTCCGGCATGAGCACCGAGGAGCAGATGGAGGACAACCTGGCCACCTTCCGGGATTTTGAGCCCCTGACCGACTCGGACAGGGCTCTGGTGGAGGAGGTGTGCACCGAGTGGCCCAAGATCCCCCAGATCGGCTGCACCTCCTGCCGGTACTGCGTGGACGGCTGCCCCATGTCCATCCCCATCCCGGACATCTTCCGGATCGCCAACTTCCTCCGGCGCACCCGGCGGGGCATCAGCGCGAAGCAGTATTATGAGGAGCTGACGGCGGAGACCGGCCGCGCCTCCGACTGCGTGGCCTGCGGCCAGTGCGAGAACGTGTGTCCCCAGCACCTGCCGGTGATCGAGCTGCTGAAGGAGTGCGGCGAAAAGCTGGAGGGCTGATCGGCCGTTCCGTCCGGCGCGGAAAAAAATAAAAAG
>JAFRDL010000059.1 GCA_017411265.1 Oscillospiraceae bacterium | reverse complement strand
GCGGGGGAAGAATCTTCTGCTGGCGCTGCTGAGTCTGGCGTTTTACGCTTTCGGCGGGCTGGCCCAGCTGCCGGTGCTGCTGCTGGCGGCGGTGTGGAACTATGTCTTCGGCCTGCTCCTCGCCCCGGGCAAGTCCCGGCGGGAGCTGTGGCGGACCCTGGCCGTGGCGGGGGATCTGGTCCTCCTGGGCGTTTACAAGTATCTGGATTTCCTGCTCTCCGTCCTGGGGCTGCCCGGCCTGGCCCAGCCTCTGGCTCTCCCCCTGGGGATCTCCTTCTTCACCTTCCACGGGATCTCCTACATTCTGGACGTGTACCGGGGCAAGGCCGCTCCCGCGAAGCGGTTCGACTCCCTGTTTCTGTACCTGGCCTTCTTCCCCCGGCTGGTCGCGGGGCCCATCGTGGCCTGGCACGAGGGGGCGGAGCCGATCGCCGACCACCCGGCCGACGTGGAGGACACCGCCGCGGGGCTGCGGCGCTTCGTCCGGGGCATGGCAAAAAAGCTCCTGCTGGCGGAGGGCAGCGCCGCCGTGGCCAACGCCGTGTTCGCTCTCTCCCCGGGGAGCATGGGTGCGCCTCTGGCCTGGGCGGGCGCCGTGGCCTACTGCCTGCAGATCTTCTTCGATTTCTCCGGCTACAGCGACATGGCCATCGGGCTGGGCCGATGCTTCGGCTTCACCTTCCCGGAGAACTTCGACTATCCCTACACGGCCCGCACCGTCACCGAGTTCTGGCGGCGGTGGCACATGACCCTCAACCGCTGGTTCGTGGATTACCTGTACATCCCCCTGGGCGGCAGCCGGGGCGGAGCCTGGAAGTCCTTCCGCAACCGGATGATCGTCTTTTTCTTCACCGGGCTCTGGCACGGCGCGGGCTGGACCTTCATCCTGTGGGGGCTGTGGCACGGGCTGTTCGTATCCCTGGAGGGGCGGTTCCGCCGGACCTTTGACCGGTGGCAGGAAAAGCCCCCCGTCCGGGTCCTGCTGCGGGTCTACACCCTGCTGGTGGTGATCCTGGGCTTTGTGATGTTCCGGGCTGCCACCCCCGCCCAGGGCTTCGGCGTGCTGGGGGCCATGTTCTCCTTCGCCGCCACACCGGAGGCGGGACGGCTGGCCGCGGAGGGCATCCTCACCGCCGACCGGCTGGTCTGGATGGGGCTGGGGATCCTCTTCTCCTTCCCCGCGGTCCCGGCCCTGGTCCGGTGGATGGAGGCCGCGCCGGAGCGGGCGCCGTACTGGGAATACGGCAAAAACGTTCTGGCGGTGCTGGGGCTGATCGTGTGCGTGCTGGCCATTTCCGGAGGGAGCTTCTCTCCCTTCATCTACCAGCAGTTTTAAGGAGGGGACGGGATGAGCAAAAAAACGGTTTCCCTTCTGTTCGTCGGTGTTTTCCTTCTTCTGTGCCTGATCCCCTCCGTGGGGCTGCTCCTCACCGGCGGGGCGAAGGCCGGGGCCAACGAGGTGCTGGCCCCGAAGCCCTCCTTCACGAACCGGGACGGGAAGGTTAATCCGGACGTACTGGCCGATTGGGGGGATTATGTGGGCGACCGCTTCTCCCTGCGGCAGGAGTGCGTCACCGCCTGGGCAAGGCTCAACGCCGCGCTGTTCGGCGTTTCCGTCACCGACAGCGTGGTGCTGGGGAGCGACGGCTGGCTGTACTATGCGCCCACCCTGGCGGACTACACCCGCTCCGACCCCATGACGGATCGGGAGCTGTGGTGCGCCGCCCGGACGCTGCGGCTGCTCCAGGAGCACGCGGAGGACCGGGGCGCGGCGTTCCTCTTTACCGTCGCCCCCAACAAAAACTCCCTGTATGAGGAGAACATGCCCGCCCGCACCCGGCGGGACGCTCCCTCCAACGCGGAGGCCCTGGAGGCCCTGCTCTCGGAAATGGGCGTAAATTATGTAAACCTATTTGCCGCCTTTGACCGGGCGGCGGAGACTCTCTACTTCCGGACCGACAGCCACTGGAACGGAAAGGGCGCGGCCCTGGCTGCGGACGCCATCCTGGCCGCTGCGGGCCGGGAGAGCGGGTACTGTCACGGGCCGTTTGCCGACAGCTCTCACCGGGGAGACCTCTACGAGATGCTTTATCCCGCCGGAAAGAGAACGGAGCCGGACTTTGCATACGCTCCCGGCTTTGCCTTCACCGCCGGCACCGCCAACCCGGACAGCATCACCATCCGCACGGAAAACCCCGCCGGAGAGGGGCGGCTGCTGTGCTACCGGGACTCCTTCGGACGCAATCTCTACCCCTATCTGGCGGATAGCTTTGCCGAGGCGACCTTCTCCCGGAAAAACGACTACGCCCCGGAGGAGCTCTCCCCCGGGGACGTGATGGTAGTGGAGCTGGTGGAGCGCAATCTCCGGTATCTCAACGTCTACGCCCCCACCTTCCCCGCCCCGGAACGCCCGGACTCTCTGGCGGACGGCGCGGGGGAATACCGCTTTGAGGCGGAAATAACTCTTGCCAAGAGCTCGCTGACGGGGTATACTGTCCTCCGCGGCGATTACGGCGGGCTGGAGCCGGAAACCGACTCCCCCGTGTATGTGTCCGCCGGCGGCACGCTCTATGAGGCGATCCCCGGGCCGGAGGGCTTCTCCGTATGCGTCCCGGAGGAGGCCGCGGCCGGTCCTGTCCGGGTGTACTTCACCTGGAACCGGGAGCTCATCGCCCTGGACGGCGTCGCTGCCGCGTAAATCACCTTTCCCACAGGAGGAACCATGAAAAAGACTTTTATCGCCCTGTTG
>JAFRDL010000058.1 GCA_017411265.1 Oscillospiraceae bacterium | reverse complement strand
GGCGCCCCCGTCTCTCTTTTTTATGAAAAATTTTTGAATTCGGCGGGAAACCCCTTGCATTTGCCGTAAGGCTGTGCTATGTTATAGCCAAGATTTAGCACTCTGTGCTTTTGAGTGCTAAATCTTTGACCATGTAAAACAAAAAAATCATACAGGAGGACGGAAAACATGAATCTGAAACCGTTGGCTGACCGCGTGGTCCTGAAGCGGACGGAAGCGGAAGAGAAGACCAAGGGCGGCATCATCCTGACCAGCGCGGCCCAGGAGAAGCCCGAGGTGTACGAGGTCATCGTCGTCGGCCCCGGCGGAATGGTGGACGGCAACGAGGTCAAGATGGAAGTCAAGGCCGGGGATAAGGTCATCGCCGGCAAGTACTCCGGCACCAACGTGAAGCTGGACGGCGAGGAGTACACCATCGTGCGCCAGTCCGACATCCTGGCGATCGTGGAATAAGAGGAGGTTGTGAACAATGGCTAAGAATCTGGTTTATGGCGACGAGGCCCGCAAGGCCCTGCAGGCCGGCGTGGACAAGCTGGCCGATACCGTAAAGATCACCCTGGGGCCCAAGGGCCGCAACGTGGTGCTGGACAAGAAGTTCGGACTGCCCCTGGTCACCAACGACGGCGTGACCATCGCCAAGGAGATCGAGCTCCAGGATCCCGCCGAGAACCTGGGCGCGCAGCTGATCCGTGAAGTGGCCACCAAGACCAACGACGTGGCCGGCGACGGCACCACCACCGCCACCGTGCTGGCCCAGGCCATCATCAAGGAGGGCCTGAAGAACCTGGCCGCCGGCGCCAATCCCATGGTGCTGCGCCGGGGCATCGCCCGGGCCGCCGAGGCCGCCGTGGCGGAGATCAAGGCCGCCTCCCAGCCGGTGAACGGCACCAGCGACATCGCCCGCGTGGGCACCATCTCCTCCGGCGACGAGCACATCGGCACCCTGATCGCCGAGGCCATGGAGAAGGTGGGCCAGAACGGCGTCATCACCGTGGAAGAGTCCAAGACCGCCCAGACCTATTCCGAGGTGGTGGAGGGCATGCAGTTTGACCGGGGCTATGTCTCCCCCTATATGGTCACCGACACCGAGAAGATGGAAGCCGTCATCGACGACGCCTACATCCTCATCACCGACAAGAAGATCTCCAACATCCAGGAGCTGCTGCCCCTGCTGGAGCAGGTGGTGCAGGCCGGCAAGAAGCTGGTCATCATCGCCGACGAGGTGGAGGGCGAGGCCCTGGCCACCATCCTGCTGAACAAGCTGCGGGGCACCTTCACCTGCGTGTGCGTCAAGGCTCCCGCCTTCGGCGACCGGCGCAAGGAAACCATGATGGACATCGCCATCCTCACCGGCGGCCAGGTCATCTCCAGCGATTACGGCATGGAGCTGAAGGAAGCCACCATCGACATGCTGGGCCGTGCCCGTCAGGTCAAGGTGAACAAGGAGAACACCATCATCGTGGACGGCGCGGGCTCTGCCCAGGCCATCAAGGACCGGGTCGCCTCCATCAAGAACCAGTATGAGATCACCACCTCCGACTACGACCGGGAGAAGCTCATGGAGCGCCTGGCCCGTCTGGCCGGCGGCGTGGCCGTCATCAAGGTCGGCGCCGCTACCGAGGCCGAGATGAAGGAGAAGAAGCTCCGGGTGGAGGACGCTCTGAACGCCACCAAGGCCGCTGTGGAGGAAGGCATCGTGGCCGGCGGCGGCACCGCCTACGTGCAGGCCGGTCTGGCCGCCGAGAAGGTAGTGGCCGAGCTCGCCGGCGATGAGAAGACCGGCGCCGCCATCGTGGCCCGGGCCCTGCAGGCGCCTCTGGTCCAGATCGCCGCCAACGCCGGTCTGGAGGGCGCCGTGATCCTGGATCGGGTCCGCTCCAGCGAGATCCCCGGCTACGGCTTCGACGCCGCCAAGGAGGAGTATGTGGACATGATCGCCGCGGGCATCGTGGATCCCACCAAGGTCTGCCGCAGCGCGCTGGAGAACGCCGCCTCCGTGGCCGCCACAGTGCTGACCACCGAGGCCATGGTCGTCAACATCCCCGAGCCTCCCGCTCCCGCCCCCGCTCCCGACATGGGCGGCATGTACTGATCCCGCCAAACGATAAAACGCAAGCCCGCCCCGGCCTTCGGACCGGGGCGGGTCTGCGTATCCGGAAGCTGCTTTTCGGTGCGCGGTCCGTCAGGCCGACGGTGTGCCGATTTGCCGCACGGCGCCGGCTGACCGGCCAAAAACCGGGGGCCGTTCCCTCCCGCAAAAAACGGCGGCGCACCCCCGCAGGGTGCGCCGCCGAAACATATGCTTTCCCGGATCACTTCCATTTGAAGGTCACAAGACCGTAGATGTAAAGGAAGGCGACGACCGCGGGGACGACGAACCGGAAGACGGGCTTCATCCAGTTCCGGACCTTCATGCCGGCGCCCGCGTTGGCTTCGGCCAGAAAGTTTTCCCAGCCCCAGCCGGATTTGTTGCAGCAGAACAGAGAGAAGATCAGCGCGCCCAGCGGAAGAAGGTTATAGGAGACGATAAAGTCCCAGAGATCCAGCCACGCGCTGTCCTCGGCAAAGGGATGGAAGCTGAACTTGCTGTAACCCAGCGCGGTGGTCAGAGAGATCAGAAAGATCCCGAGGCCGCAGATGATGCTGCCCTTCGGACGGGACCAGCCCGTTTTCTCCCGCACCATGGCCAGGATGTTTTCAAACACGGCCAGCTCGGTGGAGAACGCGGCAAAGACCATGAAGAGGAAGAACAGCGCGCCCCACCAGCGGCCGCCGGCCATGTTGCTGAAGACGGTCGCCATGGTGTTGAACAGCAGCGCCGGACCGGATCCCACCTCGATGCCGTAGCTGGCGCAGGCCGGGAAGATGATAAGACCGGCGACGATGGCCACGACGGTATCGAGAACGATGACGCTGACGCTCTCCCCCATGAGGGAACGTTCCTTGCCGATGTAGCTGCCGAAGATCGCCATGGAGCCGATGCCCAGCGACAGAGTGAAGAACGCCTGGTTCATGGCGCCGACGACGACGCTGCCGGTGATCTTGCGGAAGTCGGGAACGAGATAGAACCGGAGGCCCTGCCCCGCGTTGGGGAGCGTACCGCTGTGGATCGCCAGCACGATCATCAGGATGAGCAGGAACACCATCAGATACTTGGTGATGCGCTCCAGACCTGCCTGCAGTCGAACGCTCAGGACACCGAAGCCGGCGGCGACGGCGATCGCCAGAAAGAGGACGTTGACGCCGGGGTTGGTGATCATCTCCACAAAACCGAGCCCGGCGTTCCGGCCGGTGAGGAACATCCAGAAGTAATAGATCATCCAGCCGGTGACGACGGTGTAAAACGCCATCAAAGCGACGTTGCCCAGCAGGGCGAACCAGCCGTGGATGTGCCACTTCGCGCCGGGCTTTTCCAGCTTCTGGTACATGCCCAGGGGGCTGGCCTGACTGGCACGGCCCATGGCAAATTCCATGACCATGACCGGCAGACCCAGCACCAGCAGGCAGAGGATATAGACCAGCACGAATCCGCCGCCGCCGAACTGCCCGGTCATCCACGGGAATTTCCATACGTTGCCGCAGCCGATGGCGCATCCGGCGCTGAGCAGGATGAAGCCCAGACGGCTTGCGAGACGCTCGCGGTTTTTCTCCATATTTGTCCCTCCCAAGCGGTTTTTCAAAAACATCAATAAATATACTCTTTGGATGAATAAAAATCAATAGTCTTCGGAACTATCCGAAAAGAAAAGCATAAAAACACGGAAAGAGCGGTTTTTTCATAGAATAGACGTTCCCTGTGTCCCGGGAAGAATCCCGCTGTGTGATTGAAAGAAAAGCCCCCTTCGTGTATAATCGCATACAAAGAGACGGAGCCGGGGCTTCCGGCGGACAGGAGCGGACATGGCAAGGCTTTGGATCATCGCGGATGATTTTACCGGCGCGCTGGACACCGGGGTGCAATTCGCCGCCCGGGGCGCGTCCGTCCGTGTTTTGCCCTGGGGCGTGCCCGCCGCCGGGTCCGGGGACGCGGAAGTGCTGGTGGTGAACAGCGAGTCCCGGCACCTGTCCCCGGAGGACGCCTATGACGCGTTGTTCCGCCTGGCGTCCCTGGCCCGGGAAAGGGGCGTCCCCTTCCTCTACAAGAAGACCGATTCCGCCCTCCGGGGGAATATCGGCAGCGAGCTCTCCGCCGTCATGGACGCCATGGGCGCGGAGCGGCTGACGTTCGTCCCCGCCTATCCCCGGCTGGGGCGGATCACCCGGGGCGGGGTTCACTATGCGGACGGCCTTCCCGTGGCGGAGAGCGTATTCGGGCGGGACCCCTTCGAGCCGGTGCGAAGCTCCCGGGTGGAGGAGATCCTGGGGGAGACCGCCGACAGGCCGGTGCGGCTCCATGCCGCGGATGACCTCTCGGCGGAAGGGCCCGGCGTCCATGTTTTTGACGCCGCCTCGGACCGGGACCTGGAACAGATCGCCCTGGGTCTGGAGGAGGACGCCCTGCGCCTGACGGCGGGCTGCGCCGCCTTTGCCTCGGCGCTGGCGGAGCGCCTGAAACTGGGAACGGCGCGGGCGGGGACCGTGAGTCGGCCCGGCCCGCTGCTGGTGCTGTGCGGCAGCCGGAACCCGGTGACGCTCCGGCAGCTGGATGCGGCGGAGCGGGCGGGATATCCCCGGATCCGTCTGACCGGGGAACAGAAAACCGACTGGAACGCCCATGCGGCGGAAAACCGGGCACGGGCGGCGGCATGGGTCCGTCTGGCCGGGGAGCGGGGGCTGTGCATGATCGACGCCAACGACCCGGCGGAGACCGCCCAAAGCGCCGCACCGGCGGACCGCGGGCGGGTGGCCGCCCAGCTGGGGCAGATCGGGAAAACGCTGCTGGAGACCGGGCCGGACACGGCGCTGCTGTGCACCGGCGGCGACACCCTTCTGGCGGTGATGCGCGCCGCCGGGATCCGGGAACTGGCCCCAACGGGAGAACTGGCCCCCGGAGTGGTGCTCAACCGGATGATCTTCCGGGAAAAGGAGCGGACCTTGATCTCCAAATCCGGCGGCTTCGGGGAGCCGGAGCTGCTGTGCGCCCTGGCGGGCGACGATCCGAGGAAGGGGAGAGAAAAGATGGAAAGACCCATTCTGGGGATCACCATGGGGGATCCCTTTGGCAACGGCCCGGAGATCAGCGTAAAGGCACTGTCGGACCCGACGGTGTACGAGCGCTGCCGGCCGCTGGTGGTGGGGGACGGGGAAAGCATGAAATACGCCGCCGCGGCGGTGAGGACGGTTTCCGGGACCGCCGCGGAGATCCATCCCGTTCAGCGCGTGGACGAGGCCCTGTTCCGTCCCGGCGTGATCGACGTGCTGGACCTGGGCCTGATCCGCCGGGAGGACATCCCCGGGGATCCCGCCGACCCCAGACCCTTCGGCGTGGGCGCCTGCGCCCTGGGGGGCGAGGCCGCCTATCGGTATGTGGAAAAGGCAATCGCCCTGGCCATGGCCGGGGAGGTGGACGCCACGGTCACCAACGCCCTGAGCAAGGAGGCCATCCACCTGGCGGGGCACCGTTACAGCGGCCATACGGAGATCTACGCCGCGCTGACCCATTCCGACACATACACTATGATGCTGGCCTGTGAGGATCTGCGGGTGGTCCACGTGTCCACCCACGTGTCTCTCCGGGAGGCCTGTGACCGGGTGAAGAAGGATCGGGTGCTGGAGGTGATCCGCATGGCGGACGCCGGCTGCCGGGCGCTGGGGATCGAAAAGCCCCGGATCGCGGTGGCGGGCCTGAACCCGCACTGCGGGGAGAACGGCCTGTTCGGCTCCGAGGAGATCCGGGAGATCCAGCCTGCCATCGACGCCGCGTTGGCAGAGGGGATCTGCATCCCGGAGAGGAAGCCCACGCCCCCGGACACCGTATTCTCCAAAGCGCTGGGGGGCTGGTACGATATCGTGGTGGCTATGTACCACGACCAGGGCCACATCCCTCTGAAGGTCAAAGGGTTCGTGTACAACCGGGAGGAGGGCCGCTGGGACGCGGTGGCCGGGGTGAACGTGACGCTGGGCCTGCCCATCCTCCGTGCCAGCGTGGACCACGGCACCGCCTTCGGCCACGCGGGAGACGGCCGGGCCAACGCGTTGAGCCTTCAAAACGCCATGGACTACGCCGTCCGCATGGCGGTCCACCGAAAATAAAAGGAAAGCCCGCCGCCGGAGTTCGGAAAACTCCGGCGGCGGGCTTTTCCTGCGGGTTTATACGCTCAGATCCGGGCTGTTGTCCCGCTGGTAGGAGCACCAGTTGCCGTTTTCGATGAGCTCCTCCCGGGCCAGGAGGGCCAGAAGGTCCTCCGTCTGTCCCCGCAGCGTGAGCTGATCGCCTATCCGGGCGTAGAAGCGCTCCATCTTGGTGTGGTCGGAGAGCTTCCGGGGCAGGGACAGCCGTCCGGAGTAGTTGGAGATGAACAGCGTGGCGGCGGAGATGCTGCCCAGGACGATCTTCAGGATGGTGCGGTACACCTCCGGATCCGCCACGGGGAAGACGGGGCGGGCCAGCTTGCCTCCGGCGGCCAGCTCGAAGATCAGGGCGGCCACGTACAGCGACACGCTCACGATCAGGGCGACGTGCACCACCCGGTCGCTGCCGTCGGCCTGACGGCGGGCGTTCCCGGCGGCCTTTTTGTGGTACGCCTCCTGGACGCCCACCCAGCACGACCGGATATCCCGGGTCTCCCCGGGGATGGGGCCGACGGCGAGGGCGCACAGGGCGTCCGGGATCCAGGCGGTCTCGGCCTGCTGCATCCAGGAGAACACGTCCGACGCCTGCAGGGCGCTCCCGGCGTACCGGAGAAAGGCCTGTACCCGGCAGCTCTCCGCCAGCGCCCGGTATTCGATGTACCGGCGATGGCAGGCGGAGCGGGCGGCGCGGCGCATGCACAGCCAGGCTGCCGCCAGCATGGCGCCGCACACGAAGATCATCCAGATGGCCTCCGCCTCGTCATAGAGAAGGAAGGCCAGGGTGAGGATGGTGCTGGCCGCGGCCAGCAGCGCCAGGGTGCGGCGGTAGATCCCGGCAAAGCCTGTGCTCAGGGTGTCGGCGGTCTGATAGGCCCGCTCCAGGTCGGCCAGCAGGGGATCGTCCGGCCGGTCCTCCGGGAGCAGGGGCCCTTTTTTCGGGGCGGACGCCGCCGCCAGAGCGTTGAACTCGTCGGTCCGGGCGAGGATCTCCGCCGTGGCCTCCGTGTCCCCCAGCCAGCGGACCGTGCCCGCCGCCCCGGCACGTTCGCCCCGGGGCGTGAAGATGTGGAGCACGCTCTCGCCGGTGCCCAGCCGGATGGCGGAGCCCATGGCGGGCTGGTAGGAGCCCCGCAGGGCGAAATCCACGACCTCCGCCGTGCCGCAGGCAGCGGGAGTCCCCTCGCCGCCGTCCCACAGGGCCAGCAGCACGTGGCTGTGGGCGGCCATGTAGATCCCCGCCTGCCGGTAGAGAAAGTCCCGGCTGACGGTTCCCGGCTCCGCCTCGGTGGGCGGGACGACGAACACCCGCTCCGCCCCGGCGATGGCCCGGTCCAGCGCCTCCTTTCCCCCGGGGGAAAAGTCCTTCACGTATTCCCCGTAATCCATGGGGAGAGCGGCCAGCACGGGAATGCCCAGCTCCTCCGCCGCTTTGGCGCAGAGGAGGTCGCTCCCCTCCGCCAGAGAGTTGAGCATCTTCAGCGGGGAGTTGGGACAGCGGGACCGGAGGGCCGAAAGCTCCGCCTTCACGGCGGCGATCAGCGCCGGGCGGTCCTCCTCCCGGAGGACCCGGTGGCCGGTGACGCCCACCACGATGGGGATGATCTGTACCTGTTCGTTCATGGGCTACCTCACATGTATGGTCTTGTCGTCCAGCTTGCGCAGCTCATCCCGGAATTCGGCGGCGCTCATCCGATGGACGCCTTCCAGGATGTATATCCCCATTTCCCGGGCCCGGTCCTTCAGCGTGGCCTGCTTGCGCTGGTTCAGGGAACCCCAGGTGGTGCAGATGAGCACCTTCCGGGCGTAGGGCCCGCCGAAGCGCTCCGCCACCGTGTGGACCTTGTACAGCTCCTCCGTGTCGATGGTGCCGTTCTTGCAGGAGATGAAGTAGGGGATCATGCCCTTCATCAGCACCACGTCGATCTCGTTGTCGGTCTCCGGGGCGTACCGCCCGCGGAGCTCCCCGTCCCAGTCGATGTAGACGCCGGTGCCCGCGTCGTCATACACCCGCTCGCCCTTGTATACCAGCGTCCGGGCCAGGTGCCAGGTCATCAGCTCCAGGGCGGTGCCCGCCTTGGAGAGAGCCTGCCGCACGGCCTCGCTTTTGTACCGGAGACGCAGCTTTTTCGAGTCCAGCAGGAACTCGGAAAAAAGCCCCCGCTCCGCCAGGTCGCCGTACACCGCCGACAGATCCACGTCCCCGTTGTGGGCCGTGAGGATGGGCCAGATCCTGGCGATGTCCACCTCTGTCACCAGGGCGGGAAGGGTCTTGTCCCGGTAGCGGTTGATCTCGCCCAGGATCTGGATCTGCCGGTTCCACAGGTCACAGTCGTTGGCGCACACGGCCCACATGGCCTCCACATCCCGGCCGAAATCCTCGTCCGTGGGCCAGCGGTGGCTGGTGTCCGGCTTCTCGTCGTCGAAGATCACCCGCCCGCCGCACAGGGCGATCTGCTCCTCCACGGTGAGGGTGGGTTGAGGGACGATGGCCTTCTCCCCGTCCAGATCGCAGTCCTTCACCTGACCGGTGCGCACGTTGAACCAGTGGTACTGCAGACCTTTTTTCCGGTACCGCTCGAAGATCTGCCCCGCGGCGAAGAGGGCCAGATCCTCGCCGCCGGTGAGGTCGATCTGACAGTCCGGCTCCCGGTCCAGGATGTCGGCCAGGGCGACCAGCACGGAACGCACCTCGCTGCGGGTGATGACCCGGTACTCCGCTTCCGCGGGACAGCCCCGGCTCGCCAGCAGCGCGCACAGCCGCTCGCCCTGCTCCCGCATGCCGTATTTCTCTCCCACCAGGATGATCTTGTCCGGCCGGAGGGCCAGGGGCCCCATGGCGGTGTGGGCCACAGTCCGGTCGTAGAATTCGATGAGCGTCATGTTTTTCGCCTCGGCTCCCGTCAGAAAATGCCGCCGCCGGTTCACTCCTGCCGATACCCGGCGGCCTCCTTGTTTTCCCTATTATAGCAGAACCGCCGCCCGCTGTCATCCACCGGTTGAAAAACCCGCCGGAGAATGGTACCATCAGGGCGGGAAAAGGAGGAATGGCCCGTGATCTATACAAACGCCATGGTGTTCCTGGCGGACCGGGGCTTCGTTCCCGGCGCCTTCCGGGTGGAGAACGGCGTGTTCCGGGACGTCTGCAGGGGCGTTCCCGCCGGCGCGGAGGCGGTGGACCTGGGCGGCGCGGCGGTGCTGCCGGGACTGGTGGACGTCCATATCCACGGCTGCGCCGGGGCGGATTTCTCCGATGGGGACGGGGACGGGCTGCGGACCATGTCCGGGTATCTGGCCCGGCACGGGATCACCGCCTTCGCCCCGGCCTCCGTGACCCTGCCCTGGGGAGCGCTGGAGCGGGC
>JAFRDL010000057.1 GCA_017411265.1 Oscillospiraceae bacterium | reverse complement strand
TCAGCGGATCGAAAGGTATTCCCCGATCCAGGATGGTGATCACCGCCGCACGGGGATCTGCCTCCGCCTCCAAGCGGACCGTGACCTCCCCGATCCCGTCGGGATAGGCATAACTGGCCACATTGGCCAGGACCTCGTCGAGGGCAACGTCGATCTGCGTCTGCTCTTTCATGGGACAGCCCAGGGCTTCCAGTTCGCTGTTGACAAAATCGGTGGCCGCGCCGATATTTTCCACCCGGGCTTCCAGCGTGAGTTCCTTCATTCGGCTGCCTCCTTCCGGCTCCTTGCCGAGATAGTGTACGCACAGCATCGTCAGATCGTCGAACTGTTCGGCGTCCCCCACAAAGAGATCCACGGCGTTTTTCATACTCTCCACGATTTTCCGGGGGGAACCGTCCGCTGTCTCGTTGAGCGCGGACAGCACCCGGGCCATCCCGAACATCCTGTTTTCACGGTCGGCGGCCTCCGGCAGACCGTCGGTGTAGAGGAACAGCTTGGCGCCGGGGGCGAGCTGCATCCGGTATTCCCGGTATTTCATCCCGTCCATGCCGCCGATGACGAAGCCGTGCTTGTCCTTTACCACTTCAAACTTTCCCGCCGGGGTCTTGAGGATGGGGTATTCATGCCCGGCATTGGCGGCCGTGAGCTCTCCGGTGTTCAGATCCAGGATGCCCACCCAGACCGTGATGAACATCTCCTCCTGATTGTTGGAGCAGATGGCTTCGTTGGTTTTGGTGAGGATCTCCGCCGGGGAGCTGCCCAGCATGGCGCAGCTCTGGAGGATGATCTTGGTGGTCATCATATACAGCGCCGCCGGGATCCCCTTGCCGGACACGTCTGCCACCACCAGCCCCAGATGGTCTGCGTCGATGAGGAAGAAATCGTAAAAATCGCCGCCCACCTCCTTGGCGGGGTCCATGCTGGCGAAGATGTCGATCTCCTTCCGGTCCGGGAAGGGAGGAAAGATATGGGGCAGCATCGCCGCCTGGATCCGTTTGGCCAGGGAAAGCTCGGTGCCGATGCGTTCCTTTTCGGCGGTCACGGCGGTGAGGTCGTTTTCGATCTCCGTCAGATCCCGCTCCATGTCCGCCATGATGAGACAGAGATTCTCCACCTCGTCCCCGGTATGGATATCCAGCCGGGAGAAATGGTCCGTGGATCCCTCCCCGGCACGCTTGTCCCGGACATAGTCCACGGCGGCGTCCGCGATGGCGTTGACAGGCTCGGCGATCCGCTTTCTCATGTACCGGGCGAGGACGTACGCCACAAGGGCGGTGATAGCCAGGACCGCCAGGGTGACCTGCAGAGCGTAGGATCTCATCCCCGCCCACATCTTGCTGATCGTCACATCGGCGAGAAGAAAGGCGCAGATCTCGCCCTCGCCGTTTCGGAGAGGCACGCCCGCGGTGCACATCCAGCCGTATTTTTCCGTCCGGTCGATGTCGTAGAGCATGCCCGTGCCGTCCCAGTCCAGGAACTTGCGCATCCCCTTCCGGGTCACAGACTCCCACTCGCCGGGATACATGGGCTCCGTTTCGTCCGGATCCACCACATAGACCATGGCGCAGGTGTCCTCGTCATACATGGCGAGATAGACGTAGTCCACGTCGTTGTTGTGCACGAAAGTCCGGAGCATGTGGGTCAGGATATCGAAATCGCTGCCTTTTTCCATGTTGAGGGAAGAGAACAGGTCGCGGTACTCCTGAGTCCCGTTCTTTTGCCGGTCCGCCTCGCTCAGACCCCGGTAGATGGTCATGACGTCCTCCGCCAGACCGACGGAATCCGCGCCGTGGGTCGCCGATACGGAGGCGTAGCTGGCGATGTCGAAGGCGTGGCGGATGTACTGACCGGAAAGGGCCAGCGCATACAGACCCAGTCCGACGATCAGCGCTACCAGGCCCAACAGGGCGCAGCCCATCGCCGAGGCGCGGAACGTTTTGGCGGCCAGAGAGAAGTGCTTTCTCTCCAGCACGCTCATTTCTCTGACACTTTTTTCCGGCATCGATCTCCTCCCGTTATTCGATGGTCAGTATCTCGGTAAAGCCGGTGACCTCAAAGATCTCACGGATCACGTCGTTGACGTGGATCAGCTTCATCCCGCCCTGTCGGTTCATACGCTTCTGCGCGGACAGCAGCACCCGCAGCCCCGCGGAAGAGATGTACTCCAGCCCTTCCAGATCGAACACGAGCGCGCGGATCCCGTCCAGAGCGCTTTTCAGTTCCTCCTCCAGCTGGGGGGAAGTGGTGGTGTCCAACCGCCCTTCCAGGGCCACGGTCAGGGACGAGCCGTCCGACGTCTTGTTGATGGTGAGCATGATGTATTCTCCTTTTTCTGTTTTTTATATGTTGGTGTTTTTTCTGCTTTCCGTTCGGTCGGCGCCGAAAGGCCTGCGAAAGACCTGTCTGCAGGAACGATTCCGGCGGCAGGAGAGCCCCCGCCGATCCCCGCGTCAGAAATGGCTATACAAAATAAATAATAACTCATCGTGCCTGTTTTTACAAGTCCCGCTTCCGCGTGCACTTTTTCCCGGAAGGACGGGACCTCTTCCGGGGCGGTCCGCCGAGGGAGAGAGGAATCCGCGGCTCGACGCTTTCCGGGAGCGGAGCCGGAGCCGTTGTTTCTATTCGTTTTTTCTTGTTGATTTTTTTATCCCTGATTGGTTTCTTTCCTTTTTTCTTGTCGCTTTTTGTTGCATTTTGCCCCCATAAGGTATATACTAAAAAACTGAAGTAATTTGCAGTATTATATTTGATCAGTGCATATTCCGGCGCCGTATATATCTGCCCCGGCGCCGGACAGACAGAAGGAGATCAAAAAATGGAGCAATCGTCTCTGTTTCGGAAAGAGAGCATGGAGCGTATCCAGTCTCCGGAGCAGCTCAACGACTATATGCGTGTCACAAATCCTGCCATGTGGACCGTGCTGATCGCAGTGATCCTGCTGCTTGCAGGAATGCTGATCTGGAGTGCCACGGCGCAGATCGACAGCTACGCCTCCGGGACTGCCCAGGTACAGGACGGCACCATGGTGGTGGTCTTTGACGATGCCCGGCAGGCCGGCAACGTTGAGGCCGGAATGACTGTCACGGTAGGGGATACCTCATCTGTCATCAGCGGCGTGGGCACCGCAGAGGACGGCGCTGTCTTTGCGGTGGCGGATACCGCGCTGACGGACGGCAGCTATTCCGCCCGGGTCACATTCCGGCAGACGCAGGTGCTGCAGCTTCTCTTTAACTGAGGACGGAGCGGATGGGAAACAAAAAAGGGAAGCAACCGGTGACCGGCGGTTTGGTCAAGGTTCCGGTTGTCATGCAGATGGAGGCGCTGGAATGCGGCGCCGCCTCATTGGCCATGGTGATGGCCTATTACGGGAAGTGGGTGCCGCTGGAACAGGTGCGCCTGGACTGCGGCGTTTCCCGGGACGGTTCCAACGCCAGGAACGTTCTGGTGGCCGCCCGCAATTACGGCTTTGAGGCCCAGGGGTTCCGCTGTGAGCTCAGCGCCGTCAAGAGCAGCATGGCCTTTCCCTGCATCATTCACTGGAATTTCAACCACTTCGTGGTACTGGACGGTTTTAAGGGCAACTACGCGTACCTGAACGATCCCGCCCGGGGCGAGGTCAAGGTTTCCATGGAGGAATTTGACAGATCCTTTACCGGCATCTGTCTCCAGATCACCCCCGGCCCGGATTTCCAGCCAGGAGGCAAGCGCAAGAGCACCATCGCCTTCGCCCGGAAACGCCTCGTCGGCGCGGGCGCTGCGGTTGCTTTCGTGATGCTCTCCACGGTGATCGGGTATCTTTTCGGCATTATCAATCCCATTTTCTCCCGGTTTTTCATGGATCGTCTGCTCACCGGAGAAAACCGGGAACTCCTCATACCCTTCCTGGGGCTGATGGCGATGCTGGGGATCGCTCAGGTGATCATTTCCTGGGTGCAGGCCGTTTACGCCCTGAAGATCAACGGGAAGATGGCCCTGATCGGCAACAGCTCTTTCATGTGGAAGATCCTGCGCATGCCCATGGAGTTCTTCTCCCAGCGCATGGCAGGCGACATACTCCAGCGGCAGGGGACCAACGCATCCATTGCGGCGACTCTGGTGAATACCTTCGCGCCGCTGCTGCTGAACACCATCATGATGTTCTTCTATCTGGTGGTCATGCTGCGCTACAGCGTGATGCTGACCATCGTGGGCGTCGTGACGATCATCCTGAACCTGTTGGTATCCCAGCTGATTTCTGCCAAGAGGGTGAATATCACCAGAGTTCAGATGCGGGACATCGGCAAGCTCTCCTCCGCCACCGTCTCCGGCATCCAGATGGTGGAGACCATCAAGTCCAGCGGCGCCGAGAACGGCTACTTCCAGAAGTGGGCCGGATACCAGGCGTCGGTAAACGCCCAGAGCGTACGATACGCCAAACTCAATCAGTATCTTGGCGCGATCCCCACGGTGCTCTCCACGCTGGCGGACGCGGCCGTCATGGTGCTGGGCGTCTGGCTGACGATGCGAGGCTCCTTCACCCTCGGCCAGATCATGCTCTTCCAGGGCTTTTTGAATTCCTTCATGTCACCGGCCATGACCCTCATCTCGGCCGGACAGACGATCCAGGAAATGCGCACCCAGATGGAGCGGGTGGAGGACGTGATGGAATACCCCGTCGACGTCAACTTCTCCGACAAGCCTCTTTCGGATGACGCGGACTATTCCAAGCTCTCCGGGGCCATTGAACTCAAGAACGTCTCCTTCGGCTACTCCCGGCTGGGCAAGCCCCTGATCCAGGACTTCTCCATGAGCATGAAGCCCGGCAGCCGGGTGGCCTTCGTGGGGACCTCCGGCTGCGGCAAGTCCACGCTCTCCAAGCTGATCTCCGGGCTGTACCAGCCCTGGAGCGGGGAGATCCTCTTTGACGGCAAGCATATCCAGGATATCGACCGCAGCGTGTTCACGGGCTCAGTGGCCGTAGTGGACCAGGATATTGTGCTCTTTGAGGACACGATCGCCAACAACATAAAAATGTGGGACGACTCCATCGAGGATTTCGAGATGATCCTCGCGGCCAGGGACGCCCAGATCTACGACGACATCATGGCCCGGGAGGGCGGCTTCTACGGGAAGCTGACCGAGGGAGGCAAGGACCTTTCCGGCGGCCAGCGCCAGCGCATCGAGATCGCCCGCGTCCTGGCCCAGGATCCATCCATCATCATTATGGACGAGGCAACCTCCGCTCTGGACGCCAAGACGGAGTATGAGCTTGTAAAGGCCGTCAAGGACCGCGGCATCACATGCATCGTGATCGCCCATCGTCTCTCCACCATTCGCGACTGTGATGAGATCATCGTGCTGGACAAGGGTACTGTCGTGGAGCGCGGCACCCATGATGAGCTCTATGCCAAGGGCGGCTTTTACGCAGAGCTCATCTCCAGCGACTGAAGGGAGGCGCGGAAATGGGTTGGTTTGACGAACAGATCCGCCAGAGAAAACTGAGCGATCAGGAAGTATTTGAGGATTCTATTATCCGCATGGCCTCCGCCGTCCTGGGCCGCCAGAGCGCGGGCGCTCTCAGCGACGAGCGCATCGTGACCAAGGCAGCCATCGACGATATCCTGAAATATTATCATTTCAAGAGCACGGAGATCCCCGACAGCATCACGGACCCCGACGAACAGCTGGAATACTGCCTGCGCCCCAAGGGGCTGATGCGTCGGAACGTGAAGCTGGAGAAGGGCTGGTACAAGGATGCTTTCGGCCCCATGCTGGCTTTCCGCGCCGGGGACGGACTGCCGGTGGCGCTGCTGCCCAAGCCATTTTCGGGGTATTGGTTCAAGGATCCCGAGACCGGGGCAAAGACTTCGGTGAGTCGGAAAACGGCAGAGCTGTTCGACGAGGACGCCGTCTGCTTTTACCAGCCGATGCCGCTGAAAAAGCTGGGGATCCCGGATCTGGTGGTTTATCTGAAGAACTGCCTGAACACCGGCGACTATGTGCTGATCGTGGTGCTGACGCTGCTGGTGACCCTCTTCGGCATGCCCATGCTGAACATCACCCGGCTCCTCACCAGCTATGTGCTGGAGAGCGGCAACACCACACTCCTCATTGGAACGGCCGTGTTTATGGTCTGTGCCATCCTGTCGGCCCAACTGATCAGCACGGTCCGGGAATTGATGATGAACCGCATCCAGATCAAGACCTCCCTCTCCGTGGAGGCGGCCATGATGATGCGGCTGATGAACCTGCCGGCAAATTTTTTCCGGAGTTTTTCCTCCGGCGAACTCTCCGAACGGTTCAGCGCAGTCAACCAGCTGTGTGATCTGCTGCTGGGCAGCGTGTTCTCCCTGGGCCTGACTTCGCTTTCCTCTCTCTTGTACATCCCGCGAATCTTCCACTATGCTCCCGCGTTGGTGATTCCCGCCCTGGCAATCATCCTGGTCAGCCTCGGCTTTACCATTGTGACCACCTTTGCCCAGATGCGCATCAGCAAGGAGGCCATGGAGCGGGGCGCACGGGAGACCGGCATGAGCTTCGCGCTGATCTCCGGCGTGCAGAAGATCAAACTGGCGGGTGCGGAAAAGCGGGCCTTTGCCCGTTGGGCCAACGTCTATTCCCAAACGGCGGAGCTCAACTACAACCCGCCCATGTTCCTCAAGGCCAACACCGCCATCGCCACCGCCATTTCCCTGGCGGGGACGATCTTGATGTATTATCTGGCCGTGAAGACCCGGATCAGTCCTTCCGAGTACATCACCTTCAACGTAGCGTACGGCATGGTGTCCGGCGCCTTCGCTTCTCTCACCGGTGTGGCGCTTTCCGTGGCCAGGATCAAGCCCATCATGCAGATGGCGGAGCCCATTCTGAAGGCAGAGCCGGAGTCCTCTGAGACCAAGTCCATGGTGACCTCTCTCAAGGGCAACATCGAACTGAGCAACGTTTATTTCCGCTACACCGAGAACATGCCCTACGTGGTGGACGGGATGAGCCTGAAGATCAAGGCGGGGGAGTACATCGCCATCGTTGGTACCACCGGCTGCGGAAAGAGCACGCTCCTGCGCCTGCTGTTGGGATTCGAGACCCCGGAAAAGGGCGCCATCTATTACGACGGCAAGGATATGTCCAAGCTGGATCTGCGCTCGCTGCGCCGTAAAATGGGTGTGGTGACCCAGGACGGCAGCCTGTTCCAGGGGGACATCTTCTCCAACATCGTGATCTCCGCTCCGCAGCTCACGCTGGATGATGCGTGGGAAGCCGCCGAGACGGCCGGTATCGCCGACGATATCCGGGCCATGCCCATGGGGATGCAGACCGTCATCTCCGAAGGACAGGGAGGGATCTCCGGCGGACAGAAGCAGCGGCTGATGATCGCCCGGGCCGTGGCGCCCAAGCCAAGGATCCTGATGTTCGACGAGGCCACCTCCGCACTGGACAACCGGACGCAGAAACAGGTTTCGGATGCTTTGGACAAGCTCAAATGCACCCGCATCGTCATTGCCCACCGGCTCTCCACCATTAAGAACTGCGACCGGATCCTGGTGCTGGACAAGGGCCGCATCATGGAGGATGGGACCTACGACGAGTTGATCGAGAAAAACGGCTTCTTTGCCGAACTGGTGGCCAGACAGCGCCTGGATGTCCCGACCCAGTAAAAAATTTTTTTGAAAAAACCCGTCCCAAAAGCGATTTTCCTCGTATAAAGAGACGGAGTGAGCAAGAGAGAACCGCCGTTCGCGGCCCTCTACAGTGAGTTTCACCGGCGCGTCTTCCCTTTACGGCCCCCGTCGGAAAGAAATACAAAAAGGAGAAAAGAATCATGAGCGATGAAAAAACCTTCGACAAGCTGCCTGACGAAACCCTGGAAAACGTCTCCGGCGGCATGAGTGCGAACCTGGAAGCGGCTTACGCCGTGAACAAGGGCCAGTACGGCGGGGCCGATGTATGCGCCGCCAACCTGCGCCGGGCGGGCCTCAACCCCGATGCTGTGCTGGGCCTTGCCGATGCGCTGAACAAATACGAGGATGTGGCTTTCGCAGTCATCCGCGGCGAGTACGGCAGGGGCCAGGCCCGGACGGACGCCCTGACCGCCGCCGGCTATCCGGCTGACACGATCCAACTCCTGGTGAACAACATGCTCTGGGATCCCAAGACCGAAACCTTCGGCGTCCGTAAGTAAGTATTGAAACAAAGCAACGTTTTCCCGGCATCCTCCCGTCCCGTTTGCGGGAAGGGAAGAAATAAACAATAAAAAACTTTTTTAGAAAAGGAGATCAAAAACATGAGCGAAGAGAAGAAAATCGAGCAGCTGGCTGACGACAGCCTGGAGAAAGTCTCCGGCGGCTACACCAAGGAACTGGTCGCTGCCTACGCCTGCATCCGCGGCGACTACGGCAACGGCGCCGATCGCGTGAACGCCCTGCGTCGGGCCGGCCTGGATCCCAACGTGGTCCAGAGCCTGGTGAACTCCGTGCTGGACAAGAACGAGCCGGTGGCCCGGGATGTCATTGCCGGCAAGTACGGCGTTGGCGCCGCCCGCGAGGCCGCCCTGCGCAAGGCCGGCTACGATCCCTACTCTGTGCAGCTGCTGGTCAACCACATGCTGTGGAACTGATCCGCTGACACAACGGCAGACCCTGTCCCCCGGAGCCCATGCAGGCTCCGGGGGATTCAAGAAAAGCGCGGGGCAGGTTGATCACATGGACGTACGCAATCTGATCCTTCACGGAAGAGATACGATCCCGGGCCTCGCCCGTGTTTATCCCCAGCTCTTCCTTATGCCCGGCACACCGGATGCGGAGGAGCGATACCGTGATATTGTCCTCTGCGGCCAGGACGCACCTACCCGGTCCCTGGCGCATTTTGCGGGGGACCCGAAGGACTCCTGCCTGCCGGAGGAGACCCCTGCGGGAGCGGTCCCGGTGATCACGCTTCACCGGCGGGCTGACTTTGAATTGTTTCTGCAGATCATGGCCAACCGCTGCACCCCTGTTCCCATTCCCCGGACGCAGGGTGCCGCTATTCTGGACGGTGTCATCAACTGGACCAGGATTTGGGATCACAAGGAAGAATTTGTGCGTCTCCACGGCCCCGGGGCGGATTGGGAGGGCGAGTTTGCCCGTTTCACCGCGGACAAAGCCAATTTCAAGGATGCGCTGATCGTTCTGTCCGTCGGACCGTACAGTGCGGTGAGCGCGGAAATCATGGACCTGGACGAGAGGGAATGGCTGTCCGTCTCTCACACGATCCGCAAGGTCCATGAGTGTACCCACTTTATCTGCCGCAGGTTCTTTCCCGACAAGAAGGACGCCGTGTGGGATGAGCTGGTGGCGGACGCGGCAGGCATCGCCGCCGCATTCGGACGCTTCGATCCTGCTGTGGAAGAACGCTTTCTGGGAATCAAAGGCGGGCGGTATACCGGCGGCAGACTGGAAAACTACCTGGACGGAGACGGAGACCGGCGGGAACGTCTGGACGCTCTGGCCCGGAAGATCCACAATGTCCTGCCCTTGTTTGAAAGCATCGGCGATGCATTCCGGGGGAGGAGCCCGTATGAACTGGCGATCCGGCTGGAGGAGGAGATCGGATGCTGGAAGCATCAGTAAAGAATCTTTTTGAATATCAGCGCTTCGAGCGAAATGCCTTTTTGCAGGGCGTGATCGACGAGGTGCTGGAAAAGTACGCCCGTGTGCAGCCCCTTGTCCTTATGGACGAGGATCTGGCCAAGGCGGCGGGCGGCGTGAGATCCATCGAACAAAACAGTCAGGAGACCGACGATGACGGACGCGGAAAGGTTTGAGGCCATTTATCGCGAATACCGCCCGAAGGTCCTTGGCTATATCCACCGTCATGTGGGGGAGACGCAGGACGCGGAGGATCTTTGCGGCGAGGTATTCCGAAAAGTGCTGGAACACCTGGCCCCCGGCAGCTCCGGCGTTTCTTCCTTTATCTACACAACCACCCGCAATACGGTGACGGACTTTTACCGGACCCGCCGGGTACACAGTCCGCTTCCCGAGGATCTGACTGCGGAGGACGGCCCCGAGGAGATAGCCATCAACAGCGATTCTCTGGACCGGCTGGCGGGCGCTCTGCGTCAGCTTTCAGAGCGGGAGCGGGATATAATCGTCCTGCATTACTATGCGAACCACTCTCTTTACGAGATCTCAGATAAAATGGCGCTGCCCTACGGTGTGACCAAACGTGCCCATCAGTCGGCGCTCCGGCATCTTCGGGAATTGATGGCGTAGATCCGGAAAGCACCGCGGCACAGTTCCGGTTTTGCCTTAAGAGGCGGCGACAGGAGAAAAAACATGAAAACGATCAGTCTGGAAGAATTTATGAAGCTCGTGGAGGCCGACGAGGCCCTCGCCGCGCAGGTACGGGCCGACAGTGATCCCGAGACGGCCATGAAGACCGTGCTGCGGCTGGCGGCGGAGGCGGGCTATGAACTGAAAGCCGCAGTTCCTGCGGAGAAGGTAGGCCTGGAGGACGACGATCTGTCCGTCGTGACAGGAGGCCTGAACCCGTTCGTCCCGCAGGGAAGCGGAGAACTCAATCCCTACTCCTGGTTCGTTACCCTTTTGCGCCGCCTGATGGGAAAAGACGAGGACGAGACGCTGCAGTCCGGCAGGAACGACAGCCGGATGCCGGAGGAAGCCGTTCGTCGGTAACCGGCTTTCACGGGAAGAAAAACGGGATATCCGATTTGTCGGGAGGGCGAGAGAGTGAGGCGGAGGATCGGCGGCCGGGCGCCGGTAGTTTATGCGGGGGCGATCATGACCGTCGTTGTTCTGGCGGCTCTTGCTCTGCTTGCCCGTTTCCAGGAGGAGGTTTGGCTTCCCTGGGCCAACGCGGTGCTGACGCTGTATTTTGTGCTTCTGAGCCTCATGCTGCTGCGGGCCTTCCGCAGACAGCTCGGTGTGTGCCCGTATTCCTACAACACCATCTTTTACACGGGTTTTGCCCTGTTTGTGCTGTCACTGGCGCTGACCCACGGCTATGCGACCTGGCTGTATTTCTCCAACCCGGGGCGGTTTGACAACCGGCAGCTTCTTTTTACGCTGCTCCATTCCGCCAAAAACTATATGTTCCTGACCTCTCCGTTCCTCATTGCGTTTTCTGGGGCGCTGTTTGTGTCCAACATCAGCCTGATCCGGCACGAGGGACGTCGTTTTGTCAACATTCTGGGGATCCTGCTGGCGCTGCTGCTTGTGTTCGGAGAGATCGGGATCGGGATCCTGGACTACTGGGCTTCGGCGTCGGAACAGCTTCTCGTCGTGCCCAATATCGTCGTCAACCTGTTCGCGGCCATGTATCTCTATTTTGAGTGCATGATGATCGGAACGATAGTGGCGAACTTCTTCGTGCTTCGCATGAAGCCGGCGCAGGACCGGGACTTCCTCATCGTCCTGGGCTGCGGGATCCGGCGGGACGGGACCCTCACGCCGCTGCTGAAAGGGCGGTTGGATCTGGCCAGAGAGTTTTACGACGATCAGATCCGGAAAACGAAAAAGATCCCCTGCTTCGTCGTATCCGGCGGTCAGGGGCCGGACGAGCCCCGACCGGAGGCGGCCGCCATGCGGGACTATCTGCTTTCCCAGGGTATCCCCGCAGAGCAGATTCTCACGGAGGATCGTTCCGTCGACACCACGGAAAACATGCGCTTTTCCGCCGAGATTATCCACCGGCTCTGTCCGGAGCCCAGGATCGCATTTTTCACCACCAATTATCACGTTTTCCGCGCCGGGATCAAGGCAGGGCAAGCCCGCTTGCCCGCTGCGGGCATGGGCGCGCCGACTCGTTGGTATTTCTGGCCCAACGCCGCAGTGCGCGAATTCATCGGCCTGCTTACGGAGCACCTGGGGATACAGCTCCTGATCCTGACCGGCCTGATCGCAGCCTATTCGGCTCTGACTGTCCTGGCACTCCGATGAGCGGATCCTTGATTGGCTCACGGGAAATCATCAATTGGACACAAAAAGACCGGAGACAAAAGAGATCCTTCCGGTGTATTGTCCGGGAGATCGTCTCCGGAGAAGTCGGTCTTTTGTGAATACTGTTTTGGAGGAAAAAAACATGGCAGATGAAGTCAAGACCCCCATCTCTGACGCGGAAGTTGAAAACGCCCAGGGCGGCAACGGTGCTTGGTGGGATTACGCGAAGGGCACTTATGTCCAGAACGGCAACTACATCCTCTACAAGATCGCCCCCGGCGATGCTCTGTCCGGGATCGCCATCCGCTTTGGCGTGACGCCTCAGGAAATCCAGCTTTGGAACCCTGACAAGATCAAGAATATCAACGTCATCTACGCCGGTCAGCAGATCATCATCTACCCCAAAATCCTTCGCTGATCAGCAAACGCTCCCCGCCGGTCATACGGCGGGGAGCGAATACCCCAAAGATTCCAGCCGTATCGGAGGAAAAGCGCGGCTTAACGGCGGCACTTTTTCTCTTATGCGGTTTTTCCCATATCCGGCGATCGTTTGAGTTCGCGGCTTCCCACACGTGACGAGAAAGAGAAAGGACATGAGCCATGGGCGACCCCAGAAAAATCTTCATCAGCTATTCCCATCGGGACGCGGAGGCCTGCACGAAGATCGATTCCCTCCTGGAGAAGCAGGAGGGCTTCAGCGTTTGGTATGACAAGGGGCTGATCCCCGGCGAGGTGTACCGGCGGAAGATCGCGGAGGTCATCCGGGATTCCGGGTATTTCATCATTCTTCTCTCCAACAACTCCGTGAACTCCGACTGGGTGCTGGACGAGGTGGAATATGCAAAAAAACTCAGGAAGCGGATCCTTCCCATTTGGATCGAGAACGTGGAGATCCCCGACGATCTGGATATGATCCTTCAGCGCTACCACAGCCTGTTCTGGCATCTGCGCAGCTCCGATATCCAGTTTGAGCGCAGTCTCCTGTCCATGTTCGATTTGGAAAGCGGCGCTCCGCAGGGGCAGGCACTGGTGGGTTTCGGGAACCAGTTCTCGGAAGCGGTCAACAAGAAGATGAAGGATCTCCTCGCCAAGGAAAAACGGCTGCAGTTCAAGGAATGCTATTCCCCGGAAAACGCTGTCATCCTGGGCTCTGCCTATCTGTACGGGGGCCCCTGCGCCGTGAACCGGCAAAAGGCGCGCCACTATTTCCGGACGGCGGAGTATTTCAGCAGCCGTGACGGGGAGTTTTATCTCCTGCAAATGGAACTTGCGGATCAGATCAAAGAGGCCTGGGACGACCCGGACGAGGAGACCTGCCGGCCTCACATCGAGAGGATCACACAGCTGGCGGAAGACGGTTCTGTTCCCGCCAAGCTCTACATGGGGAACCTGTACTGGTACGGTCGGCTGGGCTGCCCCAAGGACACGCAGCGCAGCGCGGCGCTGTACGAGGAGTGCGCAAAGGCCGGCAACGCCAGAGCCCAGTATCTGATGTCCTCCAACTACTATCACGGTGACGGCGTGGACCGGGATTATGAATTGGCGAAAATGTATGCCAATCTGGCGCTGGAACAGAAGCACATCTATGCCTGGCGGCGCTGGGGCAAGTTTTTCCGTGACGGGCTGGCTGTGCCCCAGGATTTCAAAACGGCCAGAGAGTTTTACGAGAACGGCGCCAAAATGGGCGACTATAACTGTTTCAACAAGATCGGGGATATGCTCTATCACGGATGGGGCGGTCCGGTAGACTATGCCGAGGCTGTCCGGTATTTCCGGGAAGGGGAGAAGGCCCCGGCGTTCGGGCAGAGCTACTGCCTGCAGCGGGCCAAAATGGCCCTGGGCCGCGCCTATGAAAGAGGAGAGGGCGTGGAGCGGGATCTCAGCGCCGCCGCAGAAAAGTACCTGGAGGGATACTATTGCGGCTCTCTGGAATGCCGCGACGCCTATCTCCGCTGCAGCCAACAGCTCCAGCCGGCGACCTGACACCGTCCCCGGCGTGTGCCGGACAGGGGAAAGCGAAAGCACGTCCTCCGCACAGACTCTTCCGGATCTCCCGTCCGGAGGAGTCTGTGCGGAGGACGATCATATACAGCAGCAAAGCAGCAACTGGGACAAGCG
>JAFRDL010000056.1 GCA_017411265.1 Oscillospiraceae bacterium | reverse complement strand
GCCGCCGCGGCGGAGACGCTGCGGGCCGATCCCGCTCTCCGCCGGGCGCTGGGCGCCCGGGGGCGGGAAGCCGCAGGCCGCTGCGGGCTGGAGAAAGCCTTTCCTCTTGTTTTTCCCCATTTGGCCGGGGAATAAGCTGCAGCCATTTTGTCGGAGGCGTCGCCATGGAAGCCGGGAAGACCTTTGATCTGGAACAATATCTCACCGCCGGGGTGGAGGACATCGTCGCCGGCATGGTGCGCTCCGCCGTATTCCATCCCGCGGAGGCGGCGTTCATGGCCCGCTTCGCCGCCGATAGCCGAAAGGCGGCGGCCCGCCGGCACACCTTCGAGGAGCAGGGGGAACACGTGCCCACATACCTCATCTGCAGCGTCACCAGCCTTTGCAACCTCCACTGCGCCGGGTGCTACGCCCGTTCCCTGGACACCTGTGCCGACGGAGAGCCGGTCCGGCAGCTCACGGGGGCGGAATGGAGGGACGTTTTCGCCCAGGCCTCGGAGCTGGGGATCAGCTTCGTTTTGCTGGCCGGGGGCGAGCCGCTGGTGCGCCGGGACGTGATCCAGGCGGCGGCGGAACAGAGCGACGTCCTCTTCCCCATCTTCACCAACGGCACGCTGCTGAACGAGGACTTTTTCCCTCTGTTGGAAAAGCATCGGAATCTGGTGCCCATTTTCAGCATCGAGGGCGGGGAGGCCACCACCGACCGGCGCCGGGGCCCTGGGATCTACCGCCGGGTGGAGCGCGCCATGGAAAGCCTTCGGGAGCGGCGCATCCTCTTCGGCGCTTCCGTCACCGTCACCACGGACAATCTGGCGGAGGTCACCTCCGACGGATTCTTGGCCGGGCTGCAGAGCCGGGGCTGCCGGGCGGTGATCTTCGTGGAGTACGTCCCCACCGGGCACGACACCGACGGCCTGGCCTTCCGGGATGCGCACCGGGCCGCTCTGGACGCGCGGCTCACGGAGCTGCGGCAGCGGGAGGACGGTATGCTTCTCGTCTCCTTCCCCGGAGATGAGAAGAGCTCCGGCGGGTGCCTGGCCGCCGGGCGGGGTTTCTTCCATATCAACTCCCACGGCGGGGCGGAGCCCTGCCCCTTCTCCCCCTATTCGGACATCAACGTCCGGGATACCTCCCTCCGCCAGGCCATGAACTCCCGCTTGTTCCGTTCCCTCCGGGACGGGGACATCCTGCTGGAGGAGCACGACGGGGGCTGCGTGCTGTTCCGGAAGCGGGAACAGGTGGAGGCGCTGCTGCGCGGCTGATCACATCGAAACCAGAGAAAGAAAACCGGAGAGCGCAGCCGCGCTCTCCGGTTTTTATGTAAACTTATGCTCAATCCGTCACCGGCACGTCCAGGCCCAGCTCCTGGGGCAGGAACCGGGGGCAGGTGCTCTCGGAGATGGTGATCACCGAGGCCGCCAGCCGAGTGCCGATCTCCACCGACTGGCGCAGGGTCTTGCCGTAGGTCAGGCCCGCGGACACGCCGGCACAGAAGGCATCCCCGGCGCCGCTGGTGTCCCGCACCTTGACGGTCTCCGGGGGGAAGTAGCCCCGGTCCCCGTCCCGGCTGGCGTACACCGAGCCCCGGCTGCCCAGGGTGACCACCATGGAGGGGATGTCCGCCTTGTCGATGCGCCGATACAGCTCCTCGGCCATGTCCTCCGGCTCCAGGGCGGAGAAATCGTCCACGAACAGGATGCCCGCCTCCTGGAGGTTGCACACAAAGCAGTCGATGGACTGGAGGAAGTCCCGGCGCTGGGAGGCGATGACCATGTTGGACACCACCGCGAATACCTTGATCCCATACTTGCGGGCATAGTGGAAGATCCGCTTGATGATCTCCTTGTCCATGTCGATCTCCACTACGACGCTGTCCGCATCGGAGAAGATCTCGTCTCCCTTCTCGTCCAGCAGTCCCGCCAGGTCGTCCATGTCCGGGCGCTTGGAGATGGACCCCGCCAGGTCCCCGGTGTTGTCGAACACCGCCAGCCAGATCCCCATGCCGTCGGGGCGGCGGAGCACGTAGTCGGTGTTCACCTTGTGTTTGTTCAGCTTGCGGAGCACCTCCTCGCCGGAGGCGTCGTCGCTCACCACGCTCACGAATTTGGGACGCAGTTCCATGTTGGCGATGTCCTCCGCCACGTTCCGGCCCACGCCGCCGTGGACCGTCTCCACCCGCCCCGCATTGCGGCCGGTGGGGATGTATACATCGTTGGGAAAGCCCTTGATATCCACAAAAACCGATCCGATCACAACGATCGCCATGGCTGCGTCCTCCTGCGTTTTTCCTCCGGAAAGCCCGGTCGAAAGTATTGTACTGTATCCGACAGGAAAAAACAAGGTGCGACCCGGTTTCCCGAAAGAAATCGCCCCGGATCCGTCCGACCCGGGGCGATTTCTTTTGTCTTACAGCGCCGCGAAGATCGCCGCGCCCCTGGTATCCAGCCAGCGCAGCAGGAGCAGCGCTCCCGCGCCCAGCAGCACGGTCCAGATCAGCAGATAGAGCGCCGGACCGATCCGGTAGCCGACGAGCAGGTACAGCCCCGCCAGGAGGACGCCCGCCGCCATGCTGCCGAACAGGGAGACGGCGACCGCGCCGCTCTGCTTGATGGGCGCGATCTCGCTGGTCCAGCTCAGAAGCGGCATCCGTACGCTGAGGAATGTGTCGAACAGGGCCGAAAACACCGCGCCGACCAGCGGCGTGACGCACAGCATCAGCCGGACGGGGAGCGAGGCGTCCACGATCGCCGCGGTGCAGACCGAGGCGAACAGCATGGGCAGCCCGGAGAGGATCAGTTCCACGGCGGCCTTGGCGCGCAGCGCCGTTTTGGGCGCGACGGGCAGGGACTGCGGGATCCAGAGGCTCTTCCCCTCCAGCGAAACGGAGGGCGCCGCCATGTCGTTCATGGACACGGCCAGGAAAAGCGCGGCGCAGAGGATGACCGCGGCGCTGCCCGGTCTTCCGGAGAACACCCCGTCGATCGTCTCAAAGACCATCCGCCCCTTCAGCAGCAGCAGGACGCCGCAGGCGGGGAGCAGCAGAACGCCCAGCCCGCAGTTGAGCATGTAGTTGGGGCTGGCGGCGAAGCGGGCGAATTCCTTGCCCAGCAGGGCGCCGAAGGGCGTCTTTTCCCTGGCCCGCTTTTCGGTGTAGCGCACCTTCGCCGAGCTGCCGCTTGCCGTGGCCACGGACAGGAAGCTCCGGGACAGGAGCCGCCAGATCACCCAGAAGATCAGCCCCGTGGCCGCGGTGAAGACCGCCGCCGCCAGCCAGTCGCCCTCGCCGATCCGGCCGAACAGATAGACGCCGTAGGCCGCGCCCTTGATCTTCGTCCCGTAAACGTCCGCATTCTGGATGATGCTCTTGATCAGATCGTTGGCCTTGAAGTAGACGAAATAGTACAGGGCGATGAACACAAGGGCGAGAAGAACCGTGATGAAGCTCTTGTTTTTCAGCTTCAGGCTGATCCTTGCCACCACCCAGCCCAGCAGGCAGGAGAGGATCAGCACGATGAACGTGACGACCAGGAACAGCAGAAGGCCGCAGATCACTCTCGCCGCCGTCACCCCTGCGACGATCCAGTAGACGATCAGCACCGGGATCAGCACGGTCGCCGCGTACATGGTCCCCATCAGATAGACGTTGACCAGCCGGGCGGTGACGATGGTCCGGACCGGGATCGGCATGGACAAAAGCAGGTCGTTGTCCTTGGCGAGATAGAGCCCGGAGAAGGTGTTTAACACACTGCCGAAGGCGCCCAGCAGTATGGCGATCCCGCCCATCAGCGCAAAGTACAGCCAGCCCATGCCCGCGTCCGTCAGACCGCCGCACATGGACAGGGACAACGCGGTGAACATGCCGCCCAGGAAGCCCACCATAATGACGACGAAGAAGATGATCCAGCCCGCGATGGCCGCTTTGGAGCGCATTTTGTTCTTTTTCGCATCGTAGAAGTAGCTCTTGAATACCTCCGCGAGCTGCTTCTTCACAAGGACTTTCAGCATTTACTCCGCCTCCAGTTCCAGGAAGACCTCTTCCAGACTGTCGTCGCCCTTGACCGCCTCCATGGTCCCGGCCTTGATGAGGCGGCCCTGCTTGATGCTGGCCACCTTGTCGCACAGCTTCTCCGCCACTTCCAGCACATGGGTCGAAAAGAAGATCGCCCCGCCCCTGTCGCAGTGCTCTCTCATCATCTCTTTTAAAAGGTAGGAAGCCTTCGGATCGAGCCCGACAAAAGGCTCATCCATCACGATCAGTTTCGGGTCATGGAG
>JAFRDL010000055.1 GCA_017411265.1 Oscillospiraceae bacterium | reverse complement strand
GCGCATGTCCGCTCACTCCGTTCGCTCTGGCGCTCCGCAGGCGGTTATCGGACACCGCGGACGTAGCCGCGCGTCTTTTTCCGGGGTAGCACGGTTTTTCCTCTGCCGGGCTGCCTCCGGTTGTTCGAGAGGGGCAAGCTCCTCCCCTGCATTTATGATCCGGCGTCAGATCTGCCGCTTCTTCCCCAGCCCCCGCCGGGCCAGCGGTTTTTCCCACAAATAGGTGACCGCGGCGGCCAGCGCCAGGGCGGCGAGGAAGCAGACCGCCGTGTACTGTTTCTGCCACAGGGGCCCCTCGTACTGCTGGGGCAGGCTCAGGGAGGAATACGCGGGGATATGCCACTCCTTCAGCTTCACCGCCAGATACTGGTGCCATATGTAGAAGTTGTAACTGACCGCAGAGAGGAAGCGGACGGCCGGATTCCCTACGGCCCGGGACAGGCCGGGTCCCCACTGTCCCCCGCACCAGAGGAAGCCGGCGCCCAGCACCGCCAGAGGCAGCCGCCAGAGGAGCTGCAGCCGCTGCACGTCCCGGCCGTCCGTCGGGGTCTGCATCCACATCACCCAGACCATCCCCGCCAGGAACGCCAGGGAGCCCAGACCGTACAGCCAATGCCGGGGGGCGTCCTCCCGCCCGGCCAGACCGTGGGCGGCCAGCATCCCGAAAGCGTAGAGGTCCAGCATGCAGGGGAGCTGGTTGAAGAGGATGGAGGGATCCGCCGTCTGCTCCGTCAGATACCGGCAGGCCAGGGCCAGAGCCGTCATCCCCGCCCAGACGGGCAGGGGCCGCCGCCGGAAGGCCCGGGCGAGCCAGGGAAAGATCAGGTAGAACTGCATCTCGATGGCCAGCGTCCACAGCACGCCGTTGAGACTGGTCCAGAGATAGGTCCCCCGCCAGAAGGTGTGGGTAAAGGTGAGGTGGGTCAGCAGGTCCTTCCACAGCGGGTCGCTGCCGGGATTCTGACCGTACAGGAGAGCGAACACCAGGGCGACGCCCACCGCCAGCAGATAGCTGGGCAGGATGCGCCACAGCCTCCGGCGGTAGAAGTCCCGGGCATCCGGCAGCGCCGCCCCCCGCCGGGCCGCCCGGGCCACGGGGAGGTACAGGAGGAAGCCGGACAGGAGCAGCATCACGTCCACCATCATGTAGCCGCGGCGGACGATCCGCTGGAGATCGAAGTACACGCTCCCCAGCCGGAACCCGGGGTCCAGCCAGGACTGCTGCCAGATGTGGAACCAGGCCACCATCCCCACGCAGAACACCCGCAGCAGATCCGCCGCGGCGATATAGGTTTTCTCCCGCCGGGGGATCACAGGGCGAAGCCTCCGTCGCAGCCGATAATCTGCCCGGTGATGAAGCTGGCGCGGTCCGAGGCCAGGAAAGCCGCCAGCTCTGCCACGTCCTCCGGGGTGCCGATCCGGCCCAGAGGCGTGTCCGCGGCCATGGCGGCTTTTTCCTCGGCGGAGAAGCAGGCGGTCATGTCCGTATCGATGACCCCGGGAGCGATGGCGTTCACCCGGATGCCCGAGGGCCCCAGCTCCTTGAACAGAGACTTGGCCATGGCGATGAGCGCCCCTTTGGTGGCGGAGTAGGCCGTCTCACAGGAGCTGCCCCACACCCCGCACACCGAGGTGATAATGATGATGTTCCCCCGCTTCCGGCGGATCATCCCGGGGACCGCGGCCCGGACGGCGTGAAAGGCCCCGTCGGTGTTCACGGCGAAGAGCCGCCGCCAGTCTGCCTCCGAGAGATCCTGCACCAGCTCCGCATGGGCGATGCCCGCGTTGCTCACCAGCAGATCCACGTCCCCCACGGCGTCGAACATGGCCCGGACGGCGGCCTCGTCGGACACGTCCGCCCACACGGCGACGCCGCCGGTCTCCTCCGCCAGAGCCCGGGCTTTGTCCCCGGACTCGTTGTAATTGATGTACACCTTCCATCCGTCCCGGGCCAGCGCCCGGCAGATGGCCGCCCCGATCCCCCGGCTGCCGCCGGTGACCAGGGCTTTTTTCATATCTCCCGAAGTCTGCATTCGAATTTCGTTCCTTTCACCGTGATGAGCCCGCAGGTGCCGCCCGGTCCGGCCGCGCCGGGGTTGAAAAGGGTCACGTCCCCCATCACCTTGTACTCGGATTCGTGGGTGTGACCGAAAAGGGCCAGGGCCGCCCCGGAAAAGTGGGCGGCGTTGGCCAGAGAATCCAGCGTATATTTCACGCCGTACCGGTGGCCGTGGGTCATGAAGATCTTCACGCCGTCCGCCACGGGGGTGAGCACCTCCTCCGCGTCGCTGGCCCAGTCGCAGTTGCCCCGCACGTACCGGACGTCCAGGGCGGGAAACTCCCTCTGCAGCGCCTCCGCGTCCCGGGCGTGGTCGCCCAGATGGAGCACCAGATCCGGCCGTTCCTCCCGGACGGCATGGATCATGGGCTCGAGAGAGCCGTGGGAATCGGAAAAAACGGCGATGCGCATGGAGGAACTCCTTTCCGTGAGGCGTCATATACTGAAAGCGGAGGTGGGGGAGATGGAGGATCTGTCCGGCCTGCTGTCCCGGCTGACGCCGGAGCAGCGCGCGGCATTGAACGCCCTGGCGTCCAGCCCCGAGGCGCGGCGGCTGGGGG
>JAFRDL010000054.1 GCA_017411265.1 Oscillospiraceae bacterium | reverse complement strand
GTTTTCGGAGATGGAGTCCAGCGCGGAGGTGGCCTCGTCCAGGATCAGGATCTTGGGATCCTTCAGGATCACCCGGGCGATGGAGATCCGCTGCTTTTCGCCGCCGGAGAGCTTCAGACCCCGGTTGCCCACCTGGGTGTCGTATCCGTCGGGCTGGTTGAGGATGAAATCGTGGATGTTGGCAGTCCGGCAGGCGTACTCGATCTCCTCCTGCGTGGCGTCCGGCTTGGCATAGAGCAGGTTGTCCCGGATGGAGCCGTTGAAAAGATAGCTCTCCTGAGTCACCATGCCGATCCCGCTGCGGAGATAGGTGAGATCCCAGGCCCGGACGTCCACGCCGCCTACCCGGACCTTGCCGCCGGTGACGTCGTACAGCCGGGGGATGAGATTGACCACCGTGGATTTGCCGCTGCCGGAGGGGCCGACGATGGCATACATCTTCCCGCTGGGCACGGTGAAGTCGATGTCGGTGAGTAGGGGCTTTTCCGGGTCGTAGGAAAAGCTGACATGGTCGAACTCCACGGCGGCCAGACGCATGGTGGGCCTGGCGCCGTAGGGCGGGGAGACGATGGGGTTGTTCCGGTCAAAGTAATCGAAGATGCGGGTGAACAGGGCCAGGGAGCGGGTGAAGTCCACCTGAAGGTCCAGCAGGGACTGCACCGGCCGGTACAGCCGGTTCACCAGAGCCACCGTGGCGGTGATGACGCCCACCGTCAGGTTGGGGTCGGATCGGGCGATGATGAAATAGCCGCCGGCAAAGTAGATCAGCAGGGGACCGAGCTGGGTGAACATGCCCAGGATCACCCGGAACCATTTGCCGCTGCGCTGTTCCTTCAGCGCCAGCTGGGTGACCTCCTCGTTCACGTCCACGAACCGGTCGTACTCCGCCTTCTCCCGGGTGAACAGCTTCACCAGCAGCGAGCCGCTGACGCTCAGCGTCTCGTTGATGAGCTGGTTCATCTGGTCGTTCTTCTCCTGGCTCGCGCTGAGGAGCTGCCAGCGGGTGCGGCCCACGCTCCGGGTGGGGAGGATCAGCAGCGGGATCACCACGATGCCCACCAGCGCCAGCTGCCAGCTCATGGTGAACAGGGCGATCACGGTGGTGACCACGGTGGCCACGTTGCTCACCACGTTGGAGAGCGTGCCGGAGATCACGCTGCTCACGCCGGAGATGTCGGTGTTCATCCGGGTGATGATGTCGCCCTGCCGCTCGGTGGTGAAGAAGGAGTGGGGCATATGCTGCAGATGATCGTACATCTGGTTCTTCATGTCGAAGATGATCCGCTGGGAGATCCAGGCGTTGATATAGCTCTCCAGCACGCCCACGATCTGGGATATCGCCAGGGTGCCGAAGGCCATCAGCAGCAGCTGGATGAGCAGCTTCATGTTCTTGCCCACCAGCGCCTCGTCCACGATGCGCCCCGTGATGATGGACGGGAGCAGCCCCACCGTGGCGGAGAGAAGGATCGCGATGAACACGAGGATGAACTGGAACCAATAGGGCTTGAGATAGGAGAGGATACGGATCAGCAGCTCTTTTGTCACTTTGGGCTTGTTGGCTTTTTCCTCTTCCGTGAGGAAGCTCCGGGGCCCGCCGAATCCGTGCGCCATGGCGTCACGCCCTTTCAAAAACAGGATATGGGAAAGCAATGAATTCCGTACGATATTGTATATTTTTTCCGGGAAAAAGGCAATAAAAAAAAGAAGACCGCCCCCATGAGAGCGGAACGGCGGACGGGGACGGGATGGGGCGGGGATCCCCTATTCCGTCTCTGTCCGCCGTTCCTTCGGGGAGGACCGGAGGATCTGCTCCGCGGCTTCCTTTTTGGAGATCCGCTGTTCCATGGCCCGGCGCAGGATCGTACGGTGCGCCTCGTCCTCCTGGAGGCCCTGCCGCTCCATCAGGAGCCACTTGGCCCGGTTCACCAGGCGGAGCTCTTCCATCTTTTCCTCCACCGTGGACTGGGCCTTTCCCACGGAGCGCAGCCGTTCCCGCACGGCGCACAGCAGACGGAGACTCTGGGAGAGGATCTCCCGGGAGACCGGCTTGGCGAGGGTCATGACGCCGTGGGGGAGGACCCGATAGTACGTCTCCTCATAGTCCTCGCTGCGGACCAGCAGAAGGACGCCCGACTCGCTGTTGGCGCAGACGTCGATGCAGAACGGCACGCCGACGCCGTCCGGCAGGGGGGAGTTGACGAGGATCAGGTCGAACGGCTTTTCCAGCGTCAGACGGCGGGCCTGGCTGATGCTGCGTGCGGTTTGGACCGGCCAGAAGTCTGTGGGAGGGAGGACAGACGCCATGGCCGTATTCAGTTTTTCCGAGGCAGACACCAGCAATACGCTGTAGGTGTCGCTTTGAAAGACCATGCTTCTGCTCACTCCTTCCCGGGATGAACGTTACCGGCCGTAGGCCTCGATCACGGAAGCCGGGATGAATTTCCGGATGAAGTCGCTCCCCGCCGCCGCCGTGTATGCCTCCGCCAGGGACGACGGGAGCTTTTTATACGCCGAAAGCCGGGCGGGGGAGGCGGTGAACGTGTTGAAGTCCGCCTCCGGGGGCAATTCGGCCCCTTTTTCGATCCCGTCCAGACAGGCGCGGATGATCAGCGCATAGGCGAGATAGGGATTGGCCATGGGATCCGGGGAGCGCAGCTCCGCCCGGCGGTATTCGCCGAAAGCCGCAGGAAGGCGGATGAGCTGGGACCGGTTCTGCTCCGACCAGGTGGCCCAGGCCGGGGCCTTGTCCCGGCCCAGACGGTCGTAGGAGTTTTCGCAGGGGTTGAGGAACAGCGTCATATCGCAGATCCGATCCAGCACCCCGGCGATCAGCTCCCTGGGCGGGACCTCTTTTCCGCCGCGCCGGGCGGAGACGTTGATATGCATCCCGCTGCCGTCGTGGTTGGGGAGCGGGCGGGGGGAGAAGTCGGCGTACAGGCCGTTGTGAGCCGCCAGGGTCTTCACCACCGCCCGGAAGGTGACCGCGTTGTCCGCCGCCGTCAGGGCGTCGGCGTAGCGGAAATCGATCTCGTTCTGGCCCGGGCCGCTCTCGTGGTGGGAGCTCTCGGGGCAGATCCCCATCTGTTCCAGGGTCAGGCAGATCTCCCGCCGGACGTTTTCCCCCTTGTCGTCCGGGGCGATATCCATGTAGCCGGCCTGATCGTAGGGGATCCGGGTGGGCTCCCCGTTCTCGTCCAGCCGGAACAGATAGAATTCCATCTCGGAGCCGAAGGAGAACTCGTACCCCGCCGACCCGGCGTACGCCACGGCCTGCTTCAGGATATACCGGCCGTCGGCCTCCAGCGGCCGTCCGTCGGGATGGGTGATGTCGCAGAACAAATGCGCCACCCGTCCCTGCTGGGGCCGCCAGGGCAGCTGCTGGAGGGTGGAGGCGTCCGGATGGAGAAAGAGATCCGACTTCACCTCGCCGCCGAAGCCGTCGATGGCGGAGGCGTCAAAGGCGATCCCCTGGGAAAAGGCCCGGGGGAGCTCATCCGCCATGACGGCGATGTTCCGCTGCTTTCCGTACACGTCGCAGAAGGCCAGACGGATGAATTTCACATCCTCCTCGGCGACGAACTGCAGCACCTCGTCCGGAGTATATTGCATGGTCTTGCACCTCTTTCTCACTGGATTATTCGTATTCCACGGTGGAGGGCGGCTTGGATGTGATATCGTAGAGCACCCGGTTGACCCCGGGCACCTCGTTGACGATGCGGGTAGAGACCCGGTCCAGCAGCTCGTAAGGCAGCCGTACCCAGTCGGCGGTCATGAAGTCGTCCGTAGATACCGCCCGGAGAGCCACGGCATAGTCGTAGCTGCGGCCGTCTCCCATGACGCCCACGCTGCGCATGTTGGTCAGCGCGGCGAAGTACTGGCTGGCAGCGGCGCCGAGCCCGGCATCCGCCATCTCCCGGCGGAAGATCGCGTCCGCGGCCCGCAGGATCCGGAGCTTCTCCTCCGTCACCTCGCCGATCACCCGAATGGCAAGCCCCGGCCCGGGGAAGGGCTGACGGCTCACCAGCGCCTCCGGCAGTCCCAGCTCCCGGCCCAGCTGCCGCACCTCGTCCTTGAAAAGCAGCCGGAGCGGCTCCAGGATCTCTTTGAAGTTTACATAATCAGGAAGCCCGCCCACGTTGTGATGGCTTTTGATCACCGCGGCGCTCCCCAGTCCCGACTCGATCACGTCGGGGTAAATGGTGCCCTGGGCGAGGAAGTCCACCGTTCCCAGCTTGCGGCTCTCCTCCTCGAAGACCCGGATGAACTCCTCTCCGATGATTTTTCGCTTTTTTTCCGGCTCCGTCACGCCCTGCAGGCGCCCGAGAAAGCGCCGGGAGGCGTCCACCCGGATGAAATCCAGCTCGCGCCCGGCGAACGCCGACTCCACCTGGTCCCCTTCGTCCTGGCGCAGCAGACCGTGATCCACGAAAACGCAGGTGAGCTGCCGCCCCACCGCCTCCGAGAGCAGCGCCGCGCACACGGAGGAGTCCACGCCGCCGGACAGGGCCAGCAGGACCCGACCGCCGCCGATCTTCTGCCGGAGCTCCCGGACGGCCCGGGAGCGGTAGCTCTCCATGGACCAGTCCCCGGCGGCGCCGCATACGGCGAAGAGAAAATTCCGGAGCATCTGCGTCCCGAACTGGGTGTGGCGCACCTCCGGATGGAACTGCACGCCGTAAAACCGCCGTTCCTCGTCCGCGATGGCAGCATTGGGGCAGGCGGCGCTGCGGGCGATGACGCGGAAGCCCTCCGGGATGTGGGCCATATAATCGCCGTGACTCATCCAGGTGACGCTCTGCTCCGGCAGCTCCCGGAACAGGGCGCTGTCGGTCCGGAACACGGTCTCCGTTTTCCCGTATTCCCGGGCCGTGTCGCTCTGGGCCGGAGTCACTTCGCCCCCCAGACGGTGAGCCAGCAGCTGGCAGCCGTAGCAGATGCCCAGGATCGGGACCCCCAGGGAGAACACGCCCTCGTCCACGTCCGGGGCGTCGGGCGCGTACACGCTGCCGGGCCCGCCGGTGAAGATCAGGCCCTTGGGCCGGAAGGAGCGAATGGAGCCGATGTCCGCCGTGCAGGGCCAGACCTCGCAGTAGACGCCGCACTCCCGGACGCGGCGGGCGATCAGCTGATCGTACTGTCCGCCGAAATCAAGAATCAGAATACGCTGGGCCATGGTGGGACCCCCTTAAAAGAGTGAGGTCCCGGCAGAGAGTATACTGCTCCCTTACGGAACCCCATTGTTCTTATACTAAACATACTATAGTGCAGAAAACCTGTCAATTACAGCGGATTACAAATTTTGCTGCCGGGGAAAACCGGATTTTTTGCAATTTGACAGTTGACATTCTGCATATACAGGCGTATCATGGGCCG
Organism: Oscillospiraceae bacterium; assembly: GCA_017411265.1. Lineage (GTDB taxonomy): Bacteria > Bacillota > Clostridia > Oscillospirales > Oscillospiraceae > Apopatocola. The sequence goes on along the minus strand of JAFRDL010000054.1, from coordinate 5,203 downwards.
TGTTGAGAGACAAAGGCGTCTCGCAGTTTGCTGCGCGCCTCTGTCTCTCTTTTTTTGTTTTTTTCAGATATTCCCGGAAAAAGGAGAGGAAGAACATGACAGTACCCGAATACTTTGGCTGCAAGGTCTTTGACGACCGCCAGATGCGTGCCAGACTCAGCGCAAAGGTATACGCCTCCATGAAGGAGACCATCGACGAGGGCAAGAAGCTGGACCTGTCCGTGGCCAACGCCGTGGCGCAGGCCATGTGCGCCTGGGCCGTGGAGAACGGGGCCACCCACTTCACCCATTGGTTCCAGCCCATGACGGGCATCACGGCGGAAAAGCACGACGGCTTCATCTCCCCGGCGCCCAACGGCGGCGTCATCATGGAGTTTTCCGGGAAAGAGCTGATCCAGGGCGAGCCGGACGCCTCCAGCTTCCCCTCCGGCGGCCTGCGGGCCACCTTTGAGGCCCGGGGCTACACCGCCTGGGACCCCACCAGTTATGCCTTTATCAAGGAGAACACCCTGTGCATCCCCACGGCTTTCTGCTCCTACGGCGGCGAGGCGCTGGACAAGAAGACGCCGCTGCTGCGCTCCATGGAGGCGCTCAACACCCAGGCTATGCGGATCCTGCGGCTGTTCGGCAACAAGGACGTGAAGCGGGTCATCACCTGCGTGGGACCGGAGCAGGAGTACTTCCTGGTGGACCGGGAGATGTATTTGAAGCGGAAGGATCTGGTGTACACGGGGCGCACGCTGTTCGGCGCCATGCCGCCCAAGGGACAGGAGCTGGACGACCATTACTTCGGCGCCATCAAGCCCCGGGTCCAGGCGTACATGGAGGATCTGAACAAGGAGCTCTGGCAGCTGGGGATCCTGGCCAAAACCGAGCACAACGAGGTGGCCCCGGCCCAGCACGAGCTGGCCCCCATTTACACCACCACCAACGTGGCCACCGACCACAACCAGCTGACCATGGAGATCATGAAAAAGGTGGCCCGAAAGCACGGCCTGGCCTGCCTGCTCCATGAGAAGCCCTTTGCCGGCGTCAACGGCTCCGGCAAGCACAACAACTGGTCCATGGCCACGAACACCGGCGTGAACCTGCTGTCTCCGGGGGATACCCCCTATGAAAACGCCCAGTTCCTCCTGTTCCTGGCGGCCGTGATCCAGGCGGTGGACGACTATCAGGGACTGCTGCGGATGAGCGTGGCCGCCGCGGGCAACGACCACCGCCTGGGGGCCAACGAGGCGCCGCCCGCCGTGATCTCCATGTTCCTGGGCGACGAGCTCAACGCCGTTCTGGAGGCCATCGAAAACGACGCGCCCTATGCCGGGGTGGAGAAGAAGCGCATCCGTCTGGGTGCCGACGTCCTGCCGCGCTTCAACCGGGACACCACCGACCGCAACCGCACCTCGCCCTTCGCCTTTACCGGCAACAAGTTCGAGTTCCGCATGGTGGGCTCCAGCAACTCCATCGCCTGCGCCAACGTGATGATCAACGCCGCCGTGGCGGAGTCTCTGCGGCAGTTTGCCGACGCGCTGGAGAGTACGGAGAACTTTGACGGATGTCTTCATGACCTGATCCGGGACACCGTCCGGGCCCACAAGCGCATCATCTTCAACGGCAACGGCTATGACGACGCCTGGATCCGGGAGGCGACGGAGGAGCGGGGACTGCTGAACCTGCGCACTACCCCCGACGCGCTTCGTCCCCTGCTGGAGGAGAAGAACATCCGGATGCTCACGGCCCATAAGGTGTACACCGAGAGCGAGCTGCGTTCCCGCTATGAGATCCAGCTGGAAAACTACGTCCGGACCGTCCGGATCGAGGCTGTCACCATGGTGGATATGGGTCGGAAGGACATCCTGCCCGCCGTCATGGCCTACGGCAGCGATCTGGCCCTCTCCATCGAGAGGAAAAAGACCGTCGGCGGAGGCATCCCCTATGGATACGAGTCCCGGCTGGCCGGGCGCCTCTCTCTCCTGGCGGATTCCATCGACCAGGCGGTGGACAGACTGGATGCCGCGGTAAAAGAGCTGGACGCCCTAACCGATTACGTGGCGGCCGGGGACTTCACCCGGGATTCCATCCTGCCGAAGATGGCGGAGCTGCGCGCCGCCTGCGACGAAGCGGAGACACTCACCGCCGCATCCTACTGGCCGTTCCCCACCTACGGGGATCTGCTCTTCGGCGTGTGATCGTACCGAATAATCATTCGTCAGAATAAAGAAAACGATGGGATCTGCCGTCTGTATTTCCCAAAAACACCACATCCATGACGAGTGTGGTGTTTTTGGAGTTTTTTCGAGAGAGCGAAAGGATCTGGCTTCTCTGACCTATTACGGTCTGTTTGCCCTTCAGCACCGGGGACAGGAAAGCGCGGGGATCGTCGTCAACGACGACGGTGTGTTCTCCTCCTGCCGGGATACCGGTTTGGTAAACGAAGTGTTCTCGCCGCAGGCGCTGGATGCTCTCGGGGAGGGGAACATCGCTGTGGGGCATGTCCGCTATGCCACTACCGGCACGGACAGCGCGAGAAATGTCCAGCCGCTCCTCATCAACCATTACAAGGGACGAATGGCACTGGCCCACAACGGCAACCTGACCAACGCCTGGGAATTGCGCCGCTCGCTGGAAAAAGGAGGCTCCATCTTCCATACGACGACAGATTCGGAGATCATCGCCTATTCTGTCGTCCGCGCAAGGCTTCGGAGTCCGAGCATGGAGAAGGCTGTCAGCGTTGCTATGGATTCGCTCGAAGGAGCGTATTCCCTGGTGATCTCCTCACCGTCCAAACTGATCGCCGCCCGGGATATCCACGGTTTTCGTCCGCTGTGCATGGGGACGCTCCCGGATGGAGGCACGGTATTCGCCTCGGAGAGCTGCGCGCTGGATGCCGTTGGAGCCGCCTTCGTACGGGATGTGGAGCCGGGGGAGATCGTCACCGTGAGTGAGCGCGGCATCTGTTCCGACAGGACGCATTGCGGCAAAGCATCCAGAAGACTGTGCGTATTTGAATACATTTACTTTGCCCGACCGGATTCTGTGGTGGACGGTGCAAGTGTCTGCTTGGCGCGCCAGAGAGCCGGCGAGTTTCTGGCAGCTGCTCACCCGGTGGAGGCGGACGCGGTGATAGGCGTACCGGATTCCGGCCTGGACGCTGCGGTCGGTTACGCCAGGGCCTCCGGCATCCCTTACGCCATTGGCTTTACAAAAAACAAATATGTGGGCCGCAGCTTTATTGCCCCGACCCAGGGGGAGCGGGAGAATGCAGTCAATGTCAAGCTCAATCCCATTCGGGCCATAGTGGAAGGAAAGCGGCTCGTTCTGATCGATGATTCCATTGTCCGCGGCACCACATGCCGTCATATCATTTCCCTGCTTCGCGCGGCAGGAGCGGCTGAGATCCATATGCGCGTCAGCGCACCGCCTTTTGTAGCTCCCTGTTATTATGGCACGGACGTTGACAGCACGAAAAACCTGATCGCCAATCACCACAGCCCGGAAGAGATCGCACGGATCATCGGTGTCGATTCCCTTGGATATCTGCCGATCGAGGCCGTATCCCTGCTCACCGGTGAGGACACAGGCTTCTGTACGGCCTGCTTTGGCGGAGAATACCCCACGGCTGTGTCACGGACCAGACAGAAAGATCGCTTTGAATACAAGATCCACAAATAGGAGAACAACGACATGTGTTCTATCATAGGCTTTACGTCCGATACGCTCTCCCCGGAGCAGTTTCGCCCTTTCTTTGACCGTACCGTGTCCCGGGGACCCGATATGACCCGGGTGGAAAAGGCCGGAGACGGCTGGCTGGGCTTTCACCGGCTGGCCATCATGGGCCTCCACGAGGAGGGCATGCAGCCCTTCCATCTGGACGGGGACGCGTGCGTGTGCAACGGAGAGCTGTATCTGTTCCGCACGCTGAAAAAGGAGCTGGAGGACGAGGGGTACGTTTTCCGGAGCGGCTCCGACTGCGAGCTCATCCTGCCCCTGTGGCGCAAGTACGGCACGGACATGTTTTCAAAGCTGGACGCGGAATTCGCCATGATCCTGTATGACGGCGAAAGCGGCTCTTTTGTCGCCGCCCGGGACCCCATCGGGATCCGGCCGCTGTTTTACGGGCGTCTGTCCGACGGCTCCCTGGTGTTTGCCAGCGAGGCCAAAAACCTGGTGGGACTGTGCGATACCATCCTGCCGTTCCCGCCGGGGCATTTCTGGAAGGACGGCGCGTTCACCCGCTATGCCGATGTGACGAGCGTCTCCGAGTATATCGACGGCGATCTGGACGAAATCTGCGCCAGCATCCGGGAGAAGCTGATCCTGGGCATCGACAAGCGGCTGGACGCCGACGCGCCGCTGGGCTTCCTGCTCTCCGGCGGGCTGGACAGCAGCCTGGTCTGCGCCGTGTCCGCCCGGATCCTGGGAAAGCATGTGCGGACCTTTGCCATCGGCATGGACACCGACGCCATCGATCTCAAATACGCCCGGAAGGTGGCCGACTACATCGGCGCGGAGCACACGGAGGTCATCATGACCCGGCAGCAGGTCCTGGACTCTCTGGAGGAGGTCGTCGCTCTGCTGGGGACCTGGGACATCACCACGATCCGGGCCAGCATGGGGATGTACCTCTGCTGCAAGGCCATTCACGAGCGGACGGACATCCGGGTCCTGCTCACCGGGGAGATCTCCGACGAGCTCTTCGGCTACAAATACACGGACTACGCGCCTTCCCCCGAGGCGTTCCAGCAGGAGGCCAAAAAGCGGGTGGACGAGCTGTACATGTACGACGTGCTCCGGGCGGACCGCTGCATCAGCGTCAACTCCCTGGAGGCCCGGGTGCCCTTCGGGGATCTGGAATTCGTGCGGTACGTCATGAGCATCGACCCGAAACGCAAAATGAACACCTACGGCATGGGCAAATATCTGCTGCGCCGGGCCTTCGAGAAGGACCGGCTGCTGCCCGAGGAGATCCTGTGGCGGCAGAAGGCGGCTTTTTCCGACGCGGTGGGCCACTCCATGGTGGACGACCTGAAGGCATACGCCGAGAGCCTGTACACCGAGGAGGAATACGAGGAAAAACGGCGGCGGTACGACTACGCCCGGCCCTTTACCAAGGAGAGCCTCCTCTATCGGGAGCTTTTTGAGAAGTACTACCCCGGCCAGGCGGGGATGATCCGGGATTTCTGGATGCCCAACCGGGCGTGGGAGG
>JAFRDL010000053.1 GCA_017411265.1 Oscillospiraceae bacterium | reverse complement strand
CCGGAGAGCCTGCTGCCCACGGTCCGCTCCCGCCGCGTGGAGATCCGGGTAGGGACGGAGCGTCTCGCCCTGCCGGACCAGGTCCGCGACCGGGCGGAGGGGTATCTGGCCGCCCGGGGAGACCGGTGCGAGCTGCTGCGCTGCTGCGCCGCCATGGAGAGGCTGGAAAACCCCGATCTGCTGGAGGTGGTGGAGGCCATCCGGGCGCTGGCGCCCGAGACGAAGGGCCTCACGCCGGAGGAGCTGCTGTTTCTGGAGGATTTCGTGGGCGAGGCGGAGCGGTATCTCCGGGCCCGGGTGGGCGTGAAGCACGTGACGGGATACCTGTCCACCTATGTGTATACAAGGAAATGAGGTCATGGCATTGGAAGAGATCATTCGAGTAAAATTCCGCGGCCGGGGGAAGAGCTATTCCTTCGCCGCCAACGGCATCACCGCCCGCCCCGGGGACAAACTGGTGGTGGAGACGTCCAAGGGCATGGAGCTGGGAGAGTGCGTGGAGGGCAACACCACCGTGGAGGACTCCGCCGTGGTGGCGCCGCTGCGCCCCGTGCTCCGGGCCGCCACCGCCGACGATCTCCGGGTGGAGGAGATCAACCGCGGCCGGGAGAAAGAAGCCTTCGGCATCTGCCAGGAGAAGATCAAGGAACACGGCCTGGAGATGAAGCTGGTGGATGTGGAGTGCTCCTTCGAGGGGAACAAGATTTTGTTTTTCTTCACCGCCGACGGGCGGGTGGATTTCCGGGAGCTGGTGAAGGATCTGGCGGGGGTGTTCCGCACCCGGATCGAGCTGCGGCAGATCGGCGTACGGGACGAAGCCAAAATGCTGGGCGGTCTGGGCATCTGCGGACGGCCCTTCTGCTGCCACCAGTTCCTGGACGAGTTCCAGCCGGTGAGCACCAAAATGGCCAAGACCCAGTCCATGTCCCTGAACCCGGTGAAGATCTCCGGCACCTGCGGCCGGCTGATGTGCTGCCTGCGGTACGAGCAGGAGGCCTATGAGGATCTGGTGAAGCACGTGCCCAAGAGCGGCGCCTTCGTCCAGACCGAGGACGGCTACGGCAATGTGACGCTGGTGAACCTGCTGCGCCAGAGCGTGAAGGTGAAGCTGGACGGGACCGGCGACCCGGTGTTCCACACCTACGGCGTGGACGAGATCGCGGAGATCCCCGGCGGCCGCCCCGCGGAGGGCGAGCCCCTGCCGGACCTTCTGTCCGCCCGTCCCAAGCACAAAAAGAAGGAGGAGGAGGAGCTTCCTCCGGAGGATCCCTGGACCATGCCGGCGATGGTACCGGAATTCCCCGCCGCCCCCGAGGAGGAAACCGCCCCCGCGGCCCCGGCCAAGAGCCGCCGCCGTCATCGCAGCCGGGGCAAGTCCGGCGGGCAGAACGCCGCGCCCCAGGAAAAGACCGAAAAGGCCGAGAAGGCCGCCAGATCCGGCGGCGAGGGGGGCAAGGCCCAGCGGAAAAACCCGCCCCGGCCCGTCCAGCAGGGACCGGGCGCCCCCGGCGGCGGGCACCCCGTCGGCAAGAAAAACAACAACCGGCACCGCCGGGGCGGCAAGCCCCGCCCCCGCCCCGAGGGCGAGAACCGGGGCGGCAAGGCCGAGAGCTGAAGAAAGGCCCCCGCCTGTCCCATGGGACGGGCGGGGGCCTTTTTTATTCGGTTGGTTTTTACCTTGCAAATACCACCAGGAGGAAGTTGTACAGCCCTTCTCCCCAGGCCTTGTATTCGTGGAGCGCGCCCTTGATGTCGGTGAAGGTGGCGTTCGCCCCGTCGGTGAGGGCCGGGCAGTTGTTCACCAGCTTCCAGTACTGGTCCCTGTGGTTGCGGTACATGTTGTCCGCGGTGCCGGCGGCGTTGTAGAACCAGTAGATGGGGTAGCCGGCGTTGTTCTCGGAATTCAGGGCGGAGATCACCAGATCGGTGTAGCACTCCGCGCCGGAGAACTGCCCGAACCAGCCGAACAGATCCAGGCACAGGGGCAGCACCGCGTTGTAGCCGTAGATGGAGCCCATGGACAGCCCCGCGTAGGCGAAGTGCTCCCGGGCGGCGGAGATGGCAGCCTCGGTGGGCTCGGCGGCGTAGGTGGAAAAGGTCTTTACGATCAGCGGCAGGATGTCCCGGCGGAGCTCATAGACGAACTGATCCTGCTCCCGGTTGCGCTGGTAATCGTTCATGCGGTCGGAGTCGTTGTAGAAGGTGGGGGTCACCACGATCATCTCCCGGGCGGTGCCCAGGTCGATCATGTTGTCGATCATGTCGGTGGTGTGCACCTTCTCCTCCGGGGGATCGTAGTACACCTGCTCGTCCACCAGCCAGTAGCGCTCCGTGCCCCCCATGCCGTGCATGAGGATCAGCACGTCGTACTGTTTGGCGGGATCGTAGCCATAGGGCAGATACACGTGGAGCTTCTTGTTCCGGGTGACCACGGTGTCCTTCTGCCGCTCCTTCATGTAGTCGTGGGTCTCATAGGTGAGGGTCTGCACCGAGCCCTGATGGACGGCGGGGGCGAACAGGTACATGGGCAGCGGCGCGGTCTGGAACCAGGGGGCCTGGCCGCACATGGGGCAGATCCCGTTCACATAGGCGTGGAGCACCACCTTCCCGCAGGCGGTGCAGCGGAAGGTGTCATGGTCGTGGTGCTCGTGAGGGCAGCGCATGTGACACTGGACGCACACCGAATCCTCCCATCCGGGATGGGGGCAGTGATAGCCGCAGAGCTGGCACACCCCGTTGACCCATACGCCGTGGGGGCACTCCGCGCCGCAGACGGCGCACACGCCGTTCTCGTCGTATTGATGTTCGTGTTCTCCGGCGTCCGCGGCCAGGACCGGGAGCGCCAGGGAGAAGGCCAGCAGGACCGCCAGCACAAAAGCAAAGCGCCGCCTCATCGGTAGTGCACCGGCGGCAGGAACCGCTCAAAGATCACCGCGTCGTTGTGGGCCTCCTCTGCCCGGTCACGGGCGGTCCACGCCACCCGCATGGCGCCCAGGAAGCGGGCGACGCGCACCGAAAAGCTGGCGCGGCCCACCCGGTGGGCGATGAACTGGGGACGGCAGTACCAGTTGTACAGCACCCGGCTGGAGAGGAAGCGCTCCGCGGGCGACGCGCCCAGCTCCTCCGGCTGGGCGGTGAGGATGCCCCGGAGCATCTCCGGCGCATGGCGGCGGAACCAGGCCACGATCCGGGGATCGAAGCTCTCCACACAGAACTGCCCGTCCCGGGCGTCCAGGATCCGCAGGGTGGTCCGACACAGCTCCTTCCACCGGGGGCAGCCCTTCAGCTCCACGATCACCGGCGCCCCTGCGGCGCAGAGGACGGCCAGGGCGTCGTCCAGGCGGGGGATGCGCTCCTCCGTGCCGTTGAGCCGGAGCAGCTGCAGCTGGTCAAAGCTCTGCTCCTCCACCGTCACGTCCTTCCCCGTCATCCGGAGAAGGCTGCTGTCGTGGGAGATCACCGCGACGCCGTCGGCGGTGAGGCGCACGTCCAGCTCCGCCCCGTAGCCGCACTCGGCGGCGGCCCGGAAGGCGGCCAGGGAGTTTTCCGGCCGAAGCTCGTCGTCATACAGCCCCCGGTGGGCGAAGTACCGGCCCCGGAAGGGGGCGCGCTGTTCCCGCCGGGACTTGCCCGGTGCGACGGCGAACAGATACCCGGCGCCGAGGCAGGCTGCGGCGCCCAGGGCGATGATTTCCGCTTTTGTCCGCTTTTCCAACCATATCACCTCAAGCCATTATTGTAATCCAGGAAAATGCGGTTGTAAAGAGACGGTTTTTCCTGTATGATGGGAAACAGGGTTGAATTATCCTTTCGGGGGGAGAAACCATGAAGCTCAACTATAAACGCACCTTCCTCATCGGCTTTGCCTTTTTCGGCATCCTGCTGCTATGGCAGGTGTACGACTCCTGGTGCCCCACCTTCCTCACGGACATCTTCGCCCGGCGGATGTACGGGCTGTCCTCTGCGGAGCTGAAGGCCGGGGACCCGGGCAAGATCCTGAACGTCCAGTGGATCGTGGGCATCATCATGGCCTGCGACAACCTGGCGGCGCTGATCCTGCTGCCCATCTTCGGCAACCTGTCCGACCGGACGAAGACCCCCATCGGCAAGCGGATGCCCTACATCCTCACGGGCACCTTCGTGGCGGCGGTGGCCTTCCCCTTCATCCCGCTGTTCTTCCACCGCAACAACATCGTGGGCATGGTGATCATGATGGCCATCGTGCTGATGTTCATGATGATGTACCGGAACCCGGCCGTGGCCCTGATGCCGGACATCACCCCCAAGCCCCTGCGGGCCAAGGCCAACGGCATCATCAACATCATGGGCTACCTGGGCGGCGCCTTCGCCACGGTGCTGGGCATCTTCCTGGTGCTGTCCAGCTACATCAACGCCCCCGACGCGGCCCGGAACGTCTGGACCATCGAGCTGCCCTTCATCATTGCCAGCGTGCTGATGGTGATCTCCGCCCTGGTGCTGTTCTTCACCGTCAAGGAGAACAAGATCGCCGAGGAGATCCGGGAGGACATGGAGCTGGGCGAGCAGATGGCCGCGGTGGAGACCCCCATCGACGACGACAAGCCCATGTCCAGGGCCAACCGGAACATGCTGCTGGCCATCCTGGGGGCGGAGTTCCTGTGGTTCATGTCCGACAACGCCCTGGGCACCTACATCGGCAACTATGTGATCTACTACCTGAACTCCGTGTCCAGCGCCACCATGATCCTCACCATCCTGGGCGGGCTCGCCAGCGTGATCGGCTTTGCCACCGCAGGCTCCATCGCGGATAAGATCGGCCGGAAATGGACCATCTCCTGCGGCCTGGGCTGCACGTTCCTGGGCCTGGTCGTTATGTGCTTCGTACACCCGACCCATGCCCTCGCCGCCGGCGGCTCCTACGGCTTCGGGGAGTATACGTTCCCCAAGCTGCTGTTCGCTGTGTGGGTCATCAAGGGCTTCGGCATGGCGCTGGTGCACAACTGCTCCTTCCCCATGGTGGTGGAGCTGTGCTCCTCCAAAAAGATCGGCAAGTTCACCGGCTTCTACTACACCGCCAGCATGTCCGCCCAGACCATCACCCCGGTGCTGCTGGGCCTGGTGCTGAACGCCACCATGGCCTGGAGGGCCCTGCCCGTCTACGCCGCCATCCTCACGGCGCTGAGCTTCACGGTGTTCACCGCCCTGGTAAAGAACATCAAGACGAAGAAGGTGGAGAACGTCCACGGCCTGGAGGCACTGGGCGGAGAGGATTAAAAAGCGCCTGTGTCAGCGCCCCCGGGCCGTCGGCCCGGGGGCGCTTTTCCGTGCGGGGAGGGGACCGGCGGGAAAATCCCCGGGAAAAGCAGTTGAATTTTACATTTTTGGGCAGTATAATATATGCTTGAACTCATATCGGAGCCATTCGGCATACGGAGGACATAGATCATGGAAAAGAAACAATTTCAGGCGGAATCCCGGCGGCTGCTGGACATGATGATCAACTCCATCTACACCCATCAGGAGATCTTTCTCCGGGAGCTGATCTCCAACGCCTCGGACGCCATCGACAAGCTGTGCTTCCTGTCCCTCACCGACGACAAGGTGGGCATGGACCGGAGCGACTTTTTCATCCGCCTCACCGCAGACAAGGAAAAGAACACCCTCACCGTCTCCGACAACGGCATCGGCATGACCGCCGAGGAGATGGAGAACAACCTGGGCGTCATCGCCAAGTCCGGCACCCAGGCCTTCAAGGCCGGGCTGGACGCCGCCGAGAAGGAAAAGGCGGACATCGACATCATCGGCCAGTTCGGCGTGGGCTTCTACTCCGCCTTCATGGTGGCCTCCAGGGTCACCGTGATCTCCCGGGCCTACGGCCAGGAGAAGGCCAGCCGCTGGGAGAGCGAGGGCGCCGACGGCTACACCATCCAGGAGTGCGACCGGGACGGCGTGGGCACCGACGTCATCCTGCAGCTCAAGCCCGACACCGAGGACGACTGCTACAGCGTGTACGCCGCCTCCTGGAAGCTCCAGGAGCTGGTGAAAAAGTACTCCGACTACGTCCGCTGGCCCATCCGCATGGACGTGGAGACCACCGAGAAGGTGGACACCGGCGAGGTGGACGAGGCGGGCATCCCCAAGATGACCTGGAAAACCGTCTCCAAGGAGGAGGTGGTCAACTCCATGGTCCCCATCTGGCAGCGGAGCAAGAAGGAGGCCACGGACGCCGACTGCATCGCCTTTTATAAGGAGAAGTTCCGGGACAGCGAGGATCCCGTAGCGGTGATCCGGGTGAACGCCGAGGGCGCGGTGAGCTACCGCTGCCTGCTGTTCGTCCCCGCCCAGGCCCCCTATGACTACTACACCCGGGATTATGCCCCCGGCCTGCGGCTCTACTCCAACGGCGTGATGATCATGGAGAAGTGCCCGGACCTGCTGCCCGAGTGCTTCCGGTTCGTCCGGGGCATCGTGGACTCCCCGGACCTGAGCCTGAACATCTCCCGGGAGATGCTCCAGCACGACCGGCAGCTGAAGATGATCGCCAACAATCTGGAGAAGAAGATCAAGGCCGAGCTGAGCCGCCTCATGGAGACGGACCGGGAGAAGTACGAGAAATTCTACGCCGCCTTCGGCGTGCAGCTCAAGTACGGCATCGTGGGCGACTACGGCATGAAGCGCGATCTCCTCACGGACCTGCTGCTGTACTGGTCCGCGGACCGGGAGAAGATGATCTCCCTGAAGGAATACGTCTCCGCCATGCCGGAGAGCCAGAAGTTCATCTACTACGCCAGCGCCGAGACCGTGGAGCGGGCCGCCCGCCTGCCCCAGACCGAGCAGGTCCGGGCCCACGGGTACGACATCCTCTGCTTCGCCTCCGACGCGGACGAGTTCGTGGCGGAGATCCTCATGCAGTACGACGGCAAGAAGTTCTGCAACGTGGTCTCCCAGGACCTGGGTCTGGACACCGACGAGGAGAAGGCCGAGGCCGAAAAGGCCGGCGAGGCCAACCGCGCCCTGCTGGACTACGTGAAGGAGCAGATCGGCGACGCGGTGGAGAGCGTGAAGGTCTCCCGCAAGCTGAAGAACTACCCGGTGTGCCTCTCCTCCGAGGGGGAGATCACCCTGGAAATGGAGCGGTATTTCCACTCTCTGCCCGGCACCGACCCCAACGCCATGCGGGCCCGGCGGGTGCTGGAGCTGAATCTGGACCACCCGGCCGTAAAGGCCCTGGACGCCGCCCGGAGCGAAGACCCGGAGCGGGCCGCCGTCATGGCGAAGGTGCTGCTCTCCCAGGCGGAGCTGGTGGCGGGCATCCCGCCCAAGGACCCCGCCGCCTACAGCGAGCTGGTTTGTTCCCTGTTTTGATCCAGATTGACCGGGGGATTTCCATCGGTTTTTGAGGCAGCTTTGCCGCCTCAAAAACACCCTGAGGCGAGCAAATGCGAGCCCTCGCGCCGACCAAACACCCTGGCTCCCCCGTGCCAAGGTGTGCGATAAGCGCGAGTATCTCGATGGCAAAACGGAGTTTTGCTATCGAAATTGTACCCACAGGAGGGACCATGAGCGAAGACAAACGCATCGGCGTCTATATCCATATCCCCTTCTGCGCTTCCAAGTGCGCCTACTGCGATTTCTGCAGCCTGCCGGGGAAGGAAAAGCTGATGCCCCACTATCAGGACGCCATCCTGATCCAGCTGCAGGAGACGCTGCCCCAGATGAAGGACACCTTCATCGACAGCGTGTACTTCGGCGGCGGGACCCCCAGCTACTACGGCAGCAAGCGCCTGGTGGAGATCCTCCGGGAGCTGAAGGTCACCAACCGCCTTTTGAAGGACAGCGAGATCACCGTGGAGTGCAACCCGGACAGCGTCCGGCGCCGGGATCTGGCCGAGCTGAAAAAGGAGGGCGTGAACCGGCTGTCCATCGGCGCCCAGTGCGCCGACGACGAGCTCCTGCGGCTCATCGGCCGGCGGCACAACTGGCACCAGGTGGAGCTGGCGGTGCGCCGGGCCCGGGCCGCGGGCTTCAAGAACATCAGTCTGGACCTCATCTACGGGCTGCCCAGCCAGACCCGGGAGGACTGGGCCGACACCCTCACCAAGGCCCTGGCCCTGAAGCCCGCCCACATCTCCTGCTACGGCCTGCGCCTGGAGGAGGGGACCCCTCTGTACGAGGAATATCTGGACTCCCCCATCCTCCCCACGGAGGACGACCAGGCGGACATGTACCTGTACGCGGTGGACCTGCTGGAGCGCCACGGCTTCCGGCAGTACGAGATCTCCAATTTCAGCCGCCCCGGCTACGAGAGCCGGCACAATCTCAAATACTGGCGGCTGCTGGACTATATCGGCTTCGGGGCCTCCGCCCACTCCAACATCGGCCTGATGCGCTATTCCTACACCCGCAACGTCCGGGAGTACATCTCCGGGGTGTTCGCGGAGCAGAACATCATCGACGAGAAGGAGCAGCTCACCGACTTCGACCGGGCCAGCGAGTATCTGATGCTGGGCATGCGCACCACCTGGGGCATCTCCCGGGAGGAGTACATGGAGGTGTACCAGAGCCCCTTCGACCGGCTGGAGGAGACCCTGCGGGTGTTCCGGGACAACGGCTGGACCCAGGAAAAGGACGGCCGCTGGAGCTTCACGCCGGGTGGCTTTCTTCTGAGCAACGTGCTCATCGGCATCCTGCTGGAGAGCCAGACCCGGGAAAAATTCAACGCCAATCCCTGGATCCGGGAGGCCTTCGAGGCCCTGGGCAAGAAAGTGCCCCTGCCGGTGGCCCAGGAACCGTATTTGAACTGATCGCCGTCCCCGGACGGACAGAGAAAGGGTGGATCTGCCATACGTAACGAGAGAGAGAACCGGGCTTCCCGCCGCCGGGATTATTACCCCGAAGAGAGATACGACGCCGAGGAGGAGCCGGAGGTGAACGCCGAGCGCTATGATTCCCGGGACGACCGGGAGGAGGAACGGCCCCGGAAAAGGACCGCGGCCCGACCCGCTCCGACGAAAAGAAAGAAAAGAAAAAAGAAAAAGGAGAGCTACGCCGGCCTGGCTGTGATCGTGACGCTTCTCTTCCTGCTGGTGCTGGGAGGCATCGGCGTGTATGTGGCGGGCACCATGGTGAGCCGGATCGACACCATTTATCCCGGCACCGCGGTGGAAGGGATCGACCTGTCCGGCATGACGAAGGAGCAGGCTGCCGAGGCGCTGCTCTCCCTGGGCCGCGCCAAGTACGACGGCCTGTCCGTCACCGCCAGCCTGCCCCTGGACAACACCCTCACCATCACCGCCGAGGAGGCAGGCGTTTCCTACTCCGCGGAGCAGATCGTCGAGGACGCCTGGAACTACGGCCGGGGGGACGGGATGCTCATGAACCTGCTCACCTACGGCAAGGCCCGGTATATGGACACCAACACCTTCTCCTCCGACAAGGGGCTGGAGGTCTGGCTGGACGAGGACGCCGTCCGCGCCATCGTGGCGGAGGCGGCGGTGGATATCGACGAGCAGCTGCTGGAGAGCGGCGTGGAGATCACCGACACGGAGATCCGCCTCTCCAAGGGAGCCAGCGGCCTGACCCTGGACGAGGAGACGGTGGTGCGCCAGTTCAAGGAGGCCCTGCTGGCGGCGGATCCGTCGGGCTTCACCTACGACGCCGTCCCCCAGGCGGACGAGGCCTATGACTTCCAGGGACTGTACGACGAGCTGTACTCCGAGATGGTGAACGCCCGGATCGTCTACGCCCCGGAGTACGCCGCCCGGTACGCGGATCTGGAACCGGCGCCCGAGGATCCGCCGATCATCAACTACGCCTGGGGCAACGAGGAGCTGGACCGGAAGACCGAGCCCGCCATCTACCGCCCGGCCCTGACCGATCCCCAGCCCGGGGACGAGAGCCTGGACTTCGGCGGGAAGCCCTTTATCGTCTCCCAGTCCTCCGTGGGCGTCACCTTTGACGTGGCGGAGGCGGAGCGGCTGTGGGCCGCGGCGGGCTACGGCGACAGCGTGGTGGTCCCCCTGACGGTCACCCGGCCGGACGTCTCCACCGACGAGATCAACGCCATGCTCTTTGCTGATCCCCTTTCCAAGAACTGGACCATGGTCCGGCTGTGGAACAAGGATTACTGCGACGAGGTGCGCACCTCCCTGGCCGGCAGCACCAAGAACCGGATCTCCAACGTGAAAAAGGCCTGCGAGATCCTGGACGGCATCATGCTCATGCCCGGGGAGGAGTTCTCCTACAACGACACCATCGGCCAGCGGACGGAGGAGGCCGGCTGGCTCCCCGCCCCGGCCTACGCCAACGGCGAGGTGCGCCAGGAGAACGGCGGCGGCATCTGCCAGGTGAGCTCCACCCTCTACAACGCCGTGGCCTACTCCAATCTCCGGGTCCTGGAGCGGGAGTGCCACCAGTTCCAGGTGGGCTATCTCCCCGCGGGCATGGACGCCACGGTGAGCTGGGGCTGGCCCAACTTCCGGTTCATGAACACCAAGCAGTACCCCATCATGATCCACGCCTGGGTGGACGACGAGACCAACGAGTGCTGCATCCAGATCCTGGGCACCGACTATGAGCACATCTTTGTGATCATGCGCTTCAACCAGTGGAAGACCTACGACCAGAGCGGCGAGTACGTGGACGAGGACGGCAACGGCAAGGCCATCGGCACCGAGGCCGCCACCTGGCGGCTGCTGTACCACGACGGGGACGACTGGAGCGACCGCAGCATAAAGCCCTTCAGCGAGTGCTACGAATACTACAGCAAATATCACTACCACTCCGAAGACATTTAAGAAACGCAAGGAGAGAAAAAGGCATGGAAAAGCCCACCTTTTATATCACCACCCCTATTTACTATCCCTCGGACAAGCTGCACATCGGCCACGCCTACTGCACCGTGGCCACCGACGCCATCGCCCGGTACAAGCGTCTCCAGGGCTATGACGTGATGTTCCTCACCGGCACCGACGAGCACGGCCAGAAGATCGAGGAGAAGGCCAAGGCCGCCGGGGTCAGCCCCAAGGAGTTCGTGGACCGGATCGTGGAGGGCGAGAAGGGCGTCAAGGACCTGTGGAAGCTGATGAACATCTCCAACGACCGGTTCATCCGCACCACCGACGACTACCACGTGAAGAGCATCCAGCGGATCTTCCGGAAGATGTACGACAACGGGGACATTTATAAGGGCAAGTATTCCGGCATGTACTGCACCCCCTGCGAGAGCTTCTGGACCGAGAGCCAGCTGGTGGACGGCAAATGCCCCGACTGCGGCCGGGAGGTCAAGTACGCCGAGGAGGAGGCCTATTTCTTCCGGGCCAGCAAATACGCCCCCCGGGTGCGGGAGCTGCTGACCGGGACGGATTTCCTGGAGCCCCAGAGCCGGGTCAACGAGATGGTGAACAACTTCATCGACTGCGAGGGAGGGCTGCAGGACCTGTGCGTCAGCCGCACCAGCTTTACCTGGGGCGTGCCGGTGGACTTTGACCCCGGCCATGTGGTGTATGTGTGGCTGGACGCCCTGTTCAACTACGTCACCGCCCTGGGCTACTGCAACGACGAGTACGACGAGCTGGACAAATACTGGCCCGGCGTGAACATCGTGGGCAAGGAGATCGTCCGCTTCCACGCCATCTACTGGCCGGCCTTCCTGATGAGCGTGGGCCTGCCCCTGCCCAAAAAGGTCTACGGCCACGGCTGGCTGATCTTCGACGGGAAGAAGATGGGCAAATCCACCGGGAACGTAGTGGATCCCTATGTGCTGGCGGAGCGCTACGGGGTGGACGCCCTGCGCTTTTTCCTGCTGCGCACCTTCCCCTTCGGGTCCGACGGCAGCTTCTCCAACGAGCTGCTCATCTCCACCATCAACACCGACCTGGCCAACGACCTGGGCAACCTCCTGAGCCGCACCACCGCCATGGTGGGCAAGTACTTCGGCGGCACGCTCCCCTGGGAGCAGGAGGCCGGGGAGGAGGACGCGGACCTGCTGGAGCTGCTGGGCGGTCTCCGGGACCGGTACGAGACGCAGATGGAAAAGCTGCAGCTCCAGAACGGTCTGGCCGAGGTCTTCCGGGTCATCGCCCGCGCCAACAAGTACATCGACGAGACCACCCCCTGGGTCCTGGCCAAGGACGAGACAAAAAAGCCCCGGCTGGCCCGGGTGCTCTACAACCTGCTGGAGAGCCTGCGGATCTGCGGCACCCTTCTCAAGCCCTTCATGCCGGCCAGCATGGACGCCCTGGCCGCCCAGATCGGCGCGGACGAGGCGGCCATGAGCTGGGAGAAGGCGAACGTCTGGGGCGTGCTGCCCTTCGAGGCGGCCGTGGTGAAGGGGGAGAACCTGTTCCCCCGGATCAACGTGGAGAAGGAGCTGGCGGCCCTGTCGGCCCTTACCGCCCCCAAAAAGGACCCCATCGAGCCCTTCAAGGAGGACGCGGTCTTCGACGATTTCCTCAAGTGCGACTTCCGGGTATGCAAGGTGCTGAAGTGTGAAAACGTGAAAAAGTCCCAGAAGCTGCTGCGCTTCGAACTGGACGACGGCTCCGGGACCACCCGGCAGATCCTCTCCGGCATCGCCGCGTTCTACAAACCGGAGGAGCTCGTCGGGAAGACGGTGGCTGCCATCGTCAATCTGCCGCCCCGGAAGATGATGGGGCAGGACTCCAACGGCATGCTCATCTCCGCCGTGTATAAGGAGAAGGGCGAGGAGAAGGTCCGGCTCCTGATCCTGGACGACGCCATCCCCGCCGGCAGCGTCCTGTGCTGACGCTTCCGATACCAGAAAAAACCGCCTGCCGGTCCGGCAGGCGGTTTTCCTGTTTGTCATGGTTATTCGTGCTTGTTCTTTTCCAGATCGTACCGGTGGAAGTAATCCTTGGTGAGCTTGAACACCACCGGGCTCAGGGCGAACAGAGCGATGAAGTTGGGAATGGCCATGAGGCCGTTGAGGGTGTCCGCGATGTTCCACACAAAGTCCAGGGAGGACACGCAGCCCACCACGATGACCACGATGAAGATCACCTGGTACACCTTGGCGGCCTTCATGCCCAGCAGGTGCTGCACGCACCGGGTGCCGTACAGGGACCAGCCCAGGATGGTGGAATAGGCGAACAGGCTCAGGGCGACGGCCACGAACACCGCGGAGAGCTTCTCGTTCACCACCGTGCCCATGGCGGCGGTGATGAGGGCGCTGCCGGGCTTCACGCCGAAGGTGATGTCCACGCCGCTGATGATGATGGTCAGCGCCGTGAGGGAGCAGATCACGATGGTGTCCATGAACACCTCGAAAATGCCGTAAATGCCCTGGTCCACGGGGCTCTTGCAGTGGGCCGCCGCATGGGCGATGGGGGCGGAGCCCAGGCCGGCCTCGTTGGAGAAGGCGCTCCGGCGCAGGCCCCAGACCACGGCCTGGCGCAGGGTGATGCCCGCCGCGCCGCCCAGCACGGCCCGGGGGGTGAAGGCGGCGGAGAAGATCTTGCCGAAGGCGGGACCCACGCCCTTGAGATTGAAGAGGATGACGAACAGGGTCATGAGGATGTAGGCGATGCTCATGAAGGGGATGAGCTTTTCCGTCACGGCGCCGATGCGCTTGATGCCGCCGAAGAGCACCAGGCCCGTCATGGCGGCCAGCAGGATGCCCACCACCCAGTTGAGGACCACCTGGCCGGTGAAGCCGGGGACCAGAGCGGTGACCGCGTTGTTGATGGAGCCCACGATGGAGTTGGACTGGGACATGTTCCCGATGCCGAAGGAGGCCAGGGCCGCCAGGATGCTGAAGGCCGCGGCCAGCCACTTCCACTTGGGGCCCATGCCGTTTTCGATGTAGTACATGGGGCCGCCCACCCAGTCGCCGTGGGCGTCCCGCTCCCGGTACTGGATGGCCAGGGTGACCTCGGCGTACTTGATGACCATGCCCAGCAGCGCGGCGATCCACAGCCAGAACACCGCGCCGTAGCCGCCCATGGCGATGGCCTGGGAGGTGCCCACGATGTTGCCGGTGCCAACGGTGGCCGCCAGGGCGGTGGTCACCGCCTGGAGGGGCGTCACGGAGCCCTCGCCGGACTCCTGCTTGTGGAAGAGCTTGCCCGCGGTGTTCCGCATGGCGAAGCCGAAGCGCCGGAACTGCACCGCGCCGCTGCCGACGGTGAGATAGATGCCTCCGACGAAAACGCAGGGCAGCAGGATGTACAGCCAGGCGACGTCGTTGAGCAGGCCCGTAAAGAACTGGTAAATGCCGGAATCGTAAATGGACATGGGGTTCCCTCCCTCTTTTTTCCCCGAAAACCAAAAGGAGCCGCTTTCCCCGGCGGCTCCCGTTGGGATCACGCGCGGCCGCCCGAGGCGGTCAACGGAATAATATGTGGATAATAATACAGGGTATTCCGCAAAAATGCAACAGGAAAATTCAACGATTTAAAGTTTTACAGAAGGGCGCACAGCAGCACTTTTCACAGGCCGGCTTCCGGGCGGTGCACACGGCCCGGCCGTGGATCACCAGCCGGTGGCAGAAATCGTTGCTTTTTTCGGGCGGCAGGATGGCCCGGAGCTGCTTTTCGATCTTCGGGGGATCCTTTTCGTCGTCCACCAGCCCCATCCGGTTGGACAGGCGGATGCAGTGGGTGTCCACCACCACCGCGCCGGGGAGGTTGTACACGTCTCCCAGGATGAGATTGGCGCTCTTCCGGCCCACCCCCGCCAGCGTGAGCAGATCCTCCATGCGGTCCGGCACCCGGCCGCCGAAACGGTCGACCAGCTGGTTGGCCTGGAGCACGATGTCCCGGGCCTTGCCGTGATAGAAGCCGCAGGAGCGTATGTATTCCTCCACGTCGGCGATGTCCGCCTTCGCCATGGCGAAGCAGTCCGGGTATTTCTCAAAGAGCGCCGGGGTCACCTGGTTCACCCGGGCGTCGGTGCACTGGGCCGCCAGCCGCACCTGCACCAGCAGCTTCCAGGGATCCCGCTCCTCCAGGGTGCAGTCCGCCATGGGATATTCCGCTTCCAGGGCGGCGAGGATCCCCGCCACCTGTTCCTTTGTACGCATAGTCCCTCACCTCACCGGGATTGTACCACGCGGGGACGGGATCTGACAATATTCCTTGTTGTCAGCACCGGAAGAAAACGGTATAATATCCTGTGTACTTTCCCCAAGGGAGGCGAGAGGATGGCCGAAAACCAATACCGCCCGCTGGCGGACGAGCTGCGCCCCACCGAGCTGGACGAGGTGGTGGGCCAGAGCCACATCCTGGGCCCGGGCGGCCTGCTGCGGCGGATTATCGAGAGCGGGCAGATCCCCAACATGATCTTTTACGGACCCTCCGGCACGGGCAAGACCACGGTGGCCCGGATCATTGCGGAGAAGACCAACCGCACTCTCCGCAAGCTCAACGCCACCACCGCCGGGCTGTCGGACATCCGCGCCATCATCGACGAGCTGGACACCATGCTGGCCCCCAACGGGATCCTGCTCTATCTGGACGAGATCCAGTATTTCAACAAAAAGCAGCAGCAGAGCCTGCTGGAATTCATCGAAAACGGGTCCATCACCCTCATCGCCTCCACCACGGAGAACCCCTACTTCTATGTATACAACGCCGTCCTCTCCCGCAGTACGGTGTTCGAGTTCAAGGCCATCGCCCCCCGGGACGCGGAGGGCGCGGTGCGCCGGGCGGTGCGGATCCTCTCGGAGCGGGAGGGCGCGGAGGCCGTATGTCCCGACGAGGTGGTCGCTCTGGTGGCCCAGGGCTGCGGCGGGGACGTGCGAAAGGCCCTGAACGCGGTGGAGCTGCTGTTTGCCGCCGCTCCCCGGGAAGACGGGAAGGTGGTCCTCTCCGCCGACGACGCCCGGGCCGTCACCCAGCGCAGCGCCATGCGATACGACCGGGAGGGGGACGAGCATTTCGACGTGGTGTCCGCCCTGATGAAATCCCTCCGGGGCTCCGATGCGGACGCGGCGCTCCACTATCTCGCCCGGCTGCTGGAGGCGGGGGACCTGCCCGGGGCCTGCCGGCGGATCCTCTGCTCCGCCAGCGAGGATATCGGCCTGGCCTACCCCCAGGCGGCGGCCATCGTGAAGGCCTGTGTGGACAGTGCCCTGCAGCTGGGCCTGCCGGAGGGGCGGCTCCCCCTGGCGGAGGCCTGCATCCTGCTGGCCACCGCCCCCAAGTCCAACTCCGTGGTGGCGGCCATCGACGCCGCCCAGGCGGACGTGCGCGCCGGCCGGAGCGGGAACATCCCCCGGGAGCTGCAGAACGTCCACGCCGACGGCGCCGGCTTCGAGCGGGAGCAGGGGTATCTCTACCCCCACAGCTTTGAAAACCACTGGGTGAAGCAGCAGTATCTCCCGGACACGCTGAAGGACGCCCGGTACTACGAATACGGGGACAACAAGACCGAGCAGGCGGCGAAGGCTTACTGGGACCGGATCAAGGAATGATCGCGCCCCCGGACCGGCGGAGGATCGCCCGGGTCAGCACCGCGTTTTCCGGCCGCACCGCCACGTGCAGGGTCGGCGGGGAGAGATACGGCGGAGAGAGAGCGCCCGTGTGACAGACCGCCCCGGAGCGGCGCAGCTCGAAAAGGGCGGCGTCCAGCTGCTCGGCGGTGTCGAACCGGGCCGTCACCGACGTTGTCGTCATCACCATCACCTCAAGGGCAGTTTTTCCGAAAGGCAGGCGAATATGTATGGACGTGCGTCTGGGCGACGTGCTGACGCTGAAAAAAAAGCACCCCTGCGGCAGCGACCGATGGGAGGTGCTGCGCATCGGGGCGGATTTCAAGCTCCGCTGCCTGGGCTGCGGCCGGGAGGTCATGGGCCCCCGGCAGAAATACGAAAAGCAGATCAAGAAGCTGGAACGCAGCGAGGAGCCGACCGCATAGGCCGGCTCCTCGCTGCGTTTGTCCGTAGGCGGCACGCATCCTCCGACGTCGGATTTATATACTGTAGAGGCCGTGCTTCCGCGGGGCTCGGATCTTTCTCCGGGCTCGGATCGGGCTTGTAGGGGCCGGCGTCCCGACGGCCCGAGGGACAGAGACCGCGGCACGGGACGACCCAAGGCGGATCGCCCGTCATGCGAATTTGCCGGACGGGTCCGGGAAAATCGGCGTGATCCGGCCGGGGCGTCGGGGACGCCGCCCCCTACACTCCAACTCCGAGGTCGTAT
>JAFRDL010000052.1 GCA_017411265.1 Oscillospiraceae bacterium | reverse complement strand
GGCCCGGTCCCCTCGCACAGGACCGCCGCCGCCATCTCCCGGCTTTTTTCCGCTGTGGCCTCTCCGCCGCCGGAGAGGATATAGGCATGAAGCATCTTTTCCATAACAGGAGTATTATCTCACAGATTTCTCCTCTTGGCTACAGGAAACTCCCGGCGCCGGGGATCGCCGCAGCTTTTTTGCCGGCGTACCCGTATTCCGTCCGGGATCTCCGTCAGAGGGTTTCCATCTCGTCCAGCAGCTCGCCGAAGAGCTTCAGCGCGTCGTTCACCGGCTGGGGAGAGGCCATGTCCACCCCGGCGATCTTCAGCAGGGTGATGGGGTCGGCGCTGCAGCCGCCGGAGAGGAAGCGCTTGTAGTCCGCCACCGCGCCCGCGCCCGCCGTGAGGATCCGGTTGGCGATGGCCACCGCGGCGGAAAAGCCGGTGGCGTACTGGAACACGTAATAGTTGTAGTAAAAGTGGGGGATCCGGGCCCATTCCAGGGCGATCTCCGGATCGGAGATCATAT
Source organism: Oscillospiraceae bacterium (assembly GCA_017411265.1). GTDB lineage: Bacteria > Bacillota > Clostridia > Oscillospirales > Oscillospiraceae > Apopatocola. The sequence continues at coordinate 20,525 of JAFRDL010000052.1, read as the reverse complement.
CCGGGCCGAAGTACAACTTGTTCAGCGCCAGGTACTTTTCCGACAGGAGCTCGGCGGTGAGGGCCTGGCCCGATTCCGCGATGCGTCCCATGTCCCGCTCGAACTCGGCGAACATGGTCTGGCGGTAGAGGGTGCCCTTGAACTGGTCCAGGAAGTGGTTGATGAGGTAGGCCCGCTGCTTTTTATCCGTGGTTTTCCCCAGCAGGTGGCGCATGAGCAGCACCTCGTTGCAGGTGGAGGCCACCTCCGCCACAAAGATCACATAGTCCATGGTGTTCACCGGCTGATACCGGCAGCTGTGCCAGCTGTGGAGGGCGTGGCCCATCTCGTGGGCCAGGGTGAACATGCTGTCCAGGTTGTCCTTGTGGTTCAAAAGCACATAGGGGTGGGGCCAGGCGGTGCCGGTGGAGTACGCGCCGCCCCGCTTGCCGGCGTTTTCGTACACGTCGATCCAGCGGCGGTCGAAGCCCTCCTTCAGCAGCGCGGTGTAATCCTCCCCCAGGACCGCCAGAGCCTCCAGCACCGTGGCCTTGGCCTGCTCATAGGGGATCTCCGCCGCGGCGTCCGCCACGATGGGGGTGTACACGTCGGACATGTGGAGCTCCGGAAGGCCCAGACGCTGTTTCCGCAGGGCCACATACCGGTACATCTTGTCCAGATTGGCGTGGACGGCGTCGATCAGGTTGTCGTACACCGCCTCCGGTACCTCCGTGGCGTCCAGGGCCGCCTGCCGGGTGGTCTCGTACCGCCTGGCGGCGGCGAAAAACCGGAGCTGCTTGAACTGCGCGTCCAGCGCGGCAGCCAGGGTGTTCCTGAACCGCCCCAGCTCCCCGTAATAGGTCCGGAACACCCGCCGGCGGAAATCCGCGTCCGGGCTCTCCAGCAGGGGGACGAAGGTGCCGTTGGTGAGGGGATGTTCCGTCCCGGCGGCGTCCTTCACGGCGGGGAAGTTGATGTCCGCGTCGGAGAAGACGGAGAAGATGTTGTCCGGGGTGTTGGCCATCTCCCCGGCGGCGGAGAGCAGCGCCTCGCACTCCGGGGAGAGGATGTGGTCCTTCATCCGCCGGACGCGGTACAGGCTCCGCCGATAGGTCTCCAGCCCGGGCTCGTCCTTATAGAACTGTTCCAGCGTCTCCTCCGGGATGGCCATGATCTCCGGGTCCGCGAAGGCGGCGGCGCTCTGGATGGCCACGATGACCGCGATGGACTTGCCCCGCATGTCCTGCCCCCGGCCGTCGCCGGTGTCCTGGTCGGCCCGGCAGCAGGCGTAGGTGTTGTGCCGGGTGAGCCGCAGGGCGACGTCGTCCATGGTTTTGTACCAGGCGAGAAGATCCCCGGCGCTCCGGCCCAGGGTGCCCTGCCGGGCGGCCAGCTCCGCCGGGACGGTCATCAGCGCCTCGTATTCCCGCGTCCAGTCCTCCTCCGAGGGGAAAAGATCCCGGAGATCCCAGGTGAACGCCTCCGGGACCTCGCTGCGCTTGGTATAGGTGGTTGCCATATTTGCCTCCGTGTATCCTTATTATTATTCGTATTTTTTCCGGAGCTTTTTCTTCACGCCGTTCCGGTCCACGATCCAGGTGTTTTCCAGCACCTGCTCCGCGCCCAGGCGCCATTCGGCCAGGTATTCCTTCCGGAGGAGCTCCCGCTCCGCGATCTCCTCCGCCGTGAGCTCCCGCTCTTTGGCGATGCGGGCCAGCTCGTTGATCCGCTCCAGCTTGCTGTTGATCACAGCTCCATCGCCCCCAATTCGTCCAGATTCTTTTCAAAGGCGGGCACGCAGTGCTCCATGAACCAGTCCACCTCCGGCAGCGCCATGGCGGCCAGAGCGGCGCGGGTCTGTTCCTCCGCGGAGAGGAACTCCCGGTTTCCGGCCTTCCGCTCCTCGATGCACTTCACCAGGGCGGAGAGCTTGTCCGCGGCCTTCACCAGCCGGGCCTCCTCCCCCGCGGGGGACAGGGCGGGGCGGTAGGACTCCCGCAGGGCCTCCGGCAGCAGGGAGATGAGCTTCTCCGCCGCCAGCCGCTCCACTTCCTTGTAGGCGGCGCGGATGGCCGGATCGTGGTACTTGATGGGGGTGGGGAGATCCCCGGTGAGGATCTCGGAGGCGTCGTGATACAGCGCCAGCACCGCCAGGTGCTCCACGTCGCACTCCCCGCCGAACACGTCCCGGCGGATGACGCCCAGGGCGTGGGCGTACAGGGCCACCTCGTGGCTGTGCTCCTGGATGTTCTCCGGGATGCTGCTGCGCATCAGTCCCCAGCGGGAGATGTAGCGCATCCGGGAGAGCAGGGCGTAAAAGGGGGTGTCGTTCACCATTTGTTGCACACCTTCTCCGCAAAGCCCGGGAAGTCCCGGAACTCGATGGTCTTTCCGTCGTCCAGCACCGCCCGGCCGGTGAAGCGGCCGAACACCTGGTGCTGGTCGGACTTGAGCAGCTTCAAATCGATGCAGGCGGCCCGGTCCAGAGAGGGGAGGAAGTCCGCCTCGAACCGGCCGTCGTCGGAGGTGAAGCGCCAGGGCTCCGTGTACAGGGGCGCGCCCTCCCCGTCCCCGGGGATGAGGAAGTCCACCCGGGAGAGCTTGTGGGCCCTGCCGCCGTAAAAGAGCATGTTCTCCGTGGCGGCGGCGGTGTTGCCGAAGCCGTAGCCCAGGTTCCAGCCGAAGGGCACGCCGTCGGCCAGGTACGAGGCGCTGGACCAGTACCAGGTGTTGTCATAGGTCCACACCCCCCGGCCCCAGTCCAGCACCGCGAAGCTGTCGGAGGGGTCGAACTCCCAGGTCCGGCCGCCGTAGGTCACGGTCCCGGCGGCCCGGAGGCAGTTGATCTTCTGGTTGTAGTAGAAATGGCCGGGCTTGTCGAAGGGCGTGGCGATGAGCATGCTCTCCGCCGGCTCCTCCGTGAGCGTCACCCGGGCGGAGACGGCGCCCTCCGGGCCGAAGCCCTCCATCCGCGCCTCCAGCACCCGGGCGCCCAGGTTCCGGAGGAAGCGGAAGGCGTAGCCCTTCCCCTCCGAGGACACATGGCCGGCCCGGCTGTCCGGGGGCAGGTTTTTCCGGCCCAGGGTCATGATCTGCATTTTGCTCTGGATGATCTCCCAGCCCTCCTCCAGCTCCAGGAAACTGAGGGAGTCCATGCCCATGTAGCCGTTGTCCGCCACGGTGAGCGCCAGGGCGAAGCGGCCGTTGCTCACCAGATAGTAGTCCCACTCCTTGATCCGCAGAGGGGAGACCCGGATGGCCTTCCGGTCGTAGGTCTGGACGTATGTTTTGGAATACCCCGGGCGGCGGAGCTGGCCCTCGCAGTCCAGCAGCGGGCCGGGGACGGAGATCTGGGTCTGTTTCATTTATCCCCGCTCCTTTCGCAGCGCCCGGATGTCCCGGCCCCGGAACGCCAGCCACTCATATTCGCCCTCCAGCCGGGAGGCCAGGGCCGATCCGTACCGCTCGGCGATGCCGGTCCGGTCCAGATTGGTGGAGACGATGGTCTTTTTCCCCGCCCGGAGCCGCCCGTCCAGCAGGGAGTACAGGGCGCTCTGGGTGAAGGCGGTGGGCATCTCCGTGCCCAAGTCGTCCAGGATCAGCAGATCGCAGCTGAGGAGCTGCCGCACCCGGGAGGCGGCGTCGGACTGCTCGTCCGTGTCCCGGGAGAACTTCTCCCGCTCAAAGGCGGTCAGGAGGCCCGTGGCGGTGTCGTAGGCCACGCCGAACCCCTTGTCGGCCACCACCTGGGCGATGGCGGCGGAGAGGAAGGTCTTTCCCAGCCCCGGCCCGCCGGTGAACAGCAGGTTGGGGGAGCGGTCGGAAAACCCGTTGGCATAGGCGCGGCATATCTGGAAGACCTCGGTCATTTCCTCCCGGGGGGAGCGCCCGTCCTCCTCCCCGGAGACGGGGCTGTAGTAATCCAGCCGGAAGCTCTCAAAGGTCTGGTCCCCCTGGCGAAGCAGCGGCGCCAGTTCCCGGGTCTGCTCCTGCTTATAGAGCCGGGAGAGGCAGTCGCAGATCTTCCCGTCCGCCCAGCCGGTGTCCCGGCATACGGGGCAGGCGAAAATGGGGTCCAGATAATCCTTCGGGTAACCGTTCTCCCGGAGCAGGGCGGCCCGTTCTTCCTGGAGGGCCAGGCTCTCCGCCTCCAGCTCCGCCACCGTGCGGCTGCTTCGGCCCAGCACCAGACCGGTGAGCTCCGCCATCACGCCGCGGATCGAGGCGTCCAGGGTCCGCACCTCCGGGATCCGGGCATAGATCTCCGCCCGGCGGCGGTTTTCCTCCGCCCGGTTGTCGCTGCGCAGCTGTTCCTGCCGGGCTCGGGCCCGGGCCAAAAGCCGTCCTTCCATTTATTTCACCTCATCCATATTCAGGATCCTCTTCAGCCGGTTTTTATCGTCGCCCCCCGGGGTCTCCGGCGATCCTTCCTTTGTCTCGGGGCGCCGGCCTCCCGGCCGGACGTCCCCCTTTTCGATCTCCTCCGGGGTGAAAAGGCCCTTCCTGTACCAGCTCTTCACGATCTTGTCCATGTAGGCCCAGGTGAGCTTTCCCGTGCTCACCACCGTCCGGTCGTAGGCGACGGCCAGGGCGTCGGCCCCGTAGCCCATGGACAGCCAGTTTTCCAGATAGCTCCGTTCCGTGGGGGCCAGCTGCCGGTCGGCGAGACCCAGCGCGGCCCGGACCCGCCGGCTCTCCTCCTCCATCCGGTCCAGCGAGGCCACGTATTCCTCCGCCTGCTCCAGGGTGAGGATCTCCCGGTTCGCCCAGCGGAAGGCCTCCTTCCGGATGGCGGGCATGGTGGGAAGCCGCCCCTCCCCGTACCGGCGGCGCAGCCGCTCCGCGCAGTGGTTGATGAGGAGCATGATCACCTCCGGGGACATGGCCAGCTGATCATAGATGCCGAAGAGGGTCTTCAGATCCTCCCCGGACAGGCTGTGCCCCAGGACCCGCTGGGTCTCGCTCAGGAGTCCCTGGAAGGCCCGGTCGTCCCGGGTGCGGCGCACGATCTCCCCGGAGGAATAGCCCGTCAGCGTATTCGGCGGTCCCGGCAGCGGCGGCGTCTCCGTGCTCCACAGGCCCGCCCGGCCCAGCTTCTCCGCCGCGGCCAGGATCCTCTCCTCGCTGCGGCCCAGCTCCCGGGCCGCCAGCGCGGGGGAGAGGGTGCCCCCCATCCGCAGGGCGTGGAGATACAGCAGCGCGCATTCCCCGTCGCCAAGCTCCAGCAGCTTGTCCACATGGGCGGCGGGCACGGTGAGCGCCCCGGCGCCGGAAAGGCGGTATGTCTTGTCGTCCATGGCGGGTCCCCTCTTCTCTCTCGGTACACTTTTTCGTGTCTTCAAAGTATAACATATCGATTGCACTTGAAGCAAGGGGGAGGGTTGTGTTATAATGCTATTTTGATAGAGTATCCTTATCCGGAGCGTGTGTGCCCATGATGGAACTTCTCGTGCCCGCGGGATCGCCCGAGGCGGTGACCGCCGCGGTACAAAACGGCGCCGACGCCGTATATATGAGCTTCGACGTGCTCTCCGACTGCCGTCAGGCGGAGAACTTCTCCGACGGCGCCTTCGAGGCCGCCGTCCGGTACTGCCGGGTCCGGGGCTGCCGGGTGTATCTGGCGCTGAACGCCCCCGTCCGGGACGAGGAGCTGCAGAAGGCCGGCGGGCTGGCCCTCCGGGCCCAGCGGGCCGGGGTGGACGCCGTCATCGTCCGGGACCTGGGGGTGTACTATATCCTGCGGCGGCTGCTGCCGGAAATGCCCCTGTTCGCCGACGCCCGTCTGGGCTTTTTCACCCCGGAGAGTCTGGCTATCGCCGCCTCTCTGGGCTTTCAGCGGGTCTTCCTGCCCCCGGAGCTGTCCCTGGCGGAGATCCGCCGGCTGACCGCCGCCGCGGAGGTGGAGATCGCGGTGTACGCCCAGACCACGCTGTGCGCTGCGGCCTGCGGCACCTGCCGCATGAGCTCCGCCGCGGGGCAGGGCAGCGCGGACCGGGGCCTGTGCGCCCGGCCCTGCCGGGAGAATTACACCTTCGGCGGCCGGTGGGACACCGCGCCGCTGAGCTGGAAGGACCGCTCCCTCCTGCCGGACATCCCGGCCCTGGAGGAGGCGGGCGTGGCCTGCGTGTGTCTGGGCGACCGGGACCGGCGGCCGGAATACACGGCGGCCTACACCCGGGTGTTTTTCAAGGCGGTCCGGGACAAGGCCATGCCCGCCGGGCCGGACCTGGCCCGGATGGAGGAGGCCTTCGCCCCCTGCGGCGTGGCAAAAACGGAGATCTACGAGCCCGCCGAGCCCCACGAGATGGACGCGCGGGTGATGGAGAGGTACCTGGCCGAGGTGCGCCGCACCTACACCGAGACCGAGGAGCGCCGGGTGGACGTGAGCTTCGCGGTGGTGGCCCAGGCCCCGGACAAGCCCATCCATCTGGGGGCGCAGGACACCGGGAAAAACACCGCCGTCATCGAGGGTCCGTATCCCGACCCCGCGGGGGACGTGGAGCTCACCGAGGCCGCCCTTGCCGACGCCATGTACCGCACCGCGGGCACGCCCTTCCGGTGCGTGAACATGCAGTGCGTCACCGAGGCGGACCTGCGGGTGTCCGGCATCGAACTGGACGCCGCCCGCCGCCGTCTTCTGTATAAGCTCAGCGAGGAGCGCTCCCGGGCCCCGGAGCGGAAGGAGGGCGTATTCCCGCCCGAGCCGGGGAACAAGAGCTATGCCCGCCTCCCCGTGGTGAACTTCGCCTTCCAGACCGCCGCCCAGATGACGCCGGAGATGGCGGCGCTGCGCCCGGCGTGCGTGTACGCCCCGGCGGAGCTGCTGGCGGAGAGCCCGGAGGTCATGGACCCCTTCCGGGAGGAGGGCTGCGAGATCGCGGCCATGCTCCCCGCCGTGGTCTGCGGCCAGGCGGAGACCGACGAGCTCCGCGCCCTGCTCGCCCGGGTCCGGGAGGCCGGCGTGGAGCGGGCTCTCACCGGCAATCTGGGTCTGGCCCTGCTGGCCGGACAGGAGGGGCTGAAGCTCCGGGGGGACATGGACCTGGCGGTGACCAACGCCTACGCGCTCCAGAGCCTGGCCGCGGCGGGTTTCCTCTCCGTGTGCCTGTCTCCGGAGCTGACCCTCGCCCAGGTCCGGAGCATGTCCAAATGCGTGGACACGGAGCTGGTGATCTACGGCCGGCTGCCCGTGATGGTGGCGGAGACCTGCCTCATCAAGGCCAGCGCCGGCCGGTGCGTCTGTACCACCCCCGGCCAGATGGCCGACACCCGGGGCGGGGTGTGGCCGGTGACGAAGCATTTCGGCTGCCGGAACACCGTGTGGGCCTCCCGGAAGCTGTGGCTGGGAGACGCCGCCGCCGACTGGGTGGACTGCGGTCTCTGGGGCGCGCGGCTGAACTTTTCCACCGAGAGCCCCCGGGAATGCCTGGAGGTGGCCAACAGCTACATCCACGGCACCGGATACCGGCCCAACGGCATGACGAGAGGGAATTACTACCGTGGCGTACTGTGACAAACCGTTGATCCTGGCCTCCGCCTCCCCCCGGCGGCGGGAGCTTCTGAGCCGGTTCGCCGTGCCCTTCCGGGTGATCCCCGCCCGGGGAAGGGAGACGGCCCCGGAGGGGCTGTCCCCCGGGGAGCTGGTGCAGTGCCTGGCCAGGCACAAGGCCGCCGAGGTCGCCGAAGGCGCGGACGCGGACAGCGTGATCGTCGCCGCGGACACCGTGGTGGAGATCGACGGGGAGATCCTGGGCAAGCCCGCCGATCCGGCGCAGGCCGAGGCCATGCTCCGGCGGCTGTCCGGACGGACCCACCGGGTGTGGACCGGGGTGTGCGTCCGGCAGGGGGACCGGGTCCTCTCCGCCGCAGAGGAGACGTCCGTCCGCTTCCGGGAGCTGGAGGACGACGAGCTCCGCGCCTATGTGGCCACCGGAGAGCCCATGGACAAGGCGGGGGCCTACGGCTATCAGGACCGGGCGTGCCTGTTCGTGGAGCGGATCGAGGGAGATTATTTCAACGTGGTGGGACTGCCCATGGACCGTCTGGGGCGGATGCTCCGGGAGTTCGGCGTCTCTCTTCTATAAAGCAGTTCGAACGCGCCCGGCCTGCGCCGGGGAAATGAGGTTTGGCGGATTTGAAGAAGTATCTGAAGAAAAACGGCATATTGCTGCTCGTCCTGGTGGTGGCGGCCGCGCTGGTGGTGGGACTCGCCTCCCGGCAGAAGGCCAACGGGAAGTCCGGCGTCCTCACCGGGGCCGCCAACTCCCTGCGCATCCCCATCCAGGGGGCGGTGGGCTCCGTGGTGGACTGGATGCAGGGCATTTACGGCTATATCTACCAGTACGACAAGCTGGTGGCGGAGAACGAGGCCCTGCGCCGGGAGCTGGCGGAGGCCCAGGACCAGGTCCGGGCCTCGGCGGAGGCCGCGGAGGAGAACGTGCGGCTGCGCACGCTGCTGGGGTATCTGGAAAAGAACACCACCTTCGTCACGGAGTCGGCCATGATCACCTCCTGGGACGCCTCCAACTGGACCAGCTCCTTCACCATCTCCAAGGGCTCCAACTACGGCATCGAGCTGGGAGACTGCGTGATCACCGAGTCCGGGATGCTGGTGGGCCAGATCGCCCAGCTGGGCACCAACTGGGCCACGGTCCGCTCCATCATCGACGTGAACATGGACGCGGGCGTGCTGGTGGGCGACGGCTCCATCGCCGCCATGCTGGTGGGCGACTACGCCCTGATGAAAGAGAACAAGTGCAAGCTCAGCTACTTTACCGAGGACGTCACCCTCTTTACCGGGGACGTCGTGGTCACCTCCGGCCGGGGCGGCGCCTTCCCGGCGGGGATCAACGTGGGCACCGTCACCGAGCTCCGGAGCGAGGCGGGCGGCCAGTCCTTGTAGGCGGTGGTGGACCCGGCGGTGGATCTCTCCCTGCTGAGCCAGGTGTTCATCATCAAGGATGTTGAGGTCATCGAGTGAAAAGGACGATCCATCTTTCCGACCTGAAGCTGGACGAGATCTGGACCGACATCCGGAGAGGCGTCCTGTACGGTCTGTATCTGCTGGCGTTTCTGCTGCTGCAGAACGTGATTTTCAGCCACATCGCCCCCCTGGGGGTCCGGGCCATGTTCATGCCCGCCCTGGTGGTGGCCGTGGCCCTCTTCGAGGGGGGGCGCGTCGGCGGCCTGTTCGGGCTGACGGCGGGGATCGTGTGCGATCTCTTTTTCTCCTCCCAGACGGTGCTGTTCACCGTGCTTTTCCCCGTCATCGGCTTCACGGTGGGGTTCCTGGTGGACTTTTTCCTCAACCGCCGGTTCTTTGCCTATGCGGTGATGGCCGTGGCGGCGCTGTTCCTCTCCGCTTTCGCCCAGATGTTCGGTCTGCTGGTGTACAAGGGGCAGAATTCCTTCGCCCTGTGGTGGACCGCTCTCCTCCAGACCCTGTGGAGCGTACCCTTCATTTTCCCCGCCTATTACGTCTGCAAGATCTTCCCCTGGCGTTCCGGGGAGCACGCTCCTTCCCCCTACCAGAAATGACTCTCCTTCCCCCCGGATCAGAAAGGACCCCCCTATGCAGAATCTTGTAAAACCCATCCGCCTGATCATCCTGGCCGCGGTGTTCGCGCTGCTGCTGGCGATCTATCTGGTGGAGCTCTATAAGCTGCAGATCATCGAGGGCGCCAAGTACTACGCCCAGGGTGAGACCAGCATGACCGAGACCGAGGTGGTCCCGGCGGCCCGGGGCAACATCCTGGACCGGTACGGGCGCGTGCTGGTGTCCAACTCCTCCTGCAACAACCTGTCCATCAACGTCACCGAGCTGTTCGAGCAGGAGGACCCCAACGGCATCATCCTGGAGCTTTGCTCCGCGGCGCTCCGGTTCGGGGACACGTACAACGACACCCTGCCCATCACCATGGCCCCGCCCTTCGAGTACACGGACATGACCGAGCTGCAGCGGAACATGCTGGACGCTTGGCTGAAAAACAACAAGCTCACCCGGGAGGCCTCCGCCGTGGAGGTCATGGCCGCCATGCGCACCCGCTACAGCGTGGGCAGCGAGTACAGCGCCGAGGACGCCCGCCGGGTGGTGGGGGTCCGGTACGAGATCAACAACCGCTACAACATCAACACCACCCCCTACGTCTTCGCCGAGGACGTGTCCGTCCCCCTGCTGACCTACCTGATGGAGCAGGACGTGCCCGGCTTCAAGGTCACCACCTCCTACGTCCGGGAATACAAGACCAAGTACGCCGCCCACCTGCTGGGCTATACCGGCCCGGTGACCCAGGAGGAGTGGGACAAGTACGCCGACAAGGACTACTCCCTGGACGCCCAGATCGGTAAGGACGGCGTGGAGTACGCCTTTGAGGACTATCTCCACGGCGTGGACGGGGAGGCGCTGATCACCTCCACCGTGGACGGCGTCACCATCTCCCGGGAGTACACCAAGGAGCCGAAGCCCGGCGGGCAGCTGTATCTCACGCTGGACATCGGCCTGCAGGAGGTGTGCGAGGAGGCGCTGGCCGCCCACATCGACGCCATCAACGAGGTCCGGGCCGAGCAGAACCGGGATGCGGACCTCTACGGCACCGACCACATCGAGATGGTCACCGGCGGCTCCCTGTGCGTGGTGGACGTGAAGACCGGGGAGCCTCTGGCCCTGGTGAGCTGGCCCACCTACGACGCCGCCACCATGCTGGACAACTACGAGGATCTGATCGCGGACACCAACGCCCCCCTGTACAACCGGGCGCTCATGGGCGTGTACGCCCCCGGCTCCACCTTCAAACCCTGCACGGCCACGGGTCTCATGGCGGAGAAGATCCTCTCCCCCCTGACTACGTTGACCACCATGGGACAGTTCACCAAATACATGGATCAGGGCTACGCCCCTGAGTGCTGGATCTACTCCACCTACAAATACACCCACGGGGAGATCAACGTGGCCCAGGCCATCACCTATTCCTGCAACTACTTCTTCTACTACTTCGGCGATCTGCTGGGCATCGACAAGATGAGCCATTATGCCAAGCTCTACGGCCTGGGCGAGCACACCGGCGTGGAGCTGCCGGAGGTCACCGGCCAGATGTCCACCCAGAGCTTCAAGGAGCAGTATACCGGCATCCCCTGGTTCCAGGGCGATACGCTCCAGAGCGCCATCGGCCAGAGCTTCACCGAGTTCACCCCCCTGCAGATGGCGGAGTACTGCGCCACCATCGCCAACGGCGGCACCCGCCACTCCGCCTCCCTCCTCAAGGAGGTCCGGAGCTACGACTACTCCGAGACGCTGTTCCGCCGCACCACCCAGGTCATGAGCAAGGTGAACGTGGATCCCACCATCTTCGACGTGCTCCATTACGGGATGTGGGGCGTGATCTACGACCCCGCCAGCACGCTGACGGATACCTGGCTCAGCTGCGCGGTGACCGTGGGCGCCAAGACGGGGACGGCCCAGCGGGGCGAGGGGCTGGTGAACAACGCCATGTTCATCCTGTACGCCCCCTACGAGGACCCGGAGATCGCCCTTTCCATCGCGGTGGAAAAGGGCGGCGCGGGCGCCACCCTCTCCCCGGTGGCCCGCCAGGTGGTGGACTACTACTTTGCCTTCCAGGCCAACACCAACATCGTGGAAAACGCCTACTCTCTGCTGAAATAATTTGCTTCCCGGCAGGGATTTTCGGTTGCATTGGCCCGTTCCGGCAGTTATAATATTTGGTGGAAAAGCACGAATCTGAAAGACGGAGGATACAGTCAGGATGAATATCGCTCTTTTGGCTCATGACGGCAAAAAGGAACTGATGGTCCAGTTCTGCATCGCATACTGCGGTATCCTTGCCGGTCACGATATCTGCGCTACCAACACCACGGGCAAGCTGGTGAGCGAGGCCACGGGCCTCCCGGTGACGCTGTACCTGCCCTGCTCCCAGGGGGGCAGCCAGCAGATCGGCGCCCGCATCGCCTACAACGAGCTGGACCTGGTGCTGTTCTTCTGCGACCCCAAGCGGGAAAACACCCGGGACGTGGACGCCATCGCCCGTCTCTGCGACCTGCACAGCATCCCCTTCGCCTCCAACGTGGCCACCGCGGAGGTCCTGATCCAGGGCCTGCGCCGGGGCGATCTGGATTGGCGCGACATCGTGAATCCCAAAAAAAAGTAAACGATAACGACCCCGGATAATGGATAGTTGGCAAGGTCCGGCTATCCATTATTTTCATTCACGGAAATGCGCGTTCCGCCGGGAGAGCCCCGGGGAGTCTGCGGCGGAGCGCCTCAAAACGATTTTATCCCTTTGGAAAGGAAGAATACCATGCCTCCAATCAAACCTCACACCCTGTCCGGCTTCATGGAGCTCCTGCCGGAGGAGCAGACCATGATGCAGCGCCTCATGGACACGCTGCGTCAGAGCTATGCCCTGTATGGCTTCACCCCCCTGGACACCCCGGTGATCGAGGCGGCGGACGTGCTGCTGGCCAAGGGCGGCGGCGAGACGGAAAAGCAGATCTACCGCTTCCAGAAGGGGGACAGCGACCTGGCCCTCCGGTTCGACCTCACGGTGCCCCTGGCCAAATATGTGGCCCTCCACTGTAACGAGCTCACCTTCCCCTTCCGCCGGTACCAGATCGGCAAGGTCTACCGGGGAGAGCGGGCCCAGCGGGGCCGCTTCCGGGAGTTCTATCAGGCGGACATCGACGTCATCGGCGACGGGAAGCTGGACATCATGAACGAGGCGGAGATCCCCGCGGTGATCTACCGCACCTTCCACGCCCTGGGCCTGGACCGGTTCCGTATCCGGGTGAACAACCGGAAGGTGCTCAACGGCTTCTTCGCCATCCTGGGTCTCACGGAGCAGGCCGGGGACGTGATGCGCACCGTGGACAAGCTGGAGAAGATCGGTCCCGACAAGGTCCGCGCCATCCTCATCGAGGACTTCGCCGTCCCCGCGGCCGCGGCGGACGAGCTGCTCTCCTTCCTCTCCTGCCCCGGGAGCAGCGCGGAAAAGCTCTCCTTCCTGGAGACCTACCGGGGCCGGAACGAGGTGTTCGACGCCGGGCTCACGGAGCTGGCCACCGTGGTGAACTATATGGACGCCTTCGGGGTGCCGGAGGCCAATTTCGAGGTGGATCTCACCATCGCCCGGGGGCTGGACTACTACACCGGCACCGTGTACGAGACCGTCCTCACCGACCACCCGGAGATCGGCAGCGTCTGCTCCGGCGGGCGGTACGACAATCTGGCGGAGTATTACACCGACCGGACCCTCCCCGGCGTGGGCATCTCCATCGGAGTGACCCGGCTCTTTTACGTGCTCCAGGAGCAGAAAATGCTCTCCGGCGAGATCCTCACCGCCCCGGCGGATGCGGTGGTCATCCCCATGGGCGCGGACTGCCTGCCCTTCGCCGTGGAGACCGCCACGGTCCTCCGGACCGCGGGCGTGCGGACCCAGGTGTATTTCGAGGAGCGGAAGTTCAAGCAGAAGATCGGCTTTGCCGATCGGTCCGGCATCCCCTTCGCCCTGATCATCGGCGGCGACGAGGCCGCCGAGGGCGTGGCCGGGGTGAAGGACATGACCACCGGGGAGCAGCGCAAGCTCGCCCCCGCCGACGCCGCGGAGCACATCCTCGCCGCGCTGGAGGCCAGGAAAAACTGCCGGGTGATCGAGGACTGACGCCCGCACAAAACGAACGGAAAGGAGGCGCGGCCATGGTGGCAAAGATCCGCTCCCTGGGGCTCCAGGGCATCGGCGGATACGAGGTCTCCGCGGAGATCTTTCTCTCCGGGGGGCTGCCCCAGTTCGACGTGGTGGGCCTGCCGGACGCCGCCGTCCGGGAAGCCCGGGACCGGGTGCGCGCCTCCATCAAGAACTGCGGTCTGGACTTCCCCGTGAGCCGGCTCACCGTCAACCTGGCTCCGGCGGACCGGCGGAAGGCGGGCACGGTGTACGACCTGCCCATCCTGCTGGGGATCCTGCTGGCCTCCGGCCAGCTCAAGTCCGTGCCGGAGGACGCCGCCTTTTTCGGGGAGCTGTCCCTGGCCGGAGAGGTCCGGCCGGTGCGGGGCGCCCTGCCCATGGCCCTGGCGGCGGAAAAGGCGGGGATCCGCTCCCTGTTCGTCCCGGCGGCCAACGCCCGGGAAGCGGCATACGCCGACGGGCTGACGGTGTACGGCGTGCGCCATGTGAAGGAGCTTCTGGCCCACCTGTCCGGCGAGGCGCTCCTCTCCCCGGAGAGCATCCCCGAGATCGCCCCGGAGGAGCTCCTTTTCCCGGATTACGCGGAGGTCAAGGGCCAGGAGAACGTGAAGCGGGCGCTGGAGGTGGCCGCCGCCGGCGGGCACAACCTGCTGATGGTGGGCCCCCCGGGCAGCGGCAAGAGCATGCTGGCCAAGCGCCTGCCCTCCATATTGCCGGATATGAGCCGGGAGGAGACCATGGAGTCCACCGGCATCTGGAGCATCCGGGGCCTCACGGACGAAAACCGCCCCATTTTGCGCCAGCGGCCCTTCCGCGCTCCCCACCACACGCTGTCCGCGGCCGCCATGGCCGGAGGACTGCAGGGCGTGGGAAGCAGCGCCCAGATCCAGCCGGGGGAGGTCTCCCTGGCCCACAACGGAGTGCTGTTCCTGGACGAGCTGCCGGAGTTCCGGCGGGATGTGCTGGAGGTGATGCGCCAGCCCCTGGAGGACGGCGTGGTCACCGTGGCCCGGGCGGCGGGCACCGCCGTGTTCCCCAGCCGGTTCATGCTGGTCTGCGCCATGAACCCCTGCAAATGCGGCTGGTACGGCGCCCCCGGCGGGCGCTGCCGGTGCAGCGAGAAATCCGTACGGGAGTACCACTCCCGGATCTCCGGCCCGCTGATGGACCGGGTGGACATCATCGTGGAGGTGCCGTCCCTGCAGTACGAGGAGCTGCGCCGCCGTCCCGAGGCGGAAAGCAGCGAGGAGATCCGCGCCCGGGTCAACGCCGCCCGGAGCGTGCAGCGCCGCCGCTTTCAGGGCGCCGTGGAGTGCAACGCCCATATGGGGCCTAAGGAAATGGAGGCGTACTGCTCCCTCACTCCCGAGGGAGAGGCCCTCATGGAGCAGGCCTTTCACTCCCTGGGTCTCACCGCCCGGAGCTACGACCGCATCCGGCGGGTGGCCCGGACCATCGCGGACCTGGCCGGAGAGCGGGACATCGCCCCGGAGCATCTGGCCGAGGCGGTGCAGTACCGCACCTACGACCTCTTCCTCGCCCAGGGAGGCAGCCCATGAGCCGGTTCGACGCGGTGCTGTTCGATCTGGACGGCACGCTGCTCTATACCCTGCCGGATATGCGCCTCGCCCTGAACCGGGCGCTGGAGCGCTTCGGCCACCCGCCCCGGACCCTGGAGGAGGTGCGCTCCTTTGTGGGCAACGGGGTGCGCCGTCTGGTGGAGCGGGCCCTGCCCCCCGGGGCGGAGGCGGACGCCGACGGGGTGTACCGCTGCTACTCGGAGTGGTACGCCCTCCACGGGCAGGAGCACGTGGAATACTATCCCGGCATCCGGGAGCTGCTCGCCGCCCTCCGGGCGCGGGGCATCCGCACCGGCGTGGTGACCAACAAGACCCACGCCGACGCCGACGCCATGATCCGCCGCTTTTTCGGCGGCGACGTGGACGTCACCGAGGGGAAGCGGGAGGGCCGTCCCACCAAGCCCGATCCCCGGGCGCTGCGGGACGCCATGGCTCTTCTGGGCGCCGGGCCGGAGCGGACGCTGTACGTGGGGGATTCCGGCGTGGACGCGGAGACGGCGAAGAACGCCGGGGTCGCCTGCGCGCTGGTGTCCTGGGGCTATCGCGACCGGGCGGAGCTGGCGCGCTGCGGCGCGCTGGCGGTGGCGGACACGGCGGAGGAGCTTCTCAATCTGATCGACGCGGAGGGTTCACATGCAGGATATCCTTCTTCTCAAGCAGGGCGAGATCGTCCTGAAGGGTCTGAATAAAAAATATTTCGAACAAAAGCTGGTCCAGAACGTGAAGCGGCGTCTCGCCCGGCTGGGCGAGTTCGAGATCACCTGTCTCCAGTCCATCCTCTACGTGGAGCCGAAGAGCGAAGCCGTGGACATGGACGCGGTGCAGGAGGCCATGACGAAGGTCTTCGGCGTGGCCGCGGTGGTCCGGGCCGCCGGGTGCGAAAAGACCCCCGAGGCCATGGCGGCGAAGGCCGTGGAGTACATGGCCGACGCCATGCGCGCCGCGAAGAGCTTCAAGGTGGAGACCAAGCGGGCGGACAAGTCCTACCCCATGACCTCCATCCAGATCAGCCAGTACGTGGGCGGGGCGCTGGCGGAGGCCTTCCCCGACACGGCGGTGGACGTCCACGATCCGGCGCTGACGGTCCACGTGGAGGTGCGGGAGACCCAGGCCTTCATCCACGGCGCGCCCCTCCCCGGAGCGGGGGGCCTGCCCGTAGGCTGCGGCGGCACGGCGGTGACGCTGCTCTCCGGGGGCATCGACTCCCCGGTGTCCACCTACATGATCGCCAAGCGGGGCGTGCACATGATCCCGGTGCATTTCTTCTCCTTCCCCTATACCTCGGAGCTGGCCAAACAGAAGGTGCTGGATCTGGCGAAGATCCTCACGGACTACTGCGGCCGCATGACGGTGGAGGTGGTCCCCTTCACCCATATCCAGACGGAGATCCGGGACAAGTGCCCGGAGGAATACTTCACGCTGATCATGCGCCGGTTCATGATGCGCATCGCCCAGGGCGTGGCGGACCGGAACGGGGCCAAGGCCCTGGTCACCGGGGAAAACCTGGGCCAGGTGGCCAGCCAGACCATGGAGGCCCTGGGCTGCACCGAGGCGGTGTGCCGCGTACCGGTGCTCCGGCCCCTCATCGGCTTTGACAAGGAGGAGATCGTCCGGCTGGCCCGGAGGATCGGCACCTTTGAACTGAGCACCCTGCCCTACGAGGACTGCTGCACCGTTTTCACCCCCCGTCACCCCCGGACCAAGCCCCGGATCGACGCGGTGGAGGAGGCGGAGGCCGTCCTGGATATCGACGGTCTGGTAAAGGAAGCCCTGGACGGCATCGAGCGCGTCCGTATCGAACCCGGAGAGGAGTGAGGGAATGAACGCCGAGATCATATCCGTGGGGACCGAGCTGCTGCTGGGCACCACGGTCAACACCGACGCCCGGGACATCTCCCTGGCGCTGGCGGAGATCGGGATCAACGTGTTCTGGCACACCGTGGTGGGGGACAACCCCGCCCGGCTGACGGAATGCGTGTACCGGGCCCGGAACCGGGCGGATCTCATCATCACCACCGGCGGCCTGGGACCCACCTGCGACGATCTCACCAAACAGGTGCTGGCCCGGTGCTTTGACCGGGAGCTCTACCTGGACGAGGAGGCGGAACGGTTCGTCCGGGACTATTTCGCCCGGCGGAGCAATCTGCGCTTTACGGAGAACAACCTGCAGCAGGCCATGCTCCCCAAGGGCTGCACCATGCTGCCCAACGACTGCGGCTCCGCCCCGGGCTGCATGTTCCAGGATTCCCTGGTCCGGGTGATCATGCTTCCCGGCCCGCCCCGGGAGTGCAACACCATGCTGAGGAACTACGTGATCCCCTATCTCCGGCAGCTGTCCGGGGAGGTCATCCGCTCCCACATGGTGCGGATGTTCGGCATCGGGGAGAGCGCCATGGAGACAAAGCTCCGGGACCTGATGGACGGCTCCAACCCCACCGTGGCGCCCTACTCCAAGGAGGGGGAGTGCATGGTGCGGGTCACCGCCAAGGCCGGGAGCGAGGCCGAGTGCGAGACGCTGATGGCCCCGGTGCTGGAGGAGATCCTGGGCCGGATGAAGGAACACGTGTACGGCGTGGACTGCGCCTCCATGGAGCAGCGGGTGCTGCAGCTGCTGGAGGAGAAGAACGTCTCCCTCGCCGCGGCGGAGAGCTGCACCGGCGGGCTGCTGGCCATGCGGATCACCGAGATCCCCGGCGCCTCCGCCCACTTCAAGGGCGGGGTCACCGTGTACACCGAGGAGGCCAAGACCGCCCTGCTGGGCATCGACCCCAAATACATCCAGGAAAACGGCGTGGTGAGCATGGCCGTGGCCGGGCGGATGGCCAAGCGGGTGCGCAAGACGCTCAACAGCGACCTGGGCGTGGGCATCACCGGCTGGGCCGGACCCGACGGGGACGACGTGGGCACGGTGTTCGTGGGCCTGGCCGCCCGGGGCGAGTGCTACGTGCGGCGGCTGCAGCTGGGAAACAACACCCCCCGGGGCAAGATCCGCACCCAGGCGGTGAACAACGCGCTGGACATGATCCGCCGGTATCTCACCGGGCTGGACGTTTGACGGAAAAACCATATTGGAAATACAGGAGGAACACACCATGACCTATACCATCGACATCGCCGGGATGAAGCGGGATCTGCCCCTCTGCCCGGTCACGGACGATCTGTACATCGGCGCCTTCGTCATCTTCGGGGACGTGGAAATGACCATCCACGCGGCCAGGGAGCTCCTGGCCCGGGCCCCGGCGTTCGACTACATCATCGCCCCCGAAGCCAAGGCCATCCCCCTGGCCTATGAGATGTCCCGCCAGTCCGGGGTCCAGTACCTGCTGGCCCGGAAAAAGCCCAAGGCCTACATGCGCGGGGTGTTCGAGGTGCGGGTCCAGTCCATCACCACCTTCGGGGTGCAGACCCTGGTGATCGACTCCGGCGACGCGGAGAAGATGAAGGGCAAGCGCATCCTCATCGTGGACGACGTGATCTCCACCGGCGAGAGCCTGCGGGCCATGGAGGAGCTGGTAAAGAAGGCCGGCGGCGAGATCGTGGCCAAAATGGCCGTGCTGGCCGAGGGCGACGCCATCAACCGCCCCGACATCACCGTGCTGGCCCCCCTGCCGGTGTTCAACCCCGACGGGACCGTCAAGGGCTGAGTACAAAAACACCGCGGTCGGGAGGCCATCCCGACCGCGGTGATCCGTTTGACGCCGTTTACCGCCGCTGCTCAAAAAACCGCTTCAGCTCGGCGGCGCATTCGGTCTCCTTTACCCCGCCGTAGACCCGGGGCTGGAAGCCGTAGTTTTCAAAAAAGAGGTCGATGACGCTGCCGCAGGAGCCGCTTTTCGCCTCCCGGGCCCCGTACCCCACCGTGGGGATCCGGGCGTTGAGGACGGCCCCGGCGCACATGGGGCAGGGCTCCAGTGTCACCACCAGGGCACAGTCCTCCAGCCGCCAACTCCCCCGGCGGCGGCAGGCCTGCCGGATGGCCTCCATCTCCGCGTGGGCGGTGGCGTCGGCGCCGGATTCCCGGCGGTTGCGCCCCTCTCCCAGGATCTCCCCGTCCGGGCCGACCACCACGCAGCCCACGGGGATCTCCCCCGCGGCGGCGGCCTCCCGGGCCAGGGCCAGCGCCCGGTCCATATACTCTTCCATCTGTGAGGTAGACATGCTTTCCGTTTTGCTCATCGGGATCTCCCTTTCCATGGACGCCTTCGCGGTGGCCGTCACCAACGGGCTCACCCTCCGCCCCTTCCGGGCGGGCCATGCCCTTTGGATGGGGCTGTATTTCGGCGCGTTCCAGTGTCTCATGCCGCTGGCGGGGAATGTGCTGGGCGGCACCGTGTCCGGCTACGCCACCGCCTTCGGCCCCTATATCAGCTTCGCCCTGCTGGCCTTCATCGGAGGGAAGATGATTGTCGAGTCCCTCCACCCGGAGACGGAGGCGGGGATGAGCGTCCTCTCCCACCGGAAGCTGCTGGCTCTGGCCCTGGCCACCAGCATCGACGCCCTGGCCGTGGGGGTCAGCTTCGCCTTTTCGCCCCCCGCCATGGGGGTGGTCCCGGCCTGTGTGCTCATCGGCTGCACCACCTTCGTCATCGCCGCGGCCGGGGGCTTTCTGGGGAGCCGCATCCCCGGTATCCACCCCGCCAAGGCGGGGATCGTGGGGGGCTGCGTGCTCATCGCCATCGGGATAAAGCTTCTGATCGAAGGCCTGCTGTAAAGCGGGCCTTCTTTTTTTGCGCCGCGGTCCCGGTTTGCCGGGCGGGGCCTTTCCGGGAGGGGCAAGCCCCTCCCCTGCATTTATGATCCAGCATCCGTCCTGCCTGTAGGGGCCGGGCTTGCCCGGCCCGCCTCCGGGCAGGGCGCGTTGTGGAACAAGCGCCCGTACTTTCCGCCGCAGGCGGCGCGGGGAAGCAGAGCAAAGCGATCCTGGAACGGCGCTTTCTTTCTTCTCCCGTTCTTTCTTTGCAAGAGAAAGGAAGAATGGGAAAAAGAAAAAACGTATCCTTTCCGTCGGTTTTTTACCCAGGAGGACGCGGACGCTGCGCTGGGCCCATGCTCTTTCTTGTGCTTGGCAAGAAAGAGCATGGAGAGAAAGAACCGCTTTTCGCGCGTCTGACAGGCGGATGATCCTGTTACCGCGCATGTCCGCTCACTCCGTTCGCTCTGGCGCTCCGCAGGCGGTTATCGGACACCGCGGACGTAGCCGCGCGTCTTTTTCCGGGGTAGCACGGTTTTTCCTCTGCCGGGCTGCCTCCGGTTGTTCGAGAGGGGCAAGCTC
>JAFRDL010000051.1 GCA_017411265.1 Oscillospiraceae bacterium | reverse complement strand
GTGTCGAAGGAGCTGAACGCCTGGGCGCCGGCCCACTCGTTCTGCATGATGCCCAGGACGTTGACCATCTGGTTGCACAGGGTGCTCAGGTGGCTGGCCGGGCTGGAGTTGATCTTTCCGGGAATGCCCAGGCCCTGCTGGATGAGCTGCTTGAGGCTCCACCCGGCGCAGTAGCCGGTGAGCATGCTCAGATCGTGGAGGTGGATGTCCGCGTTCCGGTGGGCGTCGGCGATCTCCTTGTCGTAGACCTCGCTGAGCCAGGAGTTGGCGGTGAGGGCGCCGGAGTTGGACAGGATCAGGCCGCCCACGCTGTAGGTGACGGTGCTGTTCTCCTTCACCCGCCAGTCGTTGATCTTCAGGTAGTTGTCCACCGTCTTCTTGTAGTCCAGCACCGTGTCGCCCACATTGCGCAGCTTCTCGTGCTGCTTCCGGTAGAGGATGTAGGCCTTGGCCACGTTCTCGTAGCCGCCCCGGGACAGAACGGACTCCACGCTGTCCTGGATGTCCTCGATGGAGATGAGGTCGTCCTTGATCTTGCCCTGGAAATCCGCGGTGACCATCACCGCCAGAAAATCAATGACGCTCTCGTTGTAGTTGGTCCCGGTGGCCTCAAAGGCCTTTTTCATGGCGTTGGCGATCTTGGGCAGCTCAAACTCCACGATGCGCCCGTCACGCTTGACTACTTTGTACATGCTCTCTCCTCTTTCTGGGGGTTGCCCGTATCTATAAAAAGTTTTTTCTCCCTGTGGCGATAGGCCGCTACGTAGCATAGTAGCACCACGTTCGGCTTTCGTCAATATCTTGTGTCGATTTTTATTATTTGTTTCCGATCACCACAAAATATTGTGTTGCCTTGTCAGTCCATGCCCCGGATCTCCGTGCGGGGGATCGCCGGGAGGACCGTCCGGCGGAACTGCTCCATCTCCTCCCGGGGAAAGGCGCTGAATTCCCCGGCCAGGATGTCTCCGGAATCCTTGAAGGCCTGGAGGAAATACTTTTCATCTCCCGCCAGCCAGCGGGCGATGTCCAGGAAATCCTCCGTGGTGTGGAGCCCGCGCACCACGGTGGTACGGAATTCAAAGTCCGTGCGCCCCTCCATCAGCAGCGAGGCGCTCTCCTCCACGGCCTCCAGTCCGGGCCGGAGGGTGCCGGTGACGGCGGGGTAATTGTCCCGCCCGGCCTTGATGTCCATGGCCACGTAGTCCGCCAGGCCCTCGGCCAGAACGGTCCGGAGCACGGCGGGGTGCGTGCCGTTGGTATCCAGCTTCACGGCAAAGCCCATGTCCTTCACCCGGCGCAGGAATCCGGGGAGGTCCTTGTGCAGCGTGGGCTCTCCGCCCGTGACGGCCACGCCGTCCAGCAGGCCCTTTCGTCTGCGCAGAAACGAGAAGATCTCCTCCTCGTCCATCGCCGGCTGTTCCTCGGGGCGGAGCACCAGCGCCGCGTTGTGGCAGAAGGGGCAGCGCCAGTTGCAGTAAGGCGTGAACACCGTGCAGGCGGTATGGCCGGGATAATCCAGAAGCGTGAGCTTTTGAAGCCCGGAAATCACCATATGTAGTTCCCCCTTTCCGCATGGAGTACCATATCATGTGTCTGAAAAAAACTCAAGGCGCAAAAGATGTGGTTTTTTTCGGGCCGATCCATTGACATAAAACCATGGATTCTTTTATACTCATTCCCGGGCAAAAGCCCTCGGAAACGGAGGTTTTCACCGTGAACATCTTTCTTACCGGCCCGGTCCGGGTCGGCAAATCCACCGCCATAAACCGCTTCCTCTCTGCAAATCCTGCTGTTCGTCCCGGGGGGTTCGCCACCAAAAACGTGCCCTCTCTCCGAAAAGGGGCGGAGAGGGACGTATATATCCTGCCCCCGGTGTGGACGGAGGCGGATTTTCTGCCCTCCCGGCTGACGGCCCGGGCGCAGGGCGGGGTCTGGACGCTGTACCCGGAGGTCTTTGACCGGGAAGGGACGGCGCTCCTGGCGGCGGAGGGACCGTTCGACCTGCTGCTGATGGACGAGCTGGGGCGGCTGGAGCTTCGGGCGGCGGCGTTCCGCGCCGCGGTGCTGGCCGCGCTGGACGGGGACGTGCCGGTGCTGGGCGTGATCAAGCCGGAGAGCAACCCCTTTCTGGACGCGGTGCGGGCCCATCCCCGGACGCGGGTGCTGGAGGTCACGGAGGAAAACCGGGACGGCATCCCCGCCCGGATCGCGGCGATGCTGGCAGGCCGGTGAGCTTGTCGCCGGGCTTTCTTCCCGGACAGTATCTGTCATCCGGCGACCGTTAATCCGGACTTTCAAGCGCTGCGGAGCAAGCCGGCCTTTTCAATCGTCCGCTTATAAAAACCGGCGCCCAGGGATTTCCATGGGCGCCGGCGGCGTCTGTATGCGTTTCACTCCACGGAGGAGCGAAGCTTTTCCTCCCGGTACTGCCGGGTATACAGCCCGTGGTACACGCCCCGGGCGGCCATGAGCTGGGCGTGGGAGCCCTGCTCCACGATCTTTCCGTCCTTCACCACCAGGATGAGGTCCGCCCGGCGGATGGTGGACAGCCGGTGGGCGATGACGAAGGAGGTCCGCCCGGCCATCACCTTTTCGATGGCCTCCTGGATCAGCCGCTCGGTCACCGTGTCCACGGAGGAGGTGGCCTCGTCCAGCACGAAGATCCGGGGGTCCGCCAGCAGGGCCCGGGCAAAGGAGAGGAGCTGCTTCTCCCCGGTGGAAAGGCTGTTGCCGCCCTCCCCCACGTCGCTGTCGTAGCCCTGGGGCAGCCGGTCGATGATGCCGTCGGCGGAGACCGCCTTCACCGCCTCCTCGATCTCCGCCATGGTGGCGTCGGGCCGGCCGTAGCGCAGGTTTTCCAGCACCGTGCCGGAGAAGAGATGGGGCGTCTGGAGCACATAGCCGATGTTGGAGTGGAGCCACAGCTGGCTGCGCTCCCGGGCGTCCCGGCCGTCGATGAGCACCCGGCCCGCCGTGGGCTCGAAGAAGCGGCACACCAGATTCACCAGGGTGGATTTCCCCGCCTCGGTCTCCCCCACGATGGCCACGTTGGTGCCCCGGGGGATCTTCAGATCGAAGTGCTCCAGGATGTCCTCGTCCCCGTCGGGGTAGCGGAAGGTGACGTCCTCGAACTCCACATCCCCGTACAGGGGCTCCCAGTTCTCCTTTTTGGGGGAGAGGGTATCGCCGTACTTTTCGATGACCTCCGGGGTGTCCCGGACGTCGGACTCCGTTTCCATGAGGTGGGTGAAGCGCTCCACGTTCACCTGGACGTTGACCATGTTGGACAGAGCCTGCACCAGCCACTGGATCGGCTCCATCATGCCCTGGGCGTAGTTCATGAACACGGTGAGGGTGCCGATGAGCACCAGTCCCTCCCGGGTGACGATGCCGCCCCGCCACAGCACCAGCGCCAGCGCCACGGAGGCGGCCAGGGCGGTGGTGGACATGAACATGGCCCGGAAGTGCATGGTCCGGACGCTGACGGCGCGCATGTCCCCGGTGAGCTCCCGGAATTCCCGCTCCATCTTGTCCTCGATGCCCAGGGTCTTGGTGGTGGGCGCGCCGGTGATGCCCTCGTTGAAGGCGGAGGTGATCCGGGAGTTCTTCTCCCGGACCTGCCGGTGGAAGAACACCAGCTTTTTCTGGAAATACATGGAGGTGAGCGCCACCACGGGCACCACCACCAGCACACACAGCGCCAGCTTCCAGTTGATGACCAGCATCATCACCACGGCGCAGATGAGATACGCCGAGTGCCACACGCCCTCCATCATGGCCCAGGCCAGGGTAGAGGCGATGCGGTCGGTGTCGGACATCACCCGGGCGTGGATGTAGCCCACGCTG
The DNA here is from genome assembly GCA_017411265.1 of Oscillospiraceae bacterium. Lineage (GTDB taxonomy): Bacteria > Bacillota > Clostridia > Oscillospirales > Oscillospiraceae > Apopatocola. The sequence goes on along the minus strand of JAFRDL010000051.1, from coordinate 6,758 downwards.
TTCTGGTTGAAATAGGAAAAGGACAGGGTCTGGAGATGGTTGAAGCTCTCCCGTTTCAGGTCCCGGCCTACCCACAGCTCGATCTTGCAGGCGCCGAAGGCGGAGATGTAGTTGGAGGCCACCTGGGTGGCGATCACCAGTACGTACAGCCCGATGAACACCCAGAGGCCGTCCAGGACGGAGTCCGCGATGAAGTGGTCGATGGCGTACTGCTGGAACAGGGGGATCACCGCGTCCATGGCGCTGCCGTAGAGGCCCATGAGAACCATGATCCGGATCAGCCGCCCGTAGGGCCGCATATAGGGGACCAGCCGGGGGATGCCGAACCAGCGGACGGGGGTGTGGGTCTTCTCGTTCATGCCTCCGCCTCCTCTCCGATGGACATCTGCAGATCGTAGATCCGGCGGAAGATCCCGGGGCGGGACAGCAGCTCCTCCGGGGCGCCCAGCTGGGACACCCGGCCCTTGTCCAGCACCAGCACCCGGTCGCAGTCCAGGAGCGTGGTGATCCGGTGGGAGATGATGACGGTGGTGGCCCCCCGGAGATCCCGGTCCAGCGCCCGGCGGATCCGCTCGTCGGTCTCCGTGTCCACCGCGGACAGGGAATCGTCGAACACGATCACCGGGGTCTTTTTTGTGAGCATCCGGGCGATGGCCACCCGCTGCTTCTGGCCGCCGGAGAGGGTGACGCCCCGCTCCCCCACCACGGTATCGTAGCCCTGGGAAAAGCGGCGGATATCGCCGTCGATGCAGGCGGTGACGGCGGCGGCCCGGATCTCCTCCGCGCTGGCGCCGCAGATGCCGATGTTCTCCTCGATGGACCGGGAGAACAAGAACGGCTCCTGGAGCACCACGCCCACGTTCTGCCGCACCCACCGGGCTGGCATGCGGGCGATGTCCGTGCCGCCCACGGTGATCCGGCCCCTGGTGGGGGCGTACAGGCGGCAGAGGAGCAGCAGCAGGCTGCTCTTTCCCGAGCCGGTGCCGCCCAAGATGCCGAAGCTCTTTCCTCCGGGGATGGTGAAGCTCACGTCCCGGAGCACGTCCGGTCCGTCGCCGTACGCAAAGCTCACGTTTTCGAAGGCGATGTCGGCGTCCATGGGAGACTCCGCCGCGTCCGGCTCGTCCCGCTCCGGCTCCGCCTCCAGCACCTCGCCCAGGCGGTCCACAGACACGCCGGCCTTGCTCATCTCGGAGATGATCCGCCCCAGGCGGCGCACCGGCATGATGAGCATGGCGTTGTAGAAGTTGAAGGAGATGAATTCTCCCGCGGTCAGCTCGCCCCGGACGCACAGCACCGCGCCCAGCACCACCACCAGCATCACCTGCAGGCAGCTGGTGCCGTCGCCCACGGCCCAGAAGTCGGACAGCGTCCGGCACAGGCCGACCCACAGGCCGGTATAATATTCGTTCTGCTTCCCGAACCGGTCCCGCTCGTAGCTCTCCCGGCCGAAGGCCTTCACCACCCGCATGCCGGTGAGGTTTTCCTGGGCGATGGTGGAGAGGACGCCCTCGTTCTCGTCGCAGGCGGTGAACCGGGCGCGGATCTTGTTGTGGAAGAGCACAGAGTAGAGCACGATGACGGGGGCGATGACCCAGGCCACGATGGAGAGCCTGGCGTTCATCAGCGTCATCATGGTCAGGGCCAGCACGATGCGCACCACGATCTGGAACACGGCCACGAACTGCTCCTGGAAGAAGTTCTTGATCCGCTCCACGTCGGAGGTGCAGCGCTGGATGATGTCCCCGGTGGGGTTGTCCGCGTGCCATTTCCAGGGCAGGTGCTGGATGTGGTGATACAGCCGGTCCCGGGCGGTCTTCACCAGCGTCTCCCCGGCCCGGGCGTTGAAAATGTTGGAGGTATAGCGGAACACGGCGGACAGCAGTCCCATCCCCGCCAGCAGGACGGCGACGGCCCACATGTTTTCCCGGAGCCAGGACGAGCCCCCCAGGGCGTTCATCCCCGAGAGCGCCCAGCCGGGCAGATCCACGGGGGCATCCCCGATCACCGAGTCCACCGTGACGCGGATCACCTGGGGGATCACCATCTCGCAGGCGGACAGGACGATCCCGGCCAGGATGCACAACAGGAAGTACCGGACGCTGCCCCGGAGCAGGATGCGCAGCACCCGCCCGGTCCGGCCTTTTGAGGTTCTCTCTTTCACGGTCTTCTCCCTTGAAGCGAAAGTTTTTTTCAGTATACCACAACGCCGGAGAAAATCCAGTATCGCATCCCGTGTTTTTCGGCGGAAAAAACCCTCTCCGGGGGGCTTGACGGCTGTGCTACAATATATGTTTAGGAAAAACAATGGAAAGAAGGAGCATTCCCATGACAAAGATCGACGTGTTTTCCGGCTTCCTGGGGGCGGGCAAGACCACCCTGATCAAAAAGCTCATCAAGGAGGCCTATGCCGGGGAGAAGCTGGTGCTCATCGAGAACGAATTCGGCGAGATCGGCATCGACGGCGGCTTCATGCAGGACGCGGGCATCCAGGTGACGGAGATGAACTCCGGGTGCATCTGCTGCTCCCTCACCGGCGACTTCCGGGCCGCCCTGCGGAAGGTGGTCGACCAGTTCTGCCCCGACCGCATCCTCATCGAGCCCTCCGGCGTGGGCAAACTGTCCGATATCGTCACCGCCGTGGAACAGGTGGAGGGCGCGGACCTGACCATCAACGCCCTGGGCACCGTGGTGGACGCCTCCAAGGCCAAGATGTATATGCGCAACTTCGGCGAGTTCTTCAACAACCAGGTGGAGTCCGCCGGATGCATCGTCCTCTCCCGCACCCAGGGGATCCGGCCGGAGAAGCTGGCGGAATGCGTGGCCCTGCTCCGGGAGAAAAACCCCGGCGCGGTGATCGTCACCACCCCCTGGGACGAGCTGGACGGGGCGCAGATCCTCTCCGCCCTGGAGCGGCGGGACACTCTGAGCGCCGCCCTGGAGAGCATCGAGCGGGAGCACGAGGAAGAGGAGCACGAGGAAGAAGAGCACGAGCATCATCACCATCATTACGATGAGAACGGCGTGTGTGCCTGCGGCCATCATCACGACGAAGACGAGGACGAGGACGAGCACGAGCATCATCACCACGATCACGGCCACGAGGATCACGACCACGAGTGCCATCACCACGACCACTGCGAGGACGGGGAGCACGACGAATGCGGCCATGAGCATCCCCACCACGACCACGGCCATGAGCACCACGATCACGAGGACCACGACCACGAGTGCGGCTGCGGCCACGAGCACCACCATCACCATCACCATGGCCACGACGCGGACGAGGTGTTCGCCTCCTGGGGTCTGGAGACGGCGAAGCGGTTCTCCGAGGCCGAGCTGCGGGACAAGCTGGAGGATCTGAACGACTCCTTCCACTACGGCACCGTGCTCCGGGCCAAGGGCATCGTGGCGGCGGACGAGGGCGCGTGGTTCCACTTCGACTTCACCCCCGGGGAGATCGAGATCCGCCGGGGCCCCGCCGGGGTCACGGGCCGGCTGTGCGTCATCGGCGCCCAGCTCAAGGAGGCCGCCGTGGCCGAGCTGTTCCGATAAGGAGAAGCCATGGCCAAACAGATCCCCGTCTACCTGTTCACCGGCTTTCTGGAGGCCGGCAAGACCAAATTCGCCCAGGAGACGCTGGAGGACGCCAGCTTCAACAACGGCGAGAACATCCTGCTCCTGGTGTGTGAGGAGGGTGTGGAGGAGTACGACCCCTCCGCGTTCGCTGCGCCCAACGTGTTCATCGAGATCATCGAGGACGAGTCGGAGCTCAACGCCGAAAACCTGAACGCCCTGCGGAAAAAGCACCGCTGTGATTACGTCATGGTGGAGTACAACGGCATGTGGACGCTGGATACCCTCTACAACAACATGCCCCGGGAGTGGGTGGTGGCCCAGGAATTCCTGTTCGTGGACAGCCGCTCCTTCCTGAACTACAACGCCAATATGCGCCAGCAGATGGTGGACAAGCTCCAGAGCTGCGAGCTGGCGGTCTTCAACCGCTTCCCCCGGGGGGATGAGGAGCTGAAGCTGCAGATCCACAAGATCGTCCGGGCCACCAACCGCCGGTGCGACATCGCCTATGAGACCCCCGACGGGAAGATCACCTACGACGACATCCAGCTGCCTCCGCCCTACGATCTCAGCGCTCCCGTGGTGGAGATCGGCGACGCGGACTACGCCTTTTTCCTCCAGGACATCATGGACCAGACGGAAAAGTACCGGGACAAGGTGGTCCGGCTCCGGGGCAAGGCGGTAACGAAGTCCCGCAGTCTCCGGCCCGGGTATTTCTACTTCGGCCGGGACGTGATGACCTGCTGCGTCAACGACATCCGCTTCATCCCCCTGGCGGCGGAGTGGAAGGACGTGCCCGGGCTGAAAAACCTGGGCTGGTACACCATCACCGCCCGGGTGGACATCCGCGCTCTGCCCAATGTGTACGACGGCCCCGGCCCGGTGCTCCACGCCCAGAGCCTGGAGCCCGCCGACCCTCCCGCGCAGGAAGTGGCCACGTTCTACTAAAAGCGCTGCGGCGATCCGTTCCGCCGCGCGCCCGGCAAGGGCTTTCCCGTATACAAAAAGATCCGCCCGAAGGGGCGGATCTTTTTGTACGGCTCTTCACGCCGTCACACCGATGATGTAGGGATACCAGCCCAGGGAGGCGTATTTCTCCTCGGTCCACCAGTAGATCCCGCCGTCGTAGTCGAACAGGTGGAACTCCCGTCCCCGGTCGTCCACCACGATCTGGGCGCCTGCGTCGTCCACGCCGTTGGAGCCGCCGGGCATGTAGTACATGTGGAAGAAATCCCGCATCTCAAAGTAGTTCTGATGATACCGCCAGGAGCCGCCGGAGGGCTCTCCCCCGTTGAGGAAGAACATATAGGTGTCGGGCAGATAGCTCATCAGCTCCGTGCGCTGCCGGCTGTTGAGGGGACAGCCGCACCACCACAGCCGCTCCAGGCTGGTGAGCTGGGTGAGTACCTCCCAGGCGTTTTTGGCGCTGACGCAGGTATAGCTGAGATTCAGGTCCCGGAGCACCGGGCATTCCAGCAGGGGCGAGATGTCGTTGATGATGGTCTGGAAGGCCTCCAGGTATTTCAGCTCCTTGCAGTATGCCAGGGGCGTGTAGTCCTCGATGTTGCACTCGGCGATGATAAGGTAGGTCATGTGGGGCATGTACTGCAGGAAGGAGATGTCCGTGATGTACATGTGTCCCAGGTCCAGCCCCTGCATGTCCGTGAGATACCGGAACACGGACACATCGCTGTTGGTGAGATAGGGGTGATTCAGTCCGTCCATGGAGGCGCAGAAATAGGTGGCGTCCGTCCGCAGGGTATAGCCGGCAAAATGCACGTTCCAGATGAAACGCACATCCGGCCAGCGCTGGTTGAGGGAGTCCATGTCCTCGTTGGACAGGCCGCAGTCACACATCTCCACGGTTTTCAGACAGGGGAGATAGGGGATCGTATCCTCCAGGTCGGACGTGTCCGTCATGGGGATGTTGTTGAAATCCAGCATTTCCACGTCCCAGGGATAGATGTTCCCGTTGAGGGACACGGACCAGGTCACCGTCATCTCCGGGTGCCGGTCCCGGAAGGCGAGACGGTCCTCCGCAGGCACCATGCTTCCGGTAAAGTCCACGGCCTTCAGCTCGGGCAGCAGATCCGCGGCGTTTTCCAGGGCCTCCGCCGTCTTCTCCCCGGTCTGGGCGTAGAGGATGGTGTCCGCTCCGTTGTGCAGCACGGCGTCGCCCACCGCCACCGGCCAGGCGAAGCTCACGGCGGGGAAGGCGGCGAGCAGGGAGCGCTGCTGGTCGCCCTTGAGAACGGCGTCGGTGAGGACGACGCTCTCCAGCTCCCGGAACCAGGTGAGCTGGGAGAGGAGCTCCTCATAATAGATGGAGCCGCTGGTGAGCCGCAGGCTTTGGGAGGCGGAATCGTACCAGTCCCCGCCCACGCAGAGGGCCCATTTCATCCGGCAGTCCGGCAGAGCCTCCCGGAGGGTCTCCATGGCCTCGGGGTTGGTGCATTTTTCCACCGTCAGCTCCTCCAGGTGGGGGAAGAGCAGGATGTTCTTCCAGTCCTCCGGCAGGTCCGTCAGCGTGAGGGCGGTGAGGTCGCTGTCCCAGGCCTCCCCGCCCAGGGGCACGTCATAGCGGATGTGGCAGTCCGGCAGATGCCGCTGCAGGTATTCCAGGTCCGCGGCAGAGACCTCGTTGCCCCGGAGATCCAGCTCCTGCAGATCCCGGAACCGGGCCAGGGAGCGGATGCCGGACAGGTCCTGGTCCTGGAGATCCAGGGAGGAGACGTCGGTGCGGATGACCTCGCCCCCCACCCGGGCGAACCGGGTATACAGGTAAGCTCCCCCGGCGGCCAAAATCAACACCAGCAGCAGCGCCAGCAGGACGGCGATCAGCCGGAAGCCTTTTTTCTTGTTTTCCTTACCCGCCATGGGGCACCTCCTGGGGAAAAGAAGTCAAATATCCTTCCTCCGCACCCGAAACCGGGAAACGGGGTTGCGAAATCCGAAAAAATAGGGTAACTTATATTATACACGATCGGAATGTTCTTCGTCAACAAGCCATACAAGGAGAGCCCTTTGATATGAAACGAACCGCCGCGCTGCTTCTCGCTTTGCTGCTGATCCTGTCCGCCGCGGGCTGCGCCTCGTCCGAAAAGGCGCCGGCATCCACCCCCACCCCGGAGCCCACCGCCACGCCGGCGCCCACGCCCACGCTGGCGCCCACGCCCACCCCG
>JAFRDL010000050.1 GCA_017411265.1 Oscillospiraceae bacterium | reverse complement strand
TCCGCCAATTTCATGCTGGGCGTACTGAAGGAGCTGTACGGGGATCCGGACAGATACCCCAACATCATCGAATGCCTCAAGGCCGCGGAGCCGGGCCACTACTTCCGCATGACGATGGACGGGAAATACGACGTGGCCCAGAAATACGGCGGGGGAAACATGAACGGGACACGCTATCTTCACACCGCAGGCATCATCTATACGCCCACTCCCTGTCTGCTGGTGGTGATGACCCGTAACGTCACCAATTCCGAGTATGCCATCGCCAACATGGCGACGCTGATGACCGATTACACGCTGACTTTGGACCAGCGCCGGGATGATGTCCTCGCCCAACGCGCCGAGGAGGAGCGTCTGGCCCGGGAGGCCGAGGAGGCCGCCCGGCTGGCCGCCGAGGAAGCGGAGAGAGAACGTCTGGCCGCCGAGGAGGCGGAGAAGGAGCGCGCCCGGCTGGAGGCCGAGGAGGCCGCCCGTCGCCTGGCCGAGGCCGAAGCGGCTGCCAGGGCCACGCCCGAACCGGAGCCGGAGCCCGTGCTTGACTCTCCTCAGGAAATCGCGCCGCTGCGGTACGTCGTGATCGCTCTGGGCGCCGCTGCCGCTGTGCTGACAGTCCTCGGCGTCGTCCGCCTGTTCACCAGAAAGAAAACCTATCGATAAAAGAAACCGGCGGGGATCGCTTCCCCGCCGGTTTCTTCTGTTGCTGTCAGGACCGCTTGTCCGCCTTGTCCGCCTGCATGGCCAGATACGCGTTGATGAAACCGTCGATATCCCCGTCCATCACCGCGCCGATGTTGCTGTTCTCAAATCCGGTGCGGGTATCCTTGGCCAGTGTGTACGGCATAAACACGTAGGAGCGGATCTGACTGCCCCACTCGATCTTCAGCTGCACGCCCTTGATGTCGGAGACTTTTTCCAGGTGCTCCCTTTCTTTGATCTCCGCCAGCTTGGCTCGGAGCATGGATTTGCAGTTCTCCAGATTTTGGAAATGGCTCCGCTCCACCTGGGAGGACACCACGATCCCCGTGGGGATATGGGTCAGCCGCACCGCCGAGGAGGTCTTGTTGACCTTCTGTCCGCCCGCTCCCGATGACCGGAACACGTCCATCTTGATGTCCTCGTCCCGGAGCTCGATCTCTCCGTCGTCCTCGATCTCCGGCATGACCTCCACCGCGGCAAAGCTGGTATGGCGTCGGCCGGAGGCGTCGTAGGGAGAAATGCGGACCAGACGGTGGACGCCGTTTTCGCTCTTGAGATAGCCGTAGGCGTTCTCACCCTCGATCTTGATGGTGGCGGATTTGATGCCCGCCTCTTCGCCGTCCTGATAGTCCATCAGCGTGTACTTGAACCCGTGGCGTTCCGTCCACATGGTGTACATCCGATAGAGCATCTGGGTCCAGTCCTGGGCCTCGGTGCCGCCGGCGCCGGCGTGGAAGGTGAGGATGGCGTTGTTGGCATCGTACTCCCCGGTGAGCAGCGTGGACAGACGCATGGCCTCCAGGTTTTCCTCAAAGGCGGTGTATTCCTCCTCCAGCTCCGGCAGAAGGGACGCGTCCTCCTCCTCCAGGGCCATCTCACACATGGTATACAGATCGTCCCAGGCCCCCTGGAGCTTTTGATACTTTTCACACTTTCCCTTCAGCAGCTTGATGCGCTGCTGGACCTGCTGGGAGTGCTGCACATTGTTCCAGAATCCGTCCTGGGCGCTCTCCGTCTCCAGCTCCGCGATCTCCCGCTCCGCCTCATCCAGACGAAGCGCCTGGCCAAGATCCTCCAGCGCGCCTTTTCTGGCGTTGAGCTTTCCTTTGTACTCTTCAAATTCAAGCATATCTTTCGATCCTTTTTTAAAAATGCTTTTTCAGTATATACAAAATCCCCTAAAAAGTAAAGGCCAGAAAAATTATCTTTGTTCTTCCATTCCGCAGATAATATGTTATACTGATACTGTACGTGTTATGGCATGCTCCGCTTTATTTATAGACAGAAGGGTGATTGATTTGATTTCACACGGCAAGGAAGTCAAGGTTTTTACCGGAAACGCAAATCCTGCGCTGGCGGAGAGCGTCTGCTCCTACCTGCACAAGCCCATGGGAAAGGCCGAAATCAAGCGCTTTGCCGACGGAGAGTGCTCCGTCTCCATTATGGAGCCCGTCCGGGGCTCGGATGTGTTTATCGTCCAGTCCACCTGCAAGCCCGTCAATGACAGCCTGATGGAGCTTCTGATCATGATCGACGCCATGCACCGGGCTTCCGCCGGGCGGATCACCGCCGTGATGCCCTATTTCGGCTACGCCCGTCAGGACCGGAAGGCCAAGAGCCGCGACCCCATCTCCGCCAAGCTGGTCGCCAATATCATCGAAGCCGCCGGCGCGGACCGGGTGCTGACCATGGACCTCCACGCCAATCAGATCCAGGGCTTCTTCGACATCCCCGTGGACAATCTGCGGGGCGCTCCCCTGTTCGCCAACTACTATATCGAAAAATTCGGCAAGAGCAACCCCGACGTGATAGTCGTCTCCCCCGACATCGGCAGCGTGGCCCGGGCCCGTCAGTTTTCCATGAAGCTGGGGGTGAACCTGGCCATCGTGGACAAGCGCCGGGAAGTGGCCAACAAGTCCGAGGTCATGAACATCATCGGCAACGTGGAGGACAAGATCGTCGTCATGCTGGACGACATGGTGGACACCGCCGGCTCCCTCTGCGGCGCGGCCAAGGCCCTTACGGAGATCGGCGGCGCACGGGAGATCTACGCCTGCGCCTCCCACGGCGTTCTCTCCGCCCCGGCGCTGGAGCGCATCGAGGCCAGCCCCATCAAGGAGCTGAAGCTGTGCGACACCATTCCCTATCCCTCCGACCAGCCCCATCTGGAAAAAATCAATTACGTTTCCGTGGCGCCGCTCTTCGCCGAAGCCATCGAACGCATCTACGAAGAAGTGTCCATCTCTCCGCTTTTCGAGTAAGAGCCGTGTTGTTTCGACCCTGCAAGAGCATGGAGTGGATCATCGTTTTTTTGGGCAATCCGGGACCGAAATACGCCGGAACCCGCCACAATGTCGGCTTCGCCGTAGGGGATGAAATGGCCCGGCGCTGCGGCGTGGACATCCGTCGGCTGAAAAATCGGGCTCTCACCGCGAAAACCTCCATCGGCGGACACGACGTGCTGCTCGTCAAGCCCCAGACCTTTATGAACATCTCCGGCGAGGCGGTCCGTCCTCTGGCCGATTTTTACAAGGTCCCGGCGGACCACGTCCTCGTCGTCTCCGATGAGATCTCCCTGGCACCGGGCAAGATCCGTCTGCGCTGCTCCGGCAGCGCCGGCGGACACAACGGGCTGAAGAGCATCATCCAGCACCTGGGCACCGAGCAGTTCCCCCGGCTCCGCTTGGGGGTCGGGTTCCCCCCCCACCCGGATTATGATATGCCCGACTGGGTCCTGGGCGTCATCCGCGGCGAGGACGCGGAGGCCGTGTCCCAGGCGATAAAAAAAGCCGCTGACGCCATTGAGTGCTGTGTGGAGCACGGCATCGACCGCGCCATGAATCAGTATAACGGATAAGAAAAGACCGCACGGATGTGCGGTCTTTCCCGTATTGAGGAAACCGCGGCGGAATGATCCGCCGCGGTTTCCTTTTATTCTGTCTTGTCCTTTCCGACGTATCGCCACATAGAGCGGCGAACGGCGGTATAAGGCTCCATGGCCGCCTCCACAAAGGCGTTGTATTCCTCGCTGCGCATGGCGTTGTCAGCAAGAACGCGGCTGTAAAGCTCGCCGTCGGCGCCCACAAAATAAATCAGGTGATATCCGGCATACTGTGCGTTCTCTCCGTAGACGATGCCGTAGTCCCCGCTTTTATGGTCCGCAAAGCAGAAGTCGCTGAACTCCTGGACCATCTGGCCCTTGTAGATGTTCTCATAGAGGCCGCCGTTGGTATTGGAGCCGGCGTCCTCGCTCTTCTCATTGGCCAGAGCGGCAAAGCTGTCCTCCGTGGCTTCCCCGGCAAGCCATTCCTCCTGAATGGCCAGGACGGCGTCGTAAGCCGCCTGCTTCTCCTCGTCGGAGTAAGTCCCGTCGCCATCCTCGTCAACGGCCTTCACCAGGATGTGCCGGACGCTGACGCCGTTGTAATGGTTGTCATCTACACCGAGAACGTACACCGCATGCCATCCGCCGCTTGTCTCATGGGCAAAGACGGTGCCGGGTTTGAGCTGGTCGGCGGTCACGTCCCCTTCGTAACTGCTCAGGAAGCCGCTTACGGAGCCGGAAGTCTCGGTGGGCTCTGTCGCTGTGGCGGCAGACACGGCCGCCCGGAACAGATCCTCCTGGCCGCTGCTGTCGGCAACGATGGTCCGCGCCGTCTCCCCGGCGGCAGCCATGGCGGCCGCTTCGTCCAGACCGGCAGCCTCATCGGCGGTGCCGGGGATGAAAACGTACAGGTACTCGACCTTGTTCATTTCATCGGCGTGCTCGTCATAATAAGCGTCTTTTTCCGCATCGGAATAGGAATAGCTCTCATACTGATCGTTGAGATACCGGTTGATGATTTTTTCTTTCATCATGCTGGACCGAACGGTCTTCTCATTGTTGCCCTGTCCGAAAAGAGCGATGAGATATCCGTCCAGCGTGTAGCCGTAGCTGCTGCCATAGAGCTTGAAGCTTTCCATGGTGGCGTCGATATCCGCCTGTTCCTCTTCGGTGAGCTCCGTATATCCGGCCGCCTTCGCCGCATTGTACAGAGCGACCTTCTGCTTCAGATTGGTCTCCGCCGTATCCAGAAAATAATCGTGCCATGTGCCGCCGTTCGGATCGAACATACAGGTCTGCTGGTTAAGGGGCTTGCTGTTGTCGATCAGACCGTATTGGCCGTAGGTATTGGCGATCTGCATATAGGCGCTCTGATACTCGTAATTCGCCTCCGCCAGCGTGCACTTGTCGCTGCCCACCTGGAGCGCGGCAAAACCGTTGTCGAACAGACTGGAATTGACAACGATCACCAGAGCTGCCAGGATCAAAACGATGACGCCCACCAGGATATACCGGTTGCGCATCTTTTTGTTCTTTTTCTGTTCCTCCAGGAGCGCTTTTTCCCGGGGATTCAATTTCATTTCTGCCACTCTTCTCATCCTTTCCGCAAGGGCTGACTAAGGGATTATACTCCAAACATCCCCGCGTTTCAAGCCTTTTTTATCAGTCTTTGACAAAGCGCCTCCAGCGTGTCGCCGCCTACGCCGCATTCCCGGAGAAAAGGCACGATCCCGCCGTATTCCCGGCGGATATGGGTCAGCAGCGCCAGGATATTGGCCGCGTCCGTGGAAAAGAAGGGACTCTTCTCCCCCGCTTCCCGGAAATCGTCGATGTTCTCCCGCATCCAGGAATACACGTCCGTCAGATAGATCTGACTGAGACTGTAATCCGCGGCGATGTCCTTGTCCGATACCCCGCAGCCGCCCAGTGCCAGCGCCGCCAGGATCCCCGTTCGGTCCTTGCCGGTAAAGCAGTGGAAAAGCACCGGTCGGTCGGCGCCGGCCAGAAGCTCCACGCAGTATTTTGCCCAGGCGTGATTGCTCTCCAGCATACGGATGTATTCGTCTCCCCAGAAAAACTCCGGATCGAAGGCGGAACGCCCGTCCGGTCGATCCCGGACTGCCGCCTTCCGGACGTTTTTCATGGGGATCTGGATGTATTCGATGCCCGGTACGTCCTGCAGTTCGTCCCGCATGGGGACCGACTCCTCCACGTCCCGGAGATCCAGGTCGATGGCGACACCCAGCGCACGGATCCTGTTCTTGTCTTCATCGGTGAGGAACCAGGGCAGATCCGAACGGAAAAACACGCCGAACCGGGTGACGCCGCCTCTGGCCGCGTACCCGCCCAGATCCCGCAGATTGTGAATGCTCTCCATCCCGTATCGCCGGACGTATTCCATACCTTCGCCTCCACACACAGGAATATGGCGCATTTTATCACACTTTTTCCGGATTGAACAGCCCTTTCCCCCGTCCACAGACTATTGTCCCTGGAAAAAGAATGTGATATACTGCCAGAAGAAAGTGTGGTGCTGATTCTTGACAGATCAAAAAAACCTGCGCCTTGCGGTTCTTATCGACGCGGACAACGTGCCCCGGGACAGCCTGAAGGCCGCCATGGAGGAGATCGCCATATACGGGACCCCAACCATCAAGCGGATCTACGGCGACTGGACCAGCCCCAACATCGGCGGCTGGAAACAGTCATTGCTGGAGAATGCCGTAACGCCCATCCAGCAGTACGGCTACACCACCGGGAAAAACTCCACCGACTCCGCCATGATCATCGACGCCATGGACATCCTCTATGCCGGACAGTGCGACGGCTTTGTGCTCGTTTCCTCCGACTCGGACTTTACCCGGCTGGCCATCCGCCTCCGGGAAGCGGGAAAGTATGTGATCGGCATGGGCGAAAAAAAGACGCCCAATGCCTTTATCGTCGCCTGCGACAAATTCATCTACATCGAAGTCCTGCGGGGAAAGTATAAAAACGTGGCGGCTCCGGCCAAGGCGAAGAAAAAGACCGATACCGCAAAGAAGACCGACAGCGCAAAGGCAGCCGTGGAAAAGCCGCCCCGGGCTGCGGACAAGCAGCTTCCCGACAAATTCGTTCCCGACGAGATCGAGCAGCTGATCGCGGATTCCATTGCGGATATCGCGGACGAGGAAGGCTTCGCCGACCTCTCCAACCTGGGCAATCTGCTGATCAAAAAGCAGCCGGCCTTCGATCCCCGGAACTATGGCTTCGGAAAGCTGAGCAACATGCTCCGCACCCTGCCCCGGTTCGAGGTCATCGTTCGTCCCACCGCAGATCCCAACGTCATGCCCATCTATATCCGCGACGTGGAGGCATGATCAGAACCGCAGCCCGGACCAAAAAGCGCCAGGCTGCGGTTCTTTCTGAAAAAACAGGTCTTCTCCCTCTTGACAAAAAAACAGATTTTGGTATAATGCACCTTGCGTCTGAACGCGGGCATAGCTCATTTGGCAGAGCGCCACCTTGCCAAGGTGGAGGTAGCGAGTTCGAATCTCGTTGCCCGCTCCATACAGCAACAGCCGTTCCTTTCGGAGCGGCTGTTGCTTTTTTCCTTCCGAATCTCCCGGACATCGGCGGAGGATCGGAAGGAAAATATTTTCAGGGACGGCTCTTTCGAAAAGAGCCGTCCCTGAAATGACACAATCCGATGGGATTACTCCTCGGCGGGAGCTTCCCCGGCGGTGACACCGTCGGCGTCCACAGAGAACACCAGCGCGTCAGCCTGCGGCTCTTCGACAGCCGCCTCGGCCTCCTCCTCCGCCTCGCGGCGGGGAGCGGGAGCCGGCTCGCTGAGAGCGCGGATGGAGAGGGAGATCTTCTGCTTCTCGTTGTCGATGTTGGTGATCTTCGCGTCAACAACGTCGCCCACACTCAGGACCTCGGAGGGCTGGCCGATCCGGCGGTTGGCGATCTGGGAGATGTGGATCAGGCCGTCGGTGCCGGGCAGGACCTCGGCAAAGGCGCCGAAGGGCATCAGCTTGACGATCTTCACCTTGGCGACGTCGCCCACAGAATAGGTGTCGGTGAACACCTTCCAGGGGTTCTCGTCGGGGTTGCGGTGGCCCAGAGAGATCTTGTGGTTCTCCTTGTCAAAGCCAAGCACATAGACGTCGATCTTGTCGCCGATGTTCAGCACGTCCGCAGGTTTGCTGACCCGGTTCCAGCTGAGCTCGGAGACATGGACCATGCCGTCGATGCCACCGATGTCCACAAAAGCGCCGTAGGAGGTCATGGACTTCACAACGCCCTCGTAATGCTTGCCGACCTCGATCTCGTTCCAGATCTTCTCGGCGCGCTCCTTGCGCTCCCGGTTGGCAACGGCGCGGATGGAACCCACCACGCGCTTGCGGCCGCGATTGACCTCGGTGATCTTCAGACGGACCGTCTGGCCGACCAGCTCGCTCATGGCGGCGTCCCGGGGCAGACCGGTCTGGGAAGCGGGCACGAACACGCGGATGCCGCGGATATTCACCACGACGCCGCCCTTGTTCTCCTCGGTGACCTTGCCTTCCACCACGGTGCCGTCGGCCTGGGCGTTCTCCACGTCAGACCAGGACTTAATGGAATCGAGCCGCTTTTTGGAGAGCATGACAGTGCCCTCCACATCGTTCACGCGGACCACACAGGCCTCGATCCTGTCACCCACGTGCACCACATCTTCCACCTTGACCGCACCGTCCTCGGTGAACTCGGTCACGGGGATGTAGCCGGAATGCTTGGTGCCCAGGTCAACGGTGACTTCCGTGGGAGTGATGCTGACAACGTAACCGGAGACGGTGTCCCCGTTATATATCGTCCGGATGGAATCCTCCAGCAACTCATCAAACGATTTCTCGGCATCGGGCTTCGCAGCGGTTTCCTCAACGACAGGGGCTGCGGCCTCGACTTCAGCAGGGGCGGCCTCCTCGGCCACCGGCGCGGCGGTTTCCTCCACGACGGTCTCTTCGAGTTTCATCTCGTCACACATTTTATTTACTACCTCCTTTATGATCCTCGACGGCACCGAAGCGCCGGCGGTGATACCGATCAAAGCAGCGCCGCGCAGAGAGTCCGCATCCACCGCGTCAGCCGATGGGACAAACTGTACCTTTCCGCACCGTTTTCGGCATAACTCCGCCAGGTGCAGACTGTTGGCGCTGTGCGCTCCGCCGATCACCACCATGGCGTCACAAAGCTCCGATAAACGGGTCGCTTCGCCCTGGCGTTCAGACGTTGCACCGCATATAGTATCAAAGATTTCGGCTTTTGTACATAGTTTTTTTAAGATTTTTTCGATTTGTACCAGATTATCACGGATTTGGGTGGTCTGAAAAACAACAGAAATCGGTTTTTCCTCCGATTCCGGATGATCAACCAGCCATTTTTCAAATGCAGCCGCATCCGGCAGAACGACCGCATTCCGGCACCACCCGCAAATCCCCCGAATCTCCGGGTGGTCACTGTCGCCGATCACCACTACCTGCCGCCCCTCCGAGGAAGCTTTTCTCACGATCCGGTGGATCCGCCGGACCAGAGGACAGGTGGCGTCGATGACCCGGGCGGATCGTTTTTCCAGATCCGCGTAGACGCTCTCCCCGATGCCGTGGGCGCGGATGAGCACCCGCTCCCCCTCCGGAAGCTCCGCCGGATCCTCAATGGTCCGCAGCCCGGCCTGCTCCAGCTCCGAAACCGCGTCCCGATTATGGATCAACTCTCCCAGGCAATAGCAGGGGCCTTCCTCCAGCGCCGATTGAGCCATCTTCATGGAGCGCTCCACACCGAAGCAGAAGCCCGCGCTGCGCGCCAGGATATACTTTCCCATACCTTACCTCTTCAGCGCCCAGATCCGGTCCATACAGTCCCGGGCAAGGGCGTCGTAATCTGCGTGGGTGGAGGCTTCCACATAATAGGGTTCCCCGATCACCACGTCCATGTGGCGGAAGATTTTTTTATCCCGGGTGATGAACACCGGGAGAACAGGGACGTGGAGCTTGGCGGCCAGACGGATCGCGCCGCTTTTCGGCGGGACCGTGTCGTTTCCGTGGACACGCGTCCCCTCCGGAAAGATCATCAGCTTCTCCCCTGCCTTCAGGGTTCGCATGCACTGCTTGAAGGCGTCGATGTCGCTCTCGCCCCGGCGGATGAAAATGGAGCCGCACTTATCCATGATCCATTTGAGAAGACGGTTTTTTTTCGCCTCCGCCTTCGCCAGATGCCGGACGTAGTGTTTCCTCCCCAGGGCCAGGGAAATCAGGATCGGGTCCGATGCATTGGAGTGGTTGGCGCAGATGATGCACGCCCCCTCCGGCACATTCTCCCGCCCGAAGTACGTGTGGGGAAAGAACAGCCAGGCAAGCGGACGACAGAGCACATAGACCAGATCATACCAACGTTCCTTACTCATAACCCGAACCGCTCCCGGATGAGCTTTTCCACCACCGCGCAGCTGGCGTCAAAATCGATCTCGGTGGTATCCACCAGAACGGCGTCCTCCGCCTGCTTCAGCGGCGCCGCATCCCGCTCACTGTCGTTTTTGTCCCTGTACTGGATGTCCCGCAGGACCTCCTCGAAGGTCACGCTCTGCCCTTTTTTCTCCAGCTCCAGGAGCCGGCGCTGCGCTCTGGCCTCCGGAGAGGCGGTGAGGAAGATCTTCAGACCGGCGTCCGGCAGCACCACGGTGCCGATATCCCGCCCGTCCATGATCACGCTGTTGGTCCTGGCCAGGGATCGCTGCATCTCCATGAGATAGGCGCGGACCTCCGGGTAAGCGGAAACGTCCGAGGCGTAGATGGAGATTTCCGGCAGACGGATTTCGGCGGAGACGTCGTCTCCGTCCAGGAACATATGCTGCAGTCCGTCGTCCCCGTAACGGAGCTGGATATCCAGCTCCGGCAGCATGGACACCACGGCGTCCCGGTCCCGGGAGCCGATCCCGCGGCGGAAAGCCGCCAGACCCACCGTGCGGT
Source organism: Oscillospiraceae bacterium (assembly GCA_017411265.1). Classification (GTDB taxonomy): domain Bacteria; phylum Bacillota; class Clostridia; order Oscillospirales; family Oscillospiraceae; genus Apopatocola. The sequence continues at coordinate 53,828 of JAFRDL010000050.1, read as the reverse complement.
AAATGGCCCCGGTGTCCACATACAGAAAGCCCAGCTTTTGGGCGGCGGCACGGGCCACGGAGCTTTTTCCCGCCCCGGAGGGGCCGTCGATGGCAACGGAATAGACTTTGTTCATATTTCGTCCTCCAATGGGATGGATCGCCCGGCGGCATAGCCGGTGCTCCAGGCGATCTGCAGATTGAACCCGCCGGTGCGGGCGTCCAGATCCAGGATCTCCCCGGCGAAATAAAGACCGGAGACCCGTTTTGATTCCATGGTCCGGGGCTTTACCTCCGCCACATCCACGCCGCCGGCGGTGATGATGGCCTCCTCCACCGGACGAATGCCGGAAAGACGGATGGGAAACCGCTTGATCCGATCCCGGAGTCTCAGCCGCTGCTCCCGGGTGACGGTATTCACCTTGCATCTGGGATCGATCCCGGAACGGTCGATCAGCACAGGGATCATTTTCTGGGGCAGCAGCGCATCCAGAGCGTTGACGAAATCCCTGTTGATGTTCTCCCCGAAATCCCGAAGCAGCCGCTCGTCCAGCTTCTCGGGCGTGAGTCCGGGCTTGAGATCCAGTTCCAGCCGGCAGTCCCGGACATCTCCGGAAAGGTACGTGCTGGCACTGAGGACCAGCGGTCCGGATACGCCGAAGTGGGTAAAGAGCATCTCCCCCTGCTCCCGGTAAAGCAGCTTGTCTCCGTGGTACAGGGAAAGACCCACATTCCGCAGGGAGAGTCCCTGCATACGGGCACAGTCCTCCTCCGCCTCCAGCGGCACCAGAGAGGCCCGGAGGGGCACGATGCGGTGTCCCAATGCTTCTGCCAGCGCGTACCCGTCTCCGGTGGACCCGGTGCCGGGATAGGACACTCCGCCGGTACACAGGACCACGGCCCGACACAGATATTCCCCCCGGTCCGTGGCGGCGCCGGAAACCCGCCCGTCCCGGGTCTCGATCCCGGTCAGGCGTTCTTTGCAGAAGCGGACCCCGGCCTGACGGCACGCCCGTTCCAGGGCGTCGGCCACGTCGTTGGCGTTGTCGGAGACCGGGAATACCCGCTCTCCCCTCTCGGTCTTCAGCGGTACGCCCAGCTCCTCAAAGAATTCCTTGGCCGCCGAGGGGGGGAAGGCGTAGAGAGCGCTCTTTAAAAAGCGGGGATTGGAGCGGACGCTGTTGAGAAACTCCTGCGGCTCGCAGTCGTTGGTCACATTGCAGCGGCCCTTTCCCGTGATACGCAGCTTTTTCCCCGTCCGGCCGTTCGGCTCGAGCACCAGAACGGACAGACCCCGCCAGGCAGCGGTAAGGGCCGTCATCAGTCCGGCGGCGCCTCCGCCGGCAACGATCACGTCAGTCATCCAGTTTTTCGTATACGTCGTAATCGGTCCAGATGCCCTCCAGCCGCCGGAAGGTCTCGGACAGGCTGTCGGGGCGCTGGATGCCGATGGCCACGATCAGCGCGTTGATCAGGCTCATGGGCGCCACAAGGGAGTCCAGGAACGAAACCATGTCGCTCTTGGCGTACAGATTGATGTCCGCCACCCCGTTGAAGGGGGACGACGGGCCGTCGGTGATGCCGATGGCTGTAGCACCCGTGGATTTGGCAAACTGCATGGCCTTGATGGTCCGGGAGGACTACCGGGGATAGCTGATGCCGATGAAAACGTCCCCCTCATGGATGCGGAACACCTGCTCATAGACCTCGCTCACCGAAGTATCATGCACAAGACGGACGTTATCCAGCAGCAGATTCAGATAGAAACCCATGAAATTCGCCAGAGACGTGGAGGAACGCATCCCCACGATATAGATGGTATTGGCCTTGAGGATCTCGTCCACCGCACGGTTGAAGTCCTCCTTGTTGACCTCTTCCAGCGTAGTGCGCAGCTTTTCCATATCGGCGGACAGTACCGCGTCCAGCAGGTTCCCCCGGTCGATCTGTTCCCGCGCCACCTCGATCCGCTGCACCGCTGTGAGCCGATTGCGTATCATTTCCTGCATGGCGCGGCGCATGCCGGGATATCCGTCATATCCAAGCTCGGATGCGAAACGAACGACGGTAGACTCCGAAACGCCCACCGTTTTCCCCAGCTTCCCCGCCGTCATAAAGGCGGCTTTATCGTAATTTTCCGTGATATATCGGCAGATCATGCGCTGTCCCTTGGAGAATTTGTGGCTCTCCTTATTCATCAGCGCCAGAATGTCTCTTTCCATCGTCCTGCCCCCATAACAAAATCCCCCGGGATCCAAAGGACCCGGGAGGATTATTCTATGCTTTTTTTCCGCCAAATGCAAGACGGTTTTGCAATTTTTCTCTGTTTTTCTTGCAAAAAAGAAATATTTACAGGATTTTGTGCAGATACAGGATCTCACCGTCGGTGAGGTACCTCCATTGTCCCGGCGGAAGGTCCCCCAGTTTCAGCTCGCCCTGCTGCAGCCGGAGCAGCCGCTTCACACGCAGCCCCGCGGCGGCGCACATATTCCGCACTTCCCGGTTCTTCCCCTCGCCGATCGTTACGTCCATCACGGCGCTGTTTTCATCCGATCGCAGGAGGGAAACCTTGGCGCCCCGGTAGGATACGCCCCGGTATTCCATCGGGCCGCGAAGCCGCTCCGCCGCACCGGCCGCGTTCTCCCCCTTTACCCACACGCGGTAGGTCTTCTCCACTCCGTGGGACGGATGGGCCAGACGGTTGGCGATCTCCCCGTCGTCCGTAAGGATCAGCAGGCCTTCGGAGTTCAGATCCAGTCTTCCCACAGGAAACAGCCGGACCCCGGCATCCGCCGTCAGCTCCGCTACGGTGGGGCGCCCCTTTTCGTCCGAGAGGGTCGTCACATACCCCTTTGGCTTGTGGAGCATCACATATGTACGCTCCGTGGGCTGGGAGAGAGGCTCGCCGTCCACGCAGACAACGTCTCCCTCCTCCATCCCGTCGCCCAGGGAGGCCTTGACACCGTTTACGGTGACGCGGCCGGAGAGCAGGAGCTCCTCCGCCTTCCGGCGGGAGCAATATCCGCAGCCGGCGATATACTTTTGCAGTCTCACAGCAGCGTCCTCCGAAATCAAATGGCCATTGAACCGACAAAGCCGGTCGGATCCGTCCTGTTTCCGCCCCATACCAAGGGGAATTCCGCGATGGTTTTCTCATTCTCGGCGATCCGGATCTTCCCCGCCTCCGTGCCGGGAACGACCGGACGGAATACAAACCGGGGAAGCCGGATCTCCGCGGAGATCCGGGCGTCCCGGGCGACGCACAGCTCCGGAGCGGCGCCCCAGTCCACCCCGGCGGGCTCCTCCGCGCCGATCCGCGGGATCGCGGGGAGCGGATCCAGTTCCCCGGGATCCATGGCGCGATATCGGGAAAAGGCCCAATCGTACAGCGCCCGGTGGTCCGTCCAGTCCTCGGGATCCGACAGAGTGACGCAGATCAGCTCCAGTCCGTCCCGGCGGCAGCAGGAAACCAGGCAGCGCCCGGCGGCTTTCGTGTACCCGGTCTTCCCTCCGACGACGCCCTCGCATCGGCCAAGAAGCTTGTTGTGATTGAGATACAGCGTTCCGTGGATACAGGCGGTCCGCATACCCAAAATCTCCCGCAGCTCCGGCTCGGTCATGACCCGGCCCATCAGCACCGCCAGATCCCGGGCGCAGGAGAAATGATCCTCGCCATCCAGCCCGTGAGGGTTGGAGAAGTGGGTGTGGGAAAGCCCCAGCTCCCCGGCGGTGCGGTTCATCCGCTCCGCAAAACGCTCCACGCTGCCGCCAACCGTCTCCGCCACCGCCAGGGCGGCATCGTTGCCGGAGGCAAGCAGCAGCCCCTGCAAAAGCTCCCGCAGCGTATACCGCTCCCCGCTCCGGAGATACATGGACGAGCCCTCCGCCAGCGTCCACTGGGGCAGGATCTCCACGTCCCTGTCCAGGTCTCCCTGCTCTGCCGCCACCAGCGCCGTCATCAGCTTGGTGGTGCTGGCCACGAGCATGGGCTCGTCCGGGTTTTTCGCCGCCAGCACCCGGCCGGAAGCGGCGTGATAAACGATCATCGCCCGGGCGGAGGTCTCCGGAGGCGCCTCCGCTGCCCGGACAGGCACGGCCAGCAGCATGGATATCCCGAAAACAATAAAAACGCCCTTTTTCAAAAACAAGCACCACCCTCCGAGTTATGGGCGGTGCTTATTCTTTCCGGGAAAGGAGGAAATATACGGCGCACAAAAGGCGCGGCACACATCCTCCCGATGAGCCGTTATTCCTTGTTTTTATTCAGCATGCCGTCCACGCGGTCCAGCACGTCCGGCACCATCTCCACGATCCGGTCCATGGTATTGAGCGGCGGAGGAGCAACGCTGATCATGCGGCAGTTTCCGTCCTTGATCACAAAGAATCCGATGGGCTCCACCTTCACACCGCCGCCGTTGCCGCCGGTAAAGGCAACGCCTTTGCTGCCGGAGGTGCCGCCGGTGCCGAAGCCGATGCTCACCCGGGAAACCGGGATCACAGTGATGCCGTCCGGCGTGGTGATGGGGCTGCCCATGATGGTGTTGGCGTCGGCAAGCTCCCGGATCTTGCTGATGGTGGTGTCCATGACCTCATTGAGCCTGTTCTCTTCCATTGTCTTCCTTCCTTTCCGTTGCCTCCGGGGACTTGCTCCCGCGGTGCTTTATCTTCCATGTCAAGAATTCCACGCCGAAGGCCACCGCCATATGGACCAGACGGAACAGCTGCAGCGTGAGGGTGATGCGGCCGGAGAATTCCGGTGTGTCAGAGAGAAAATCGGATCTCAGCCGGATGTCCCGGCGGCGGACGCGGATCACATCGCCGCACATGGCCGGGAGCGCTTCCACCGCGGAGCAGGCGTAGGCGTACTGCATGGCGGTGTTGTACGGATCGCCGGAGGCCGCCGTATAGTGGAGCTGGAACAGATCGATGGTAAAGCTGCGGAAAAACCGTCGGATGGCATGGGCACCCATTTTCAGCAGAGCCATGGCCGTCTCCAGATCGATGCTCAGTTTTTTCTTGATCTTTTCGGTCTCGTCCAGCTTTTCCTTCTGGGCCTCGGCTTCTTTTTTCTCTGCCTTGGCTTGTTTTTTAGCGTCTTTTTTTGCCTGGCGTTTCGCCTTTCGCGCCTTCTGTTTTTCGGTCAGCGGCTTTTTGGGAAAAAGCCCGATGCGGATCGGCCCGGCCTTGATCCCCAGACGGAAAACACCGCCCATATAGGAGGCATCAACACCATACGGCACAAAAAAGACCAGCAGGATCAGCACCGCGAGGACCGCCAGTATGATGAGCCAAACCAATCACATCACCTCTCTTCCCTTAAAAAACCATCAGGAAATCTCCGTGATCTCCAGCTGCTCGTCCCGGGCAGAGGCAGCGTCGATGGCTGCCTGCAGCTCCTGGATCCCCTCGCCCGCGGCGATGTTGGGAAGGGGCGGCAGTTCCTCCAGAGAGGAAATGCCCATGACGCGGAGGAACTGCTCCGTGGTGCCGAAAAGCACGGGCCGTCCCGGCGCCTCCAGCCGCCCGCAGGGGGCGATGAGTCCCCGCTCGGACAGCACGGCCACGGTGTAGGAGCTGTCCGTCCCCCGGAGCTGCTCGATATACGCCCGGGTCACCGGCTGGTAATAGGCGACGATGGAGAGCACCTCCAGCGCCACCGGAGAAAGCTTGGGGGGAGGCCGTTTTTCCAGCGCGCGGTTCACCGCCTCGCTGTACTCCGGTGCGCCCACCAGCTGCAGCCGCTCCTCCAGTCTCACAAGGCGGATGCCCCGGCCCTGGTCCTCATATTCCCTGCCCAGTTCCTCCGCCGCCCGGCGGACGTCCCAGGGCTCAGCGCCCAGCACTTTGGCGATGCGCCCGATCTCCACGCTGTCGCCGGCGGAGAACAGGATCGCCTCCAGAGCCGGACGGATCTCTTGTACTTCCATTCTTAATCCGTCCCAAGCTGTATTTCGCTCAGATTGTCATCAAAGGTCTCCGCGATGTCGTAGCTGCCCTCGCTGCCTGTCACACGGATCTGCCCGGCAAAGCACAGCTCCAGCACGGAGAGGAAGGTCGCCACAAGCTCGCTGCGGCTTTTGCATACGCCGAAGAGCTCCTGTAAAGGCAGATGCCCCCGCTCCCGGAGCAGGCCCACCAGCTGATTGCTCTTGGCCCGGACGCTGTAAATGATGGGCTTGGGGGTCGCCCGGCGCAGAGAATCGTCCTCCTCCGCCGGAAGGTCCCCGGCGCCCCGGAGAAGGATCTGCGCCAGAGATGCGATCAGCTCCCGGGGCTCGTGACGGTAATCGTAGGGCCGCCCCGGGAGAGGAAGCGGTCCCCGGGTCTGGAAGCGAAAGCCGTTTTCCGACCGGACGCCAAGCTCCGGTGCCACCTCGCGCACGGCGGTGATGGCGTCCCGGTTTTTCAGCTGCTCCAGGGCGGAGACCAGCATTTCCAGTTCCGTAGGCTCCTTCTCTTCGGTGAGGAGCATTTTTGTCTTGATGTACATGAGATGGGAGGCCATCTGAACAAATTCACTGGCGATTTCCAGATCCATCTCCTGCATCATCTGGAGATACTCCAGATACTGATCCAGCAGCTGGGAGATCTGGATGTCCCGGATCTCGATCTTGTTTTTGGACAGGAGCATCAAAATGAGATCCAGCGGGCCGGTAAAATCCTCCAGCTCGTCCCGGGTCCGGATGACTCCTTCCAGATGATAACTTGGTTCCTGCATTCTCAGCCCGCCAGTTTTCTATAGAGAGTAAAACCGCCCTCCGCCAGGAAGAACAGCTTATCGAATACCCAGCCCGTGGCCGTGGAAAGCGGCGAGCCCAGAACCCGGGTCGCCACCAGCACCAGCAAAAGGATCATACCGTAGCGCTCATAGCGCATCAGCGTCATATACTCCCGGTCGGGCAGAAAGGAATACAGTACCTTGCTGCCGTCCAGCGGGGAGATGGGCAGGATGTTGAAAATCATCAGCGCCAGACTGATATAGGCGGTGAGGTAGATCATCTGCAAAAACCAGTCCCCCACCGTGCCGCTCCGAACCAGCGGCGTGTACAGGAACCCGTACAGGAACAGGAACACGGCGCCGATGATCAGATTGCTCACCGGTCCCGCCAGGGCGGTGAGCGCCATGTCCCGCCGAGGATGGCGGAACCGGTACATATTCACCGGCACCGGCTTGGCCCAGCCGAACTTGAACGCCACCATCATCAGAAGACCCATGGGATCGATGTGCCGGATGGGATTGAGCGTCAGCCGTCCGGCGTCCTTCGCCGTGGTGTCGCCCAGGCGGTACGCCACATAGCCGTGGCTCAGTTCATGGAGGGTGATGCAGATGAGAGAGGGAACGATGCTCAGCGCGATCCCCGTGAGGACGGACCAGTCCAAGCCGTTCCAGATGTTGGATAAAGCACTCATATTCGTGTTTATTTTAACAAATCCAAGAGTAGAAAGCAACCGCTAAATGTGTTTTTCGATAAAACCCAGCAGTTCGTCACGGCCCGTTCCGCGGACGCAGGAGAAGCCCAGCACCGGAACGGAAGCGTCCAGCGCCAGCGTATCGCGGATACGCTGAAGGTTGGGCCCGATCTCGCTTTTTTTCAGCTTGTCCATCTTGTTGGCAACCACGATGAACGGAAGAGCGGAGCCGCGGAAATACTCCGTCATGGTGACGTCGTCCGCCGTCGGATCGTGTCGGGCGTCCACGATCTGCACGCCCACGGTCATTCGTCCGGGCTGGGAAAAAAAGTCCTCCATGAGCACACCCCAGCGGCGGCGTTCCTCCCCGGAAACCTTCGCGTAGCCGTAGCCGGGAAGGTCCACGAAATACACTCCGTCCACCAGAAAATAGTTGATCTGGACCGTCTTGCCGGGCGTCGCTCCCACCCGGGCGAAGTTCTTTCGGTTCAGCAGGGCGTTGATCACCGAGGACTTCCCCACGTTGGAACGACCGGCAAATACCGCGCTGGGGCGTCCGTCCCGAAGGAAATCCTTGGGAGAGGCGGCGCTGCGGAGGAACTGTACCTTCTGTGTGTTCATTGCCGGATCTGCACCCCCGGCTTTTTCTCCGAAAGCGGGATCGGAAGCTCCGAAAGAACGCCCTCCTCTTCCGCGTCGGCGACAGGCAGCAGAGCCTTCTCCAGGACCTGATCCATGTGGGAAACCGCCGTGATGTTCACTGCCGCGCGGACCTGGGGATCCACCTCGGCAAGGTCGGTGAGGTTGTCCTGGGGAAGGAGCACCTCGTGAATGCCGGCCCGAAGGGCGGCCATGGTCTTTTCCTGGATGCCGCCGATGGCAAGCACACGGCCCCGCAGCGTGATCTCTCCGGTCATCGCCACGTCGCTGCGTACCGGCCGGTTGGTCAGAGCGGACACCACGCACAGCGTGATGGCCGCGCCGGCGCTGGGTCCGTCCTTGGGAACGGCCCCCTCCGGGAAGTGAAGATGGATGTCCGAGTTTTTGTAAAATTCCGGATCGATGCCCAGAGCGTCCGCCCGGCTGCGGATATAGGTCACCGCCGCGTGGCAGGATTCCTTCATCACGTCGCCCAGATTGCCGGTAAGCTCCAGCTTGCCCGTACCGGGGACCACGGAACACTCCACGTCCAGCACCTCGCCGCCCACAGACGTCCAGGCCAGACCGTGGACCAGACCCACGGCGTCGGCGGAAAAGTGGGGCTCGGGCTTGAACTTTACCGGCCCCAGCCAGGGCTCCAGCTCTCCGGCGCGAAGACGTACCGACTTCCGCTCCCCGGAGGCGACGGCCTTAGCCGTCTTCCGGCATACCGCCGCGATCTCCCGCTCCAGCATCCGCACCCCGGATTCTCGGGTGTAGCGGGCGATGATCTCCCGGATGGCGTCGTCCGTCAGCCGGAGCTGATTGCCGGTGAGGCCGTGGCGCGTCCGCTGCTTGGGAAGCAGATGCCGCTTGGCGATCTGCAGTTTTTCCTCATCGGTGTAGCTGCCCAGCGTGATGACCTCCATCCGGTCCAGCAGCGCCCGGGGAATGGTGTCGGCGGTATTGGCCGTGGTGATGAACAGCACCTCGGAGAGATCGAAGGGGATCTCCAGGAAGTGATCCCGGAAGGTCGTGTTCTGCTCCCCGTCCAGCGCCTCCAGCAGAGCCGAGGAAGGATCGCCCCGGTAATCGGAGCCCAGCTTGTCGATCTCGTCCAGCACCAGGACGGGATTGCGGGTCCCCGCCTGCTGGATGCCGGCGATGATCCGGCCGGGCATGGCGCCCACATAGGTCTTCCTGTGGCCACGGATCTCCGCCTCGTCATGGACGCCGCCCAGAGAGAGGCGGGCCATCTTCCGGTTGGTGGCCCGGGCCACGCTCATGGCGATGCTCGTCTTGCCCACACCCGGAGGCCCCACCAGACACAGCACGCCGCCCTTCACCTCCCGGGAGAGCTGGCGCACGGCCAGGTATTCCAGGATCCGATCCTTCACCTTGGTAAGACCGTAATGATCCTCGTCCAGGATCCTTTTGGCCCGGGCGATGTCCGTCACATCTTCCGTCCGCTGATTCCAGGGCAGTTCCAGACATACGTCCAGATAGGAACGGAGGACCGCCCCCTCGGCGCTGCCGAAGGGCTGCTTGCCCAAACGGCTCAGTTCCTTCAGAAGCTTCTGCTCAACCGCCTCCTCCAGACCCAGGGCCAGGATCTTCTCCCGGTACTCCTCCAGCTCGTCCAGCTCGGAGGCCTCGCCCAGTTCTTCCTGAATGACACGCAGCTGCTCCCGCAGGAAATACTCCTTGTGGTTGTGGGCCATCCGCTCGGCGGTGGTGGTCTGAAGGGTCTCCTGAACGTCCAGGATCTCGATCTCCCGACGGATCATGCCGATAAGCGCGGAAAGCCTCTGAAGCGGGTCAAGCTGCTCCAGCAGTGTCTGCTTGTCCGCCGGATGGAGATACAGGTTCTGGGCGATATAGTCCGAAACGAAGCCGGGATCACCGCGGTCGGCGATCCGCAGGAGCACATCGGGCCCGATGGTTCCGGCGGCCTCCGCATATTGGGCGAAAAGCTCGCCGCAGGAGCGGACCAGCGCCTCGCATTTCACGCAGGCGCTGTCCACAGGATCGTCGGAGAGGATCTGGACGTTGGCCCACAGGCTGGGGGTCTCCGCCGTGATCCGCAGAAGACGCGCCCTGTGAAGCCCGTCCACGATGCACTTCACATTCCCTCCCCCCGGCGTGCGCAGGATCTGGCTCAGGCGGCACACCGTGCCAACCGTGTACAGATCCGCCGCGTGGGGCGTATCGCAGGCAATGTCCCGCTGGGCCACCAGAAAAATCATCCGGTCCGTGCCGATGGCGGCGTTCAGCGCCGCGATGCTCATGGGCCGCTCCACGTCAAAATGCAGCGTGGTGCCCGGAAAAACCGAGGCTCCCCGCAGGGCCAGCGTGGGAAGGGTCATGATCCTGCTTGTGTTTTCTGCCATGGTGTTCACCTCGATAGCAAATCAGCGGGGCTGACCCCGCTGTTTGCGAAATGCTCGTTTATTCTGTCTTTGTGTCAACGCCTCTGCGGCGGATGACGGGTTCTTCGTTGTTCCGGACGCATGCGGCGGTGATGACCACACGCTCGATGCTCTTGTCCGAGGGGACGCGGAACATCACGTTGGTCATGATCCCCTCCATGATGCTCCGGAGTCCACGGGCGCCGATCTCCATATCCACCGCTTTTTCCGCGATGGCGGTAAGGGCCTCGGGCTCAAACTCCAGGGTCACATGGTCCAGATCCATCAAGGCGGCGTACTGCTTGGTGATGGCGTTTTTCGGCTCGGTAAGGATGCGCACCAGCGCGTCCTTGTCCAGGGAATCCAGCGGCGTGATCACCGGCAGACGGCCCACCAGTTCGGGGATGATGCCGTATTTCAGCACGTCGTGCTGCTGCACATTGGCCAGGATCTCCCCCGTGTTCTTCTCCTTCTTCCCCGCGATCTCCGCACCGAAGCCCATGCTGCGCCGGTCCATCCGGTTCTCAATGATCTTGTCCAGGCCGTCGAAGGCGCCGCCGCAGATGAAGAGGATATTGGTGGTGTCGATATGGATGAACTCCTGGTGGGGATGCTTGCGCCCGCCCTGGGGCGGGACCGCGGCCACCGTGCCCTCCAGGATCTTCAGCAGAGCCTGCTGCACGCCCTCGCCGGACACGTCCCGGGTGATGGAGGGGTTCTCGCTCTTCCGGGCGATCTTGTCGATCTCGTCGATATAGATGATTCCGCGCTGGGCGCGCTCCACGTCGAACTCCGCGGCCTGAAGCAGCCGGGTGAGGATGTTCTCCACGTCCTCGCCCACGTAGCCCGCCTCGGTAAGCGTGGTGGCGTCGGCGATGGCAAAGGGCACGTCCAGCACCTTGGCCAGCGTCTGGGCAAAGAGGGTCTTGCCGCTCCCTGTCGGGCCGATGAGCAGGATGTTGGACTTCTGCAGCTCCACATCGTTCTGCGTGCCGAAATAGATGCGCTTATAGTGGTTGTACACCGCCACGGACAGGGCGATCTTGGCCTTTTCCTGCCCGATGATGTACTCATCCAGGATCTTTTTGATGTCGGCCGGCACGGGGATATCCCGGATCTCCGTCTTGGACGGTGTTTTCACCGTGGTCTTGGGAAGCTCCTCGTCCACGATGCTCACGCACAGCCGCACGCAGTCGCTGCAGATATAGGCGCCGTTGCCGGCGATCAGCCGGTCAACCTGGTCCTGGGTGTGGTTGCAGAAGGAGCAGCGGATTTTTTTGTCGTCAGATCTTGCCATAGAACAGGGATCTCCCGATTATCTCTTATAGATTACCTTGTCGATGAGGCCATACTCCCGGGCCTCCTCCGCGCTCATAAAATGATCGCGCTCGGTGTCCAGGGCGATCTGCTCCACGGTCTTGCCGGTGTTCTCCGCCAGGATCCGGTTCAGATTGTCCCGGATACGCAGGATCTGATCGGCCTGGATCTTGATATCGGAGGCCTGGCCGCGGCTGCCGCCGGAGGGCTGGTGGATCATGATCTCCGCGTTGGGCAGGGCGATCCGCTTGCCCTTGGCCCCTGCGGCCAGGAGGAATGCGCCCATGGACGCGGCCATACCCACGCAGATGGTGGAAACATCCGCCTTGATATACTGCATCGTGTCGTAGATGGCCAAGCCGGCCGTGACGCTGCCGCCGGGAGAGTTGATATAGAACTGGATGTCCTTGTCGGGGTCCTGGGCTTCCAGATACAGAAGCTGGGCCACCACCAGGGACGCAGTGGTTTCATTGACCTCCTCGGAGAGCATCACGATCCGATCGTTCAGCAAACGGGAAAAAATGTCATAGGAACGCTCCCCCCGGGACGTCTGTTCCACAACATACGGTACGAGACTCATGAATAGATCCTCCTTTGCCTGGGAAAAAACTTGCCTGCCGGGGCCGGGCGGAGCTTACTCCGCCTTCTCCTCCTCGGCCTTCTTGGTGGTTTTGCGGGGCTTCTTGGCCGGCGCCTCGCCATCGGCCTCGGCCTTCTTGTCCGCCGGCTTGCGGACGGTCTTCTTCGCCTTGGTAACAGCCACAACGCCGCTTTCCGCGATGACGTCCACAGCCTTCCGGCGGCGGAGATCGGCCTTCAGACCCTCGACGTCCACATACTTCTCCACCTCTTCGGCCTTCATGCCGTAGGCCTCGCCCATCTTGGCGTACTCGGCCTTCAGGTCATCCTCGGAGATCTGGATGTTCTCCGCGTCGGCGACGGCAGAGAGCAGGACCTCGGTGCGGGTCTGCTTTTCGGCGGTGGCGCGGGTGGTCTCCCGGAAGGAGGCCACGTCGCTGCCGATCATCTTCAGATACTGCTCCAGGCCGATGCCCTGCTGGGACATGTACTGGGCGTATTCCTTCATGATGCCGTCCATCCGCTCCTCGATCATGGAGGCGGGGATCTCCACGGTCATGTTGTCGATGGCGGCTTCCACCAGCGCGTCGGCAAAAGCGTTGTCGGCGGCAGCCTTCTTCTGCTCCTCCCGGCGGCTGCGGATATCGGCCTTCAGAGCGTCCAGCGTGTCAAAGTCGTTGTCCTTGGCAAACTCATCGTCCAGCTCGGGAAGCTCCTCGAACTTGACCTCGTTGCACTTGACATGGAAAACCACGGCCTTCCCGGCCAGGTCGGCAGCGTGATACTCCTCGGGGAAGGTGAGATCCAGATCCCGCTCCTCCTGCGCAGAGATGCCCACCAGCTTCTCCTCGAAGCCGGGAATGAAGCTGCCGGACCCCAGCACCAGGTTGTAATTCTCGGCCGTGCCGCCGTCAAAGGCGACGCCGTCCTTGGTGCCCTTGTAGTCGATGTTCACGGTGTCGCCGTTCTGGGCGGGGCGCTCCACGGTGACCAGGCGGCCGTTCTGCTTGCGCATACGCTCCACTTCCTGGGCGATCTCCTCGTCGGTGACCTCCGCGCTCTCCTTCGCGGCCTCCAGGCCCTTGTACTGACCCAGGGTGACCTCGGGCCACACGTCGGTCTGGAAAGACAGAACGGCGCCCTTCTCCTCGGTGACGCGGGAATCCGTCATGCCGGGACGTCCCACGGTGTTGAGTTTCTCCTGCTCTGCGCCGAAGGCGAACGCCTCGTTGGCGGCGTTCTCCATGGCCTCGTCATAAAAAACGTCGGAGCCGTACATGCCCTCAATGACCATGCGGGGGGCCTTGCCCTTCCGGAAGCCGGGGACCATGATCCGGCCGCGGTTCTTGCGGTAGGCTTCATTGACGTGCTTTTCAAATTCAGCGGCGTCCAGTTCCACATCAAAGGTGACGGTGTTCTTCTCTCTCTTGGTGTTTTTGACGATCATTGGGGTGTTTACTCCTCTCTATATTTCAGCCGGGACTGAATGTACATAATGCAAGCCGTAATATTATATCAGACCAAAAATCAAAATGCAATCCTTACCGTATTTTCAACGGGAAAAAATCCAGGTAATCCGCAGATACCAGCCGGTACCGTATCCCGTCGCGCTCCCCCTGAAAGGCGCTGCGGCAGCCGTTGCCGTGGACGTGCCCGTAATAGCACTCCTTCACCCCGAAGGACTGCAGAGCGTCCAGGATCCCCGGACAGGTATACTGCTGATAGATGGGCGGATAATGGAGAAAGGCCAGCTTCTCCCCTTCTCCGCCTTCCCGCAGGGACGTCTCCAGGCGGCCGATCTCCCGGCGGAGGACCTTCTCGTCGTGGGCCGTGCCCGTCTCCTCCTCAAAAAACCAGCCCCGCGTGCCGCAGAGGGCAAGATCGCCCCAGGCTACAGAGCAATTATGGAGCAGAGAGATGGTATCCAAACCGTTCTCCCGGAAAAAGGCGTTCATTTTCGCGGCCGTGGTCCACCAGTAATCGTGGTTGCCCTTGACCATCAGCTTTTTTCCGGGCAGCTCCTGGAGAAAACGAAAATCGGGCAGCGCCGTCTCCAGGTCCATAGCCCAGCAAAAATCTCCGCAGACGACGCACACGTCGTCCTCCGTGAGAAGGGAAAACCCCCGGCGGATCTTGTCCACATACCCCTGCCAGCGGCCCCCGAACAGTTCCATATTCTTTTCCGGCGCACCCAGAGCCAGGTGCAGGTCGCCGATGGCGTACAGGGACATAGCTTCTCCTCCCCGGGAATATCCGGAAGAAAACCGCGCATACTGCTCATGCCGGGACCATCCCCGGCCAATCAAAACGCGGAGGGTCTGTCATGAGCGATAAGACAAAAAGCGAGCATGTGAAAAACGTGGGCTGCACGGTAAGGGACTGCCGGTTCCACTCCGACGCGGACCGCTGCCGGGCCGAGCATATCACCGTTTCCAACGAACATGCCAAAAACAAGGCGGAGACATTCTGCTCCACCTTTGAAAACCGGGCCGAATTCTGAAAGAGGGGCGCGGCGCGCCCCGCTACATAACAAGGGGATCATACATCCCCCTGGGAAAAAAGACCGTCGAAAGGATTCAGTCCAGCGTGAAGGCGTTTTCCCAGTAGTGAAGCGTCGGTTCCCGGGTGGCGGCGCCCTGGGGCGCGTAGACCTCCATCACGTCGAACCGGGGCTGGAGGTCACAGGCGTTGAGCTGCAGCCATTCCTGAGCGGCAGCGGCGATACGCTGCTGCTTGGAGCGGGTCACGAATTCCCTGGCCTGGGCAAAGGCGTCGCTTTTCCGGAGCTTCACCTCCACGAAAGCCACGAAGCGTCCCTGGGAGGCGATCACGTCGATCTCCCCCAGACGGGTGCGGTAGTTCATGCCCAGGATTTTATAGCCCTTTTTCCGGAGATACTCCGCCGTCAGCGCTTCGCCGTAGCTCCCCAGCAGCTTCGTGTCCCTCAATGCATTTTCCTCAGATAGGTGGGGCGGTGGATGGGACAGGGGCCGTATTCCCGCAGCGCGGCATAGTGCGCCGCGGTGCCGTATCCCTTATGGGCGGCAAAGCCGTACTGGGGATAGAGCTCGTCCATGTCCAGCATGAACCGGTCCCGTGTCACCTTGGCCAGCACGGAGGCCGCCGCGATGGAGGCGCAGCGGCTGTCCCCCTTCACCACCTTGATGGCGGGGACAGCCAGCGTGTTCCTGTCGTTCCCGTCCACCAGAGCGAGCGCCGGCACCGGGTCCAATTCGGCGATGGCCCGGTCCATGGCCAGGTAGGTGGCGCCCTTGATGTTCAGCGTCTCGATCTCCTCCACGCTGGCGAAGGCCACCGCAAAGGAGAGCGCCTTGTCGCAGATGATATCGTACAGCTCGTCTCTCTTTTTTGCCGTGAGCTTTTTGGAGTCGTCCAGCCCCGGGATGACGATCCCGGAAGGAAGGATCACCGCTGCGGCGCATACCGGTCCCGCCAGCGGTCCCCGTCCGGCCTCGTCCACGCCGCAAAAGGGACGCCGATCCCCGGCCAGGGAAAGCTCAAAGGAATACAGATCCATCGTCTCGTCCATCATGGTCTCTCCAATGTCATCCGGCCAAGCTTGCCCTCCCGGAATTCATCCAGGAGCACGTGGGCCATGCGTTCGGTGTTCACTTCCCCGCCGGAAACCAGAAAACCGCGCTTCCGGCCCGCCGCCTCCAGCAGCTCATACCCGGGCGCCTCCGGGGCGGGATCGAACCTGTACCGGTCCCGGATCGCCTGGGGATACAGCTCCCGCAGCCGCTCCAGCAGCCGGGAGGCCACCAGCTCCACGTCCAGGATGTTGTCGTTGATGGCGCCGGTCCAGGCAAGATGGAGGCCGATCTCCTCTTCGAACTTGGGCCACAGGATCCCCGGAGTGTCCAGCAGCTGGATGCCGTTGGGCAAAGTGATCCACTGTTTCCCCCGGGTGACGCCGGGCCGGTCGCTGGTCTCGGCGGCCCTGCGCCCCGCCAGACGGTTGATGAAGCTGGACTTTCCCACATTGGGAATGCCCAGCACCATAAAACGGAGAACACGCCCCACCTGCCCCTTGGCCTCGCTGCGCTCGATGAGCTCACGCAGCAGCGTGCGAGCCGCGTCGGGAAAGGCCTTCACGCCCCGGCCGCTTTTGCAGTCCATCTCCAGCGCCATGACCCCTTCCCTGGTGAGGGCTTTTCGCCACAGGGCGGTGACCGCCGGGTCCGCCTGGTCCGCCCGGTTGAGGACGATGAGCCGCGGCTTGCCGCCCGCGAGTTTTTCCACGTCCGGGTTCCGGCTGGATTCCGGGATCCGGGCGTCCCGGAGCTCAACCACCGCGTCCACCAGACGGAGGCTGTCCTCCATCATGCGGGTGGCCTTTTTCATGTGCCCGGGATACCAGTTGATGTTCATTTCGCCCATCCGCGGACCCATCCGATCCTTCCCCAGTCACGGCTTTCCCCGATCCTGGGATCCGACCCGGGAATAAGGAGGAAAAACGCCCGTCCCATCACGAGCCGGCTGTCCACAAAACCGATCCGGTCGTCCCGGCTGTCGGTGGAGCCGTTCCGGTTGTCGCCAAGGACGAACAGGCATCCCTCGGGGACGACGACCTCGTCCTCGAAATCGATGCGGCGGTGCGTCGGCTCGTAGACATAGGGCTCGTCCAGAGCCACTCCGTCCACATAGACCACGCCTTCGTCAAAGTCGATGTTCACGGTCTGCCCTTCCAGGGCGATGATCCGCTTGACGATGGGCTCGCTGCTGAAGGACTCCTTCTGCAGCACCACAACGTCCCCCTGTCTGGGCGTATAGAAGAGATTGGAAATCAGGATCCGGTCCCCGTCGTGAAGGGTATCCAGCATGGAGGTGCCGGACACGTTGATCACCCGGAGCACGAAGGTGAACAAAAGCACGCAAATCAGCAGGGACACCACCAGCGACTGGATCCAGTCGAAGGTCTCGCCCCGCCGTTCCTTCAGTTTTCTCTTTTTGATCTCCGGCCAAGTCTCGTTCATAGATCTTTCTCCGTAGTCAAAGATTATTTCAAAGTATTATACACCGTTTCCCATGCCGTGCGCAACAGGAAAAGCGCAGAGCAAAGGAAAAAGGACGCCTCCAACGGAAGCGTCCTTTTTCCAAGCCGTCCGACTCAGTTGATGAGCCCCTTGACCTTGGCCGCCTTGCCCACGCGGTCGCGCAGGTAGTACAGCTTGGCCCGGCGGACTTTGCCGCGCCGGATGGTCTCCACAGAAACGATGCTGGGAGAATGCACGGGGAAAACCTTCTCGCAGCCCACGCCGTAGGAGATCCGGCGGACGGTGATCGTCTCGTTGATGCCGCCATGCTTTCTGGCGATGATGGTGCCCTCGAACGCCTGGGTCCGCTCCCGGGCGCCTTCCTTGACGCGCAGCGTGACACGCACGGTGTCGCCCACGTTCATCTCGGGAAGCTCAGGCTTCATGTAGTTCGCGGTGAGAGTCTGAATGAGATCCATGGTATACCTTCCTTATTCTTAGACGTTCATACCGCTTAAGCGGGGCGGCAGCGGACCGTCCTGATACTGTACAATCGCACAGGCTATGATAAGATACCACACGCAAAAGGAAAATGCAAGGTTTTTTTACCGGAAAAACCGCTTTTTTTCCATGGATTTCCGATGACGTTTCCGGAGTTATTTCCTTTTTCCGGGCAAAGATATAGGAGCCGGAAAAGGAGAAGAAAATGAAAAAGACACACTTGCTGATATTGCCCGCCCTCGCCCTGCTTTTTACCGCCGGGGCGCCGGCGGCGGCCAGTCTGGAGCTGTCCACGCCCCGGGAGACGATGGTGGACGGGATGCTCTCCGCCAAGGACGCCGACGGTCACGTTTACTTTGTCGTCACCACCGAGCCGAGAAAGGGACTGCTGCGTCTTTATCCGGACGGTTCCTTCCTCTATACCCCGGCAGAGAGGGCGCGGGGCCGGGATTATTTCGGTTACCGGGCGGTGGACGAGAGCGGCGCCCGGTCCGAGGAGGCCACGGTGATCATACGCATCACCCGGTAAAGGCCCGCCTCACCGGTCCCGGCGCAGGCGCTCCGCCAATGCCGGGTCAGCCTGCGCCGCCAGCGTGAAACAGTCGGTGTAGATCACCCGGCCGGGCCGGGCTCCGGCCGGTTTCTTTACATGGCGTACCTGGGTGCAGTCCACGGCTGCGCGCCCCCCCTCCCGGGCCTGGGAGAAGGTGACGGCCAGTGCGGCGGCCTGGCGGACGGTCTCCTCATCCGCTTCCCCCTCCGCCTGAGAGACGATCACATGGCTCCCCGGAACCTTCTGGACATGGAGCCAAAGATCGGTGCGGCGGGCGATTCGGAAGGTCAGCTCGTCGTTCTGCGCGTTCCCCCGGCCCACCAGGATCTCGCGCCCGGCGTCGGACACGAACCGCATGGGCTTTCGGGGCGGCGGCAGCTTCTGCCGTTTTCCGTCGGAACGGTTCTTCAGATAGCCCCCCTCCGTCAGCTCCCGCCGGATATCCGCCAGATCCCGGTCGTTCTCGGCCCGGGAAAGCTCGTCCAGCACGCTCTCCAGATAGGCCTCCTCCTCCCGGGCGGACGCGAGGAGCTCCGTGAGCATCCGGTTGGCGGTCTTTGCCTTGGTATACAGCTTATAGTTCATCGCCGCGTTCTGTGAAGGCGTCTTCCTCTCGTCCAGAGGGACCGTCACCGCAGGACAGCCGTCGGCATAGAAATCCTGCGCCTCAAAAGAGCGCATCCCTTTTTTCAGCCGGTACATATTGGCCGTTATGAGATCCCCCCGGCGCCGGTATTCCTCCCGCTTTTCCGTGGCCAGGAGCTCCTGCTCCCGGGCCGCGATCTTCCGACGGAGCCGGTCCCTGGCCGTACGGGCCGTCCGGGTGAGCTCTCCGGAGCGCCGGCGCATGTTCTCCTGCCGGTCCCGAAGAGAATAAAAGTCGTCCAGAAGCTTGCTGAAGGAGGCGCAGACCGTCTGCTCCGCTTCCGGACCGTACTGACGCAGGGGCATAAAGCTGTAATCCCGGGGACTCCCCCCCTCCGAGATCATCACCGGAGCAAAGTCTCCCTCTTCCAGCCTCCGAAGAAGCGTGCGGATGCCGTCCTCCAGTCCCTCCCAGCCGTGAAGGGCAAGCTCCCGGCACAGCACGGGCGAAAGACCGCCGAAGGCGTCCAGCAGCCAGCGGTCCGGCGGAAGGCTCCGGTCCGCCTGCGCCGCGAGCCGAAGGATCTCCTCCGGAGCCGTGCGGAAAACGGAGGGCTTGCTCTGGGGCGGGGGCAGCTGGTAAAAAAGTCCGGGCAGCAGGGCCCGGCGATTGGAGTCTTCATAGTCCACCCGCCGCAGACAGTCCAGGATCCGTCCGTCCTCCCCGATGAGAACGAGATTCAGTCCCTTCCCCATCAGCTCCAGCGCCAGAGTTTTCTCCGCATGGACGTTCAGTTCATCCACCGCGTCGATCCGGATGAGCAGCAGACGCTCGCCCGCGGGCTGCTCCAGCGCGGCGATGCGCCCGCCCAGCAGGTGCTTGCGCAGAAGCATGCAGAACATGGGGGGCTGGGGCGGGTTTTCAAAAGTCAGGTCCGTGAAATGGATCCGGGCGCTCCCAGGGCGGACGGAAAGAAGGAGCTTCCGGCTCCCCTCCTCCCGGGAGTGGACAGAAAGGATCACCACGTCCTTTTCGGGCATGGCGATCCTGTCAATCTTTGCTCCTGTCAGAGGTTTTTCCAGCTCACGGCGCAGCGCCGTGAGCACGATCGCGTCCAGGGGCATGGTCATCCTCCCATATCATGGCGAACAGTTCCTCGATGCGCTCCTTCTCCTCCCGGAGATACAGCCAGCCGAACACAGCCTCCAGAGCGGTAGCGGCGTGGTACTCTCCCTCCGTACAGGACGCGGGAGCAGCGTGGCTGTGGGTGTTCCGTCCCCGGCGAAAAACCGCCTCCTCCTTTTCCGTCAGCGCGGGCCGCAGCCTCTGGGAGGCTCTGGCCTGCGCGGAGGCGGAAACGAAGCGGACGGTCTGCCGGTGGAGCTCTCCGGCGGTGAGCTCGCCCCGGCGGCAGAGCTCCCGGCGCACCAGAAGCTCGTACACCGCGTCCCCCATATGGGCCAGGGCCAGAGGGCTCATGGCCTGCAGCTCGGCGTCGGAGAGGATCATGCGTCTCCTCCCCGGGAGAAATCGTCCTTCTGCTGGTTGATGAGCTGCTCCACCGGCGTGTTCCCGGTCATGCTCATCTCCTGCCACTGCTCCCGGGTGACCAGGAGCTGCCGGGGCTTGGAGCCCTCAAAGGGCCCTACGACGCCGATCTCCTCCATCTGGTCAACCAGGCGGGCGGCCCGGGAATACCCCAGCTTCAGCCGACGCTGGAGCATGGAGACCGAGGCCTGCTTGGTGTCCAGGATGACCTCCACCGCCTGGGGCAGCAGCTCGTCATACTCGCTGAAGGGATTGTCGCTGTCGCCGCCGGAGGCGGATCCGCTGTCTCCGCTGCCGCCGCCGGATTCATTCTTGTCCTTGTTGGCGGCGATCTCAATGGCATTGAGGATCTCGTCGTTATAGTTCGCCTGCGCGTCCTTTTTGACGAAATCGATGACTCTCTCCCTCTCTTCGTCGGAGACGAAGGCGCCCTGGATCCGGAGAGGTTTTCCGCAGCCAAGGGGCGCGTACAGCATGTCGCCCATGCCGATGAGCTTCTCCGCGCCCTGCTGGTCCAGGATGATCCGGGATTCCAGCGCGCTGGAAACCGCAAAGGCAATCCGGCTGGGGATATTGGCCTTCATCAGGCCGGTGATCACGTCCGCGGAGGGACGCTGGGTGGCGATAATCAGGTGGATGCCTGCGGCGCGGCCCATCTGAGCAACCCGGCAGACGCTCTCCTCCACTTCCTTGGCAGCGGTCATCATCAGATCCGCCAGCTCGTCGATGACGATGACTACGTTGGGAACGGTGGGAAGTCCGTTTCTTTTCAGATAGCCGTTGTAGCCGTTGATGTCCCGGACGCCCACCTCGGAGAAGAGGCGGTACCGCTTCATCATTTCCACCACGGACCACTGGAGGGCCCCGGCGGCCTTCTTGGGATCGGTGACCACCGGAATGTACAGGTGCGGGATCCCGTTGTAGATCCCCAGCTCGACCATCTTGGGATCGATCATGATGAGCCGGACTTCCTCCGGCGTCGCCTTATAAAGCAGGCTGAGGATCAGGCAGTTCATGCACACCGATTTGCCGCTGCCCGTGGTGCCGGCGATGAGCATATGGGGCATTTTGGAGATATTGCCCACGATGCTGTTGCCGCCGATGTCCTTGCCGACGGAAAAGCTCAGCTTGGATTTGGCGTTCTGGAAGGCGGAAGATTCGATGATGTCCCGGAGATAGACGGTGCTGACCACCTTGTTGGGGACCTCCACGCCTACCGTGGAGATCTTATCGGGGATCGGGGCGATCCGGACGCTGACGACGCCCAGGGAGAGCGCCAGATCCCCGGCCAGATTGGTGATCTTGTTGAGCTTTACCCCGGCCTCCAGCTCCAGGTCGTAGCGTGTGACCGTGGGGCCGCGGGTTATGTCGGAAACGGACGCGCCGATGCCGAAGCTGCGAAGGGTGGTTTCCAGACGCTCCCGGTTGAGCATGACCTCGTCCCGGCCGTCGGAGGTCATTCCCTTGCCGGGCTGCAGCAGATCCACCGGCGGATAACGGTACGCGGCAGAACCCTTGGATTCGCTGATCTCTTTTTCGATCTCGCCGGCGGCCTCCGTTACCTCCGAGGGCTTGGCCGTCGCCGCCGGGGCGTCCTTGGCGGGCGTCTTTCCCCCGTTGGGCTTGGGCGCAGGCTTTTCCGGAATGGTCTGGTCGATGATAAAGGGATTCTCTTCCTCGATGGTCGGCTCGGCTTTCTTTTTTTCCAGTCCCCTCCGGTCCCCGTCGGGCACAAAGGGCTTCGTATCCCGAGGCTTGTTGTCCCGGGGCTTGGGCAGGATCGTAGGCATGGGCGGGATATCCTCGGGGATCGGCTCCTCGTCCATGGGGATGTCGATGGCCCGGGTCTTCCGGCGCTGGGGTCTCGCGGGTTCCGGCGCAGGCTCCGGCCTGCGGCTGCGGCGGGCAAGCGCCGCCACCGGATCCTCGTCCAGACCTTCATAGATCTCCGTGGGCGGAACGGTCCTTCCCTTTCTGCCGCGATTGCTTCCCGCCATGGCCCGGGCGGGGATGGGTTCCGGCTCGGGGAGAGGATCCGGCTCATAGACCATGCGCTTTCGGCTGCGGAGGTCCTGCACGATCTTCCGGAGCGACAGTCTGGCGGTGATGAACACCATGACGATCAGCGCGATCATCAGCGCGGGCGCCGCGCCGTAAATGCTCACCGCTTTTTTCAGCGCGTACGCCAGAAGCCCGGACAAGACGCCGCCGGACACCATGTTTTTGCCGTTCATGTAGAGGCTCCGGATGGAGATCCCGTCAAAGCCGGAAATCTCCGTGCCGGCAAACAGATGGACCATGGCTCCGAAAAGGAGCGGGATCATGGCCAGGGCGATCAGCCGGCCGCGGACGGGAAGCCCGCGGTGGAAAAACAGAATGCCGCCGGCGATGAAAAAGCAGAAGGGCACCACATAAAAGCCCCAGCCGAACAGTCCCTTGAACACATAGAGACAAAGGCCGTCGATGAGCCAGTAATCCTGTACGAAATACCCGATAAAGGTAAACACGCCGAGGACCTGACAGACCGCCCCCCACACCTCGCGGCGGATGGGTCTCCTCTGCGTATTCCCCCGGGCAGGCGCCGCGGGTTTCTTTTTCGACCGGGTGCCGGTCTTCTTTTGTGCCATACGTTATTCCCTCTCAGAACAGGGAGGCGATCAGCGTCAGCGCGCCCACGCCCCAGAGATAATAGGAGAATTTGCCGAACTTACCCTTTTTCAGGATCCGCTGCAACAGGAGGATGCTCACATACCCCACCACCATGGCCACGACGGTACCGATGATGTACGCAGGGAGATAAGACCAATCCACATGGTTTTTCAGCGCCTTGACCAGAGACAGAAGGTTTGCCCCCAGCACGGCGGGGACGCTCATCAGCAGGGAGTATTTCATGGCGTATCCCCGGCTTTGTCCGGTGGCGATGCCGGCGGTGATGGTGCAGCCGGAACGGGAAATGCCGGGGATGGTGGCGATGGCCTGGCAGACGCCGATGATCAGAGCGTCCGTGATCTTCATGGTTCGTTCGTTCTTTCGGCCCGGCGCCATGCGGTCGGATACGAACAGCACACAGCCGGTGATGATGAAGGCCGCGCCGATAAAGGCCGTGCTGTAATAGAGCTGCTCCAGACTGTCGTGGAACGGCAGGATCAGAAACAGGGGCAACGTGCCGATGATGAGCATCAGCAGAAAGCGCCCGCCGGGATGCTCCTTCCGCGCCTGCGGGTCCGTATACCGGGCGGTACGGAGAAAATCCACGGTATCCCGGACAATATATACGATGTCCTTCCAATATACGACGACGATCGAGACCACCGTCCCCAGATGAAGCAGCACATCGAAAAACAGGTGCCCCTCCTCGGCGGTCTGCAGATGAAACACATTCTGCAGCACAGCCAGATGGCCGGAGCTGGAGATAGGCAGGAATTCAGCCACGCCCTGGACAAAGCCCAGGAAGATGGCGTTCAGAATGGACAAGGATACTCACTCCTCAAAAACAGATTGCCGTCGAACGGCATAAGGGGCCGTTCTTTTTGTCACTGACAGTTTATGTTAACATAAAATTCCTTTCTTTTCAAGTCCCCCCTTTCCGATCCGTGTTTTCAGGGCAAATTTTATGCTTTACAAATCATAAAAATGTGATATAATCCACTTTGCCTGTTGAAAAGCGGGCGAAATACTCGGGGGCGTAGCTCAGTTGGGAGAGCGTACGGTTCGCATCCGTAAGGTCAAGGGTTCGAATCCCTCCGTCTCCACCAAAAGAAAGACTCATCCGTAAGGGTGGGTCTTTCTTTTGGGAAAGGTGAAAAATGGGATTCGAAGGGGAGCGGGAGTGAATGGAGCGCCGGGGGCGCTCCGGAGCCGAAACCTGGCCCGCCCGCAGGCGGGGGATCCTTCCGCCTTTACCAGAAAAAGCACGGTAATTTTGATAGAATTGCCGTGCTTTATTTTTTGTGCTATGATGATAGAGCAGTCAAGGCCGAGGGCCTGTCTGCGCTGTTTGATGATGATTGGTGATGGCACATCATGGAAACTTTCTATACAAGCGACAGAAATGAATGGCGAAAGTATCTCGCAGAGCATTTTGAAACCGCAACGGAAATCTGGTTTGTATTCCCCATGCGGGAGTCCGGGGAGAAAAGCCTCTCCTACAATGACGCCGTTGAGGAAGCACTCTGCTTCGGGTGGATCGACAGCACTATTAAGCATATCGATGAACTGCATCGGGCACAGCGTTTTACACCGAGGAGGAAAGGGAGCCCATACTCCCAGCCTAATATCGAGAGACTGATCTGGCTGGATCAGCACTGCATGATTCACCCGAAGGTAAGGGAAAGCGTCCTGCCCGTCATTCAGGCTCCGTTCGTTTTCCCATCTGATATTCTGGACATGATCAGGCAAGACGAAACCGCATGGGATAACTACCAGCATTTTTCGGAGCCCTACAAGCGCATTCGGATTGCCTATATTGAAGCAGCCAGAAATCGCCCTGAAGAGTTTGTGAAGCGGCTGAACAGTTTTATTTCCAAGACAAAGCGCAACAAGCTGATTATGGGGTATGGCGGGATTGAGAAGTATTACAAATGACATCACTGCTCTAACAGGTAAGCGGTCTCAGTGTGCCAGCATACCCCTATCGTTCAAAATGAACCCCCTTTGCCGTTTGCACCCCCCAAAAATCAAATGCACCCTCTAAGCGTTTTTTGTCAAAATGGAAACGAGAGTTGTGGGAGGAAGTGAGTCATGGAGTTTTTCGATACCGGTTTTTTAGCGGATGAGGAGATCCGGTTGGTCCTGGAGAGGACCCGGGAAGAAGATCCCCGGCGGAAGCGCTTTCCCGCATACTGTTTTCGTATCCGCGACAAGCAGGGCCATCCGGTCGGACACTGTGACCTGAAGATCGGATACTCCGACAGTCTGTATTACAGCGGTCATATCGGATACGAAATCGACGAAAAGTACCGGGGCCGTCATTATGCCGCGAAAGCGTGCCGGCTGCTGTTTGCCCTGGCAAGAAAGCACGGGATGGATCGTCTGTATATCACCTGCTCTCCCGACAACCTGCCTTCCAGAAAGACCTGCGAATCCCTGGGCGGCGAATTGCTTGAAATCGCGGAGCTTCCCGAGGATCACGATCTTCGCGTCGAGTCGGGACACACGCACGAGTGCATTTACGCGTTCACTTTATGACTCTTCTTCTCCGCTGCCGAACGCAAGAGCCCCATCGGAACAACCAAAACCGCCCCGGCCGAAGCCGGGGCGGTTTATCTTCATTTTAACGGATCATATCCTCAAACTCATCCTCGCTGATCACGGGGACGCCCAGGGTCCGGGCCTTGTCCAGCTTGCTGCCGGCGTTCTCCCCCGCCAGAACGAAGCTGGTCTTTTTGGACACGGAGGAGGACGCCTTGCCGCCGTAGGACTCGATGATGGCGCTGGCCTCGTCTCTGGTATACTTCGTCAGCGCGCCGGTGAGGACGAAGGTCTGTCCCAGAAAACGGTTGTCCCTTTTCTCCTCCCGGCTCTCAGTGTTCACCCCCGCCTCCCGGAGCAGCCGGATCTGGTGCCGGGACTGCTCGTTCTGCAGCCAGGTGATCACGTTCTCCGCCGTGATGGGTCCGATGTCCTCCACCGCCATCAGCTCCATCGGCGAGGCGTTCTCCAGCGCCTCCAGAGAACCGAAGGTCCGGGAGAGCACCTTGGCCGCCTTCTGGCCCACCTGACGGATGCCGAAGGCGCACAGCAAACGGGACAGATCCTGCTCCTTGCTTTTCTCGATCTGGGCGATGAGGTTTTCCGCGGACTTTTTTCCCATACGCTCCAGAGTGGCGACGCTCTGGGCATCCAGCGAATAGAGATCCGCCGGGGTTTTGACCATGCCGCTGTTCACCAGCGCCTCTGCCAGAGAATACCCCAGCCCCTCGATGTCCATGGCCTCCCGGGAGGCGAAGTGGATCAGCGTGCGCAGCCGCTGGGCAGGGCACTCCACGCCGGTACAGCGCACCGCCGCTCCGTCCGGATCACGGACCACCGGGGAGCCGCACTCCGGGCAGAAATCCGGCAAACGGAAGGGAACGGTCCCCGCCGGGCGGCGGCTGAGGTCGACCTTGACTACCTCGGGGATGATCTCCCCCGCCTTGCGGACGATCACCGTGTCCCCCACCCGCACGTCCAGCTTGTCGATGAAGTCCTGGTTGTGGAGCGTGGCGTTGGTGACGGTGGTCCCCGCCAGACGCACCGGCTCCACCACCGCCTTGGGGGTCAGCACGCCGGTGCGGCCCACCTGTACCACGATGTCCCGGACCACCGAGGGCTTTTCCTCCGGCGGGTATTTGTAGGCCACCGCCCACCGGGGGGCTTTCGACGTGCTGCCCAGCACCGCGCGCTGGGCCAGATCGTTGACCTTCACCACGGCGCCGTCGATATCAAAGGGAAGCGCTTCCCGGTCCTCGCCGATGCGGCGCACCTCGGCGCAGCACTCCTCCACGGTATGGAAAACAGCGTGAGGCACGGTGTAAAACCCAAGAGCCTCCAGCATGTCCAGAGACTCCGCGTGGGTCCTGGGCTGCTCCCCGGAGGTATACTGCACGTTGAAAACGATGATGTCCAGCTGCCGGTCCCTGGTCACCTGGGGATCCAGCTGCCGCATGGAGCCCGCCGCCGCGTTCCGGGGATTGGCCAGCAGCTTCTCCCCTTCCACCTCCCGGCGGGCGTTCTGGGCCAGGAACACGTCCCGGGCCATGTACACCTCGCCCCGGACCACGATCCGCTCCGGAGCGTTTTTCAGCCGAAGAGGGATATTCCGCAGCATTCGGAGATTTTCCGTCACGTCCTCGCCGGTGACGCCGTCTCCCCGGGTGGCACCCTGCCAGAATTCTCCGTTCCGGTACTCCAGGGCCATGGAGAGGCCGTCGATCTTGGGCTCCACGGTGTAGACCACGTCTCCCCCCAGGGCGGCGTCGGTCTTCCGGATGAAGTCCTCCAGGTCTTCATAGGAGAAGATGTCCGCCAGGGACTCCAGCGGCACCACATGGGTCACGGGGGAAAACTTTTCGGACCGATGGCCGCCCACCTTCTGGGTGGGAGAATCGGGCGTTATGGCGTCCGGGTGCTCCCGCTCCAGCTCCTTGAGCCGGTTGTTGAGCATGTCATATTCGTAGTCTGAGATGGCGGGGGCGTCCTCGTCATAGTACAGTCTGGAATAATACTCCAGCTTTTCCCGGATCTCTTTGATCTCCTGTAAATAATCCATATCGGTTCTCCTATTCCGATAAAGTGACATAGGTTTCCGGCGTCCGGCCCACGATGACCGTCTCCGCCACAAGCACCTCGTTGACGATGGCCGCGGAGCGGATCTCCCAGGGGAGAAGCACGTCCGCGTCCACATGGACCTCCAGGATCAGCTGATGCCTGGTCTGGTTGATCCCCGCGCCGGAGAGGATGTTTTTCACCTCCACCCGGGAGGACGTGAGCATGGTGATCTTCACCGGTACCCGGGGCCCCCGCCCCAGGAGCAGGCTAACGCCCAACAGATCGCCCAGGGGCACGGACAGATCCAGCGCTCCCTTGTCAGCGGCCCGGATCACCGCGTCCAGCAGCTCCGAGGCCAGGATGTTCACCCGTGCCGTGTCCGTGATGATGGCCGTGACCGCGCCGGAATCGTCCTTTTCGAAGGAGACGAAGGAGGCTCCCTCCTCTCCCATCTCCACCATCTTTTCCTCCACGATAACGCTCACCGTGCGGGTGATGAGATCCGTGGCGTTGGAGACGGCCATGGCCCCGGTGAGGGCGCGGAAAAACCGCACCGCCGGGATGAGAAACAGGAGAAACGAACCGAGGAGGATCAGTACGGCGAGCATCGCCTTTTGTCTCCGGGAGAGATGTCTGCGCCGGGGAAAGGCGCATCGTCCTGGCATAGGCATCACCACCGTATGCCAGTATATGCGTCAGAGCAGCATTTCAGACAGCGCGCTCATCACGCCCAGCTTGCCGGATTCATAGGTGAGCCCACCCTGCAGGAAGCCCAGGTACGGCTCCCGCACCGGCCCGTCGCAGGAGAGCTCCAGAGACGCGCCCTGCACAAAGGTCCCCGCCGCCATCACCACGGGACTGTCATACCCCGGCATGGGCGCAGGCACCGGCGCGGCGAAGCTGTCCACCGGAGAGCCCTTCTGGATCCCCTGGCAAAACTTCACCAGGTTGTCCGCCGTACGGAGGCGGATGGTCTGGATGATGTCGGAGCGCCTGGCATCCGCCTCCGGAAAGCTCTCAAAGCCCAGGGCGGTGAGCATCCCGGCGGCAAAGGCAACGGTCTTCAGCGCCTGGGAGACCGTGTGCGGGGCAAAGAAAAAGCCCTGGAACAGCTGCCGGTTCACACCCAGACTGGCCCCGCACTCCCCGCCGATCCCCGGCAGGGAGAGCCGGCCGGCGGCGTTATCCACCAGGTCCGCCCGTCCGGCCACATACCCACCCGCGGGGGCCAGACCGCCGCCGGGGTTTTTGATGAGAGACCCGGCCATGAGGTCCGCGCCCGCGTGGCAGGGCTCCCGGATATCCGTGAACTCCCCGTAGCAGTTGTCCACCACCACGGCGGAATCGGGGCTGACGGCCTTTACCGTCTCCGCGATGCGGCCGATCTCCTCCACGAACAGCGCCCGCCGGGAGGCATACCCCCGGCTCCGCTGGACATAGACCACGGCGGGGCGAAGCTCCCGGACCCGGCGTCGGATCGTCTCGTAGTCCGGGCCTCCGTCCGGAGCCAGCTCCAGCTGCTCATACCGGATGCCGTAGGAGGCCAGCGATCCCCGCTCGCTGCCGGTGATCGCCGAATGAAGGGTGTCATAGGGCGCGCCGGTGACGGACAGCATCACGTCTCCGGGCATCAGGGCGCCGTACAGGGCGCAGGCGATGGCGTGGGTGCCGTTCACGAAGGTGGTGCGTACCAGCGCCGCCTCCGCGCCGAACACGTCCGCGTAGACCTTCTCCAGGGTTTCCCGGCCCAGGTCGTCGTAGCCGTAGCCGGTGGTCCCGGCAAAACAGGCCTCGGAGACCCGGTGGGTGCGGAAGGCCTCCAGCACCCGGCGGGTATTTTCCTCGGCGGTGCGCTCAAAGCCCTTGAAAACGTTTTGCAGGTCATCCTCCACCTGCCGGGACAGGGCATGCAATCTCTCAGAATCCACGGCTCAGTTCCTCCAGCACCAGGGCGCACAGCCGGGGGATCGGCTCGATGTCGCTGAGTTTCCCCACGCTGGCAGGAGAATGGATGTTCCGCAGCGGCGCGGATATGGTGATGACCTTGGCTCCGACGCACCGCCGCTGGATGGCGGAGGCATCCGTACCGCCGGCGATCTTCTCCTTGACCTGCCAGGGGATGCCGTTTTCCGTCGCGATGGCGGTCACCCGCTCCCAGAAGTCCCGGGGCGCGATGGTGCCCCGGTCCATAAAGGGGATCACGGGGCCCCGGCCCAGATAGCATATCTCCTGGCCGTGACTCACGCCGCCCACATCGGCGGCGGTGGTGCCCTCCAGTATAATCGAATAGGCGGGACGGATCCGCTCCGCGGCCACAGCTGCGCCGCGGCTGCCCAGTTCCTCCTGGACCGAAAAGACGAACCAGGTATCCATCGGCAGGTCCTTCTCCAGTACCTTCAGCGCCGCCGCACAGCCTACCCGGTCGTCCAGAGCCTTGGCCTTGAGCAGGCCGTCGCCGAACTCGAAAACGGTGGGATCGAATACGCCGCGATCGCCCAAACGGACCTTTTCCCGCGCCTCGTCGGCACTCGCCGCGCCGATATCCACATACAGCGATTCCAGCGCGGGGACGGTGTTCTCCATCTCCTCGTCCGTGCACAGGTGCTTGGGCTTCAGCCCGATGACGCCGGGGACGGCGTCGGGACCCACGAACACCCGCTTGCCCAGCACCACCCGGCGATCCACGCCGCCCACGAAGCCGAAACGCAGAAAGCCGTCGTCGTCGATGCCCGTGATGATGAGGCCCACCTCGTCCATGTGGGCGCAGATCATGATAGGACGCGCCGGGGCGGCGGCGCCCTTTTTGAAGATATAGAGGTTGCCCAGCGCGTCGGTCTCCACTTCATCCGCCTGAGGCAGCGCCCGCTGCAGGATATAGTCCCGGACCTCATCCTCCCAGCCGGAAACTCCGGACAGGGCGCAAAGCGTTTTCAACATCTGCCGCATGGTTCAGTCCTCCTCCCCCAGCGTCTCCAGCCAGGCGCAAAGCAGCGCCGTGACGGCCTCCGCATCCCGCAGATCGATGACCTCCACCGGGGAATGCATGTATTTCAGCGGCAGGGAGATCACACCCATGGCTACCCCCTCCCGGGAGGTCTGCATCTCGTCGGCGTCGGTGCCGGTGGTCCGGCCCATGACCTCGATCTGGTAAGGGATCCCCCGCTCCCTGGCCAGAGTCTCCAGCCGGTCGGAGATCGTCCGGGACATCACGGGTCCCACTCCGATGGCGGCCCCGCCGTTCATTTTCAGCGTCGTCCCCCTGGGCGCGTCCGGGGTATTCCCGAAGGTCACGTCCAGGGCGACGCCGAAGTCCGGATGGATGCCGTAGGTGCCGGGGAGAGCGCCCCGTCCGCCCACCTCCTCCTGGACCGCCAGGTGGACCGCCACATCCGCCCGAAGCCTTTTCTCCCGGGTCCGCTCCATGACGGCCAGCAGGATGGCAACGCAGCTCCGGTCATCCAGAGATCGGGAGCAGAGCTGATGCTCGCCCAGAGGAAAACAGGGCGTGCGGTAGCATGCCGGCGTACCCTGGGGAACGGCGGCGCGCGCCTCCTCCTCCGATGCGAAGCCGGCGTCGATGAACAGCTTGTCCATGGGGATCGGCTTGCTCCGATCCGCCTCGGACAGGACATGGGGCGGCAGCACATCGATGACGCCGGGAAGAGGCCCGCTCTTCGTAAGGAGCTCCACCTCCAGCGCCGGGAGGATCCGGGGATCCACTCCGCCCAGGGGGGCAAAACGAAGGAATCGTCCCTCGTAGCCGGTGACGATAAGGCCCACCTGGTCCAGATGGGCGTCCAGCATGACCGCGGGGGCGTTCTCCTCCCCGCAGCGGCGCCAGCCGATGAGATTGCCCAGCGTATCCGTATGCAGCTCGTCCACCAGCGGACGGAGCAGCTCCGCCGCGGCAGAGGCGGCCTTTTCCTCGAACCCCGAAGGTCCCTGGGCGGCGCAAAGGGCGGCGATCGTCTCTCTCAGTTCCATGTTTACTCCAATTCCATGACGATGCGGCGGAACGCGTTCCCCCGCTCCTCAAAGTTTTTAAAATGATCGAAGGAGGCGCAGGCCGGGGACAGCAGCACCATGTCCCCCTCCCCGGCGGCGCCGGAGGCGGCCAGCACCGCGTCCCGGAAGTCCTCCGCGCGATGGATGGGCAGCTTCTCGGGGTCGTAGTGGGGCGAGGCGGTCACCGCTTCAAAGATCTTGTCGGCGGTGAAGCCGGTAAGGAACAGCTCCTTGACATGGAGACAGATCTCGTCCCCCAGCTGGTCGAAGGGAATATGCTTGTCATACCCGCCCGCGATAAGGATGGGTTTTTGCTTGAGGGCGTGAAGTCCCGCGATGGTCCTCGTGGGACTGGAAGCGATGGAATCGTTGCAGTAGGTGACGCCCCGGAGGACGCGGATCATCTCCAGCCGGTGAGCCACTCCGGGGAAGGTGCGGGCTACCCGGCGGCAGCACTCGTCCGGTACGATCCCTTCGGTGGCGGCAAAGGCCGCCATGTAGTTTTCCACGTTGTGCAGACCGGGGATCCGGATCTCCGCGCTGTCCATCAGCACGGACGTCCGGCCGTCCCTGGCGCGGTAAATGACCCCGTCCCGGAGGAAGCAGCCGTTCTCCGGCTCCGCCCGGCGGGAAAAGAAGCGGACGGCGCCCCTGGCCTCCGGGGCGAAGGAGCGGGTGATGTCATTGTCCGCGTTCAGCACCAGCACGTCGCCCTCCCCCTGGCCGAGGAAGATCTGCTTTTTGGCGGCCTGATAGTCCTCATAGTCGGGATGGATGTCCAGATGATTGGGGCTGATATTGGTGATGACCGCGATATCCGGCCGACAGATCATGCTGTGCAGCTGAAAGGAGCTGAGCTCCAGAACGGCCCAGTGGTTCGCCTCCATCACCGGAACCCGATCCAAAAGCGGCGTGCCGATATTGCCGCCCAGATGGACGGTATACCCCGCCGCCTTCAGCAGCTCGGAGATCACCGTGGTCGTGGTGGTCTTGCCGTCCGATCCTGTCACGGCGATGATCCGGCAGGGGCAAAGGGCGAAAAAGGCCTCCATCTCCGAGGTGAGCACCGCTCCGCGGGCTTTTGCTTCCGCAAGCTCCGCCGTGAAGGGATGCAGGCCGGGCGTGCGGAAGATCACGTCCTCGGTGAGTTCGGCAAGATAATCCGCCCCCAGACGGAGACGGCAGCCCCGGCTCTCCAGGTCGGCGGCGTCTTCCTCCCCGAATTTCTCCCGGGTCCGCTTGTCCCGGACGGTGACGTCCACGCCGTGACTGAGCAGCAGCCGCAGCAGAGGTCGGTTGCTCACGCCGAGGCCGACCACCGCCACCCGGGATCCCCGGAGTGAGTCTATGTAAGCATCCAGTGTCATGTCAGTCCTCCAAAAGGTTTTCTAACTTATGTAGTATACGCTTGTTTCGGGGAGAATTCAACCAAATTCCTCGTTGACAACCGGGACCGTTCCGGGTAGAATATCGCCGCGAGCAGATCAAGCAGCCGCGGGTACCCGGCGAAAGCAGGTACGTGAGGAAAGTCCGGGCTCCGCAGGGCAAGGATAACGGGTAACGCCCGCCGGGGGTGACCCCAGGACAAGTGCAACAGAGATATACCGCTGGAAACGGCTTCGTCCGCTTCCAGTAAGGGTGGAAAGGCGAGGTAAGAGCTCACCCATCGTCCGGAGACGGAACGGTGCTGTAAACTCTATCCGGAGCAACGCCGTGGAGGGACAGAAAGACCGGCCCGGTCGTCCCGAGGAGGCGGCTGGAGCGCGTCGGCAACGGCGCGCCTAGATAGATGGCTGCATAGACAGAACCCGGCTTACAGATCTGGTCGTATATGGCACGCCCCCGATCGCAGGAGATCGGGGGCGCGTTTTTTCAGTTCGCAGGGCTGGCGCTGGGGGACGGAGAGGCGGTCTTTCCCATCCCCTCCCCTTTTTTTCCCGTGTCGGGACGGGGCGTTGCCGCGGCGCCGGTGTCGTCGTCGGTGATAATCCCGTCCTCATCGCGCACGATACCGTCACCCACGTCCGGGGTCGCCACCGCCGGAGAGGCGGACACAGCCGGCATACCGGTCGCGGCGGGGCGATCCCCGTCCATGAGATCGTCCCGGAGGAGGCCCGTGCCGGCACAGCCGGCCAGAGAGACCGCCAGGATGAACACCGTCAGCGTATATACTGCTTTTTTCATGGATGTTACCTCCCATTCAATGATTTCCGGCGTTAGTATGTCATGGGAGGCGAAAAATATGTCTTCTCCCCTTTTCGGGAAAAAATGGACGCAGAAAAGGCCGGCGGAACCGCCGGCCTTTTCCCGTTTCAATTTATTTTTTGGGCTTGAGGATCAGATTGATCAGCTTGTTGGGCACCACGATGGTCTTGACGATCTCCATGCCCTCCACATACCCGGCGATCTTCCGATCCGCCAGAGCGGCGCTCTTGACGGTCTCGGCGTCGCTGTCGGCGGGGACGGTGACGGTGCTGCGGAGCTTTCCGTTCACCTGCACGGCGATGGTCTTTTCGGTGTCGACCATTTTCTTTTCGTCAAACGTAGGCCACGCAGACTGGCAGCAGAGGCCCTCAAAGCCCTGGATCTCCCACAGTTCCTCCGCGATATGGGGCGCAAAGGGAGACAGGAGCTGGAGCAGGATGCGGATGTCGCCCCGGCTGGGCGCGGTTTTATAGAAATTGTTCACCAGGGTCATCATCTGGGCGATGGCCGTGTTGAATTTCAGCTCCTCGATATCCTGACCCACCTTCTGGATGGTCTTGTGGATCTCTTTTTCGTGGGCGGAGGAAACGGCGTCGCCTTCCCGCCGTTCGGAAGCCAGATTCCAGATCCGGTCCAGGAATTTTTTGCAGCCGGCCACGGCGCTGTCCGACCAGGTAGCAGCCTGGGTGAAATCACCGATGAACATGATGTATACCCGCAGGGTGTCCGCGCCGTACTGGTTCACGATATCGTCGGGGTTGACCACGTTGCCCAGGGACTTGGACATCTTCACGGACTGGCGCAGCGCGTCGCTGCCGTATTTGTCGATGAGCGCCTGCTTCTCTTCCTCGGTTTCCACATTGCCCACGTAGTGGGGGTTCTGGCCCAGGATCATGCCGTGGCTGGTGCGCTTGGCATAGGGCTCCTTGGTATGGACGACGCCGATATCGTAGAGGAACTTGTGCCAGAAGCGGCTGTACAGGAGATGAAGCGTGGTGTGCTCCATGCCGCCGTTGTACCAGTCCACAGGCCCCCAGTACTTCTCCGCCTCCGGAGAGACCAGCGCGGAATCGTTGTCGGGATCCATATAGCGCAGGAAATACCAGCTGGACCCGGCCCACTGGGGCATGGTATCCGTCTCCCGCTGGGCGGGTCCGCCGCAGCAGGGGCAGGTGGTATTCACCCAGTCGGTCATGGCCGAGAGGGGGCTCTCGCCGGTATCGGTGAGCTCGTAGCTCTCCACCTCCGGCAGGAGCAGTGGGAGCTGATCCTCCGGCAGCGGCACCCACCCGCACTTGGGGCAGTTCACCACCGGGATGGGCTCGCCCCAGTAACGCTGGCGGGAGAACACCCAGTCGCGGAGCTTGAAATTGATCTTCTCAGGGCCCAGGCCCTTCTCCTCCAGCCAGCGGGTCATGGCGGGGATGGCGTCCTTCACGGTCATGCCGTTGAGGAAGCCGGAGTTGACCATGATGCCGCTCTCGTCCTTGACGGTATAGGCCTCCTTGGTCACGTCGCCGCCGGCCACCACCTCGATGATCTCGCAGCCGAACTTTTTGGCGAACTCCCAGTCCCGGTCGTCATGGCCGGGCACGGCCATGATGGCGCCGGTGCCGTAGGTGGCCAGTACGTAATCGGAGATGAAAATGGGGATCTCCCGACCGTTTACCGGATTGACGGCCATGACGCCCTCCAGCTTCACGCCGGTCTTGTCCTTGGCCATCTCGGTGCGCTCGAAATCGGACTTCCGGGCTGCGGCGGCCTGATACTCCCGCACTTCGGCCAGATTCGTGAGCTTGTCCGCCCACTTTTCCAGCACAGCGTGCTCCGGGGAGATGACCATGTAGGTGGCGCCGAAAAGGGTGTCGCAGCGGGTGGTGAACACGGTCAGCGTGTCCCCAAGGGTAGTCATAAAATCCACCTCGGCGCCGGTGGAGCGGCCGATCCAGTTGCGCTGCTGGAGCTTCACCCGCTGGATGAAGTCCACGTCGTCCAGATCATCCACCAGGCGGTCGGCGTATTTGGTGATGGCCAGCATCCACTGGCTCTTCTCCCGGCGGACCACCTCGCTGCCGCAGCGCTCGCAGACGCCGTCCACCACTTCCTCGTTGGCCAGCACGCACTTGCAGCCGGTGCACCAGTTCACGGGCATGGTAGCCTTGTAGGCCAGGCCCTTTTTGAACATCTGCAGGAAGATCCACTGGGTCCACTTATAATACTGGGGATCCGTGGTGTCCACGCAGCGGTCCCAGTCAAAGCCGTAGCCCAGCATCCGGAGCTGGCGGGTGAAGTTGGCGATGTTGTTCTTCGTCACGATGGCCGGATGGATATGATTCTTGATGGCGAAGTTCTCCGTGGGCAGACCAAAGGCGTCAAACCCGATGGGAAACAGCACGTTGTACCCTTCCATCCGCTTTTTCCGGGTGACCACGTCCATGGCCGTGAAGGGCCGGGGATGGCCCACGTGCAGGCCGGCGGCGGAGGGATACGGGAACTCGATCAGCCCGTAGAACTTGGGCTTGTCCGAACCGGTGACGGCGGTGTAGGTCTTATGCTCCAGCCAGTAGTCCTGCCATTTCTTTTCGATGGCTGTGAAATTGTATTCCATGATACGGTCTCTCTCCCTTATGACCAGGTTTTTTTAATCCAGCATATCCTCGACGTCCACCTTCTCCGCGTCGGACCACAGGCGGTCCAGAGCGTAGAACTGGCGCATCTCCTCGGAAAAGATGTGTACGATCACGCATCCGAAGTCCAACAGCGTCCATCCGCCGGAGCGGTATCCCTCCCGGCGCAGCGGCTGCTCCCCCGCCTGAGACAGGATCTTGTCCGTCTCATCCGCCAGGGTCTTGCCGTGGGTGGTGCTGCTGGCGGTGCAGAGAATGAAGTAATCCGCCAGTACGGTCACCTTATCGGTCTTCAGGATCTGGATGTCCTTGGCTTTCTTGTCATCCAGGGCCTTCACGGCCAGATGGGCGATCTCATAGGAAGACAGCATATGGTTCCATCCTTTCTGTTTTTCCGGAATCCTTTTTCTCTTTATCCAACGGAGGAATAGTCGTAAAACTCATACAGCCCGGGGACCTCCCCCGTGGTGGAGGCAAAGCCGGCTTCGCTGCAGGTGAGCACGTCCAGATTGTTCGCCGTCACATCCACGTTGAAGGGATTGAGGCAGGAATTGATCATATCCAGCCAGGGGTCCACCTGGAGACTGACATAGGAGCCCCCCCGGATATACACCGTGTCGTAGGGCGCGGTGTAAAACCGGACGTCGTCGCCGTCCATCTTCAGGAATTCCTGAACATAAAAGGCGATGTTCCCGCTGGTGAGATTGGTGTCCGTATTGTTCACCACCATCTCGATGAGCGAGGGAAGATTGGCAATGTTCCCCAGGGACAGCACCTGCCGGGCCAGAGCGGTGAAAAACGCGTGCTGCGTCTCGATCCGGCCCAGATCCCCGTCCGGGTAGCCGCTGCCGTCGTTGTTCTGACGGAAGCGCACCACCTGCTCGGCCTGGTAGCCGTTGAGCAGCTGATATCCGGGGGTCAGCCAGATGTGCAGGTTCTGATCCGGGTCGTCATAGATCATATAGATGGGCACGTCAAAGTACACGCCGCCGATGCTGTCGATGATCTGCTGAAAGACCAGCGTATTCACCACCACATAGCTGTCGATGGGAATGCCCACCAGGTCCTCCACGCAGTCCACCAGTCCCTCCAGCCCCTGATTGCCGTAAACAGAATTGACTTTTTTCACGCTCCAGGGAACGTTCACCAGCGTGTCCCGGGGGATGCTCACCACGTCGACGGTCTTCTCCCGGCAATCCATGCGTGCCACCATGATGGTGTCGGTGTTCATGCCCACCCGGTCGCGGCCTACCACCAGGACCGTATACGTATCCGGATCGCGCACCGCGGCCACCGGCGTGGCCTCCGGCTCGTCGGTCGGGGCCACCGGCTCGGCAGAGGCTTCCGGAGGCGCCGCCGTGGCGGCGACGGGTTCCGGCGTGGAAACCGTCTGGATCTTCGGTCCCTCCTGGCTGACCTCCGGGGCTTTGGACCAGAGATTGAAAGCGATGATCCCCAGCAGGACCAGAAGCGCGACACAGCACAGGACGATCCCCGCCACTTTCATGGCGCGATTCTTTTTCCCGCTGCTGTTTGTCCCGCTTCGTCTCGCAGTCGGACGTCTGCCGTCCTCGTGCTGACCGCTTTTGCCAAATAAACTCATGTTTCTTTATCCTCAGATCTCAGCCAGAATAGGGTCTGCTCCGTGCGGGGATGAAGCGTGCCGCCGGATCGGCGCACATGCTCCAGCGTCATCTCCAGCGCCTCCGTCAGCGCCAGATCCAGGTTCCGGGAAACAAGCTCCCGGATCCGGTCCACCCCGGGGAAAGCGCGGGTAGGCTCGGTAAAATCGGCAAGCCAAAGGATCTTCTCCAGCTTCGACATACCCGGGCGGCCGGTGTTGTGCCAGGCGATGGCGTCAAATACCTCCTCCCCGATCCCGAACAGCTCCCGCGCCAGGCACGCACCGGTGCGGGCGTGAAGCAGAGAGGGCATTTCCCTTTCAAAGGTATCGGTCATAATACCATACTTTTCGCACATCCGCAACTGTTCTTCACCGGAGAGCTTTTTCGTGATGTCGTGGAGGATCCCCGCCTCGGCAGCCAGATCCTCCCGCTCCCCCCAGAGAGCGGCAAGCCGCGCCGCCTCCTGCTCGCAGCCCCGGACATGGGGGACCCGGGTGGGCTTCAGATAGGGCACCGTCCGTTCCCGCAGCCAGTCCAGATCCGGCTGGGCGCCGTAAAGCCGCAGACGGACGATCTCGGCGTACACGGACTCCGGAAGCCTCTCCCGCCCTCTCCGACAGGGCAGATCCGCCCGAAGGGTGGTAGAGTCCATGGGCAGAGGCGCCTTGGGGATAAGCAGGACCTCCTCCCCGTAGGTCCGGAGAAGATGATCCACCGCATCCCGAAGCACGTCCAGCTCTCCCTCGTTGCGGGGCAGGGCCGCCAGGGTGCACAGATCAAAGATCTCCCGGAACTGGTGCCACTGCTCCATATACAGCAGCATATCCGTACCCACCAGGAAGAACAGATCCGCCTCCGGCATGGTCCGCCGAAGCTCCCGGAGGGTATCCACCGTATAGCTTTTCCCCTCCCGCCGGAGCTCCAGATCGGAGACCTCCGCGCCGGGGATCTCCGAGAAGGCCAGCCGGCACAGACGCAGCCGATCCTCGGCCGCGGGGCTGCCCTCGGCCAGGATCTTGTGCGGCGGGATCCCCGCCGGGATCACCAGGATCCGGTCGGGGCGGATGTGCTCCGCCGCGGTGCGCAGCGCATCCACATGTCCCCGGTGCGGCGGGTTGAAGCTCCCGCCGTAAATCAGAAGGCGCATCTCTTATTTCCGTCCGGACCGTTCCTTAACAAGGACGATCTTCGGGTCCTTTTTGTTTGCTTTGTACAGCACGAATTTGCTGCCGATCACCTGGACGCCCTCCGCGCCGCAGGCCTCCGCCAGGGCGTCGCAGGCCTCCCGGGCGGTGAGCAGGGAGTTTTCCAGCACATGGCCCTTGATGAGCTCCCGGGCCGCCAGGGCCTCCTCGGTCTGGCGGATGACGTTCTCGGTGATGCCGCCCTTGCCGATCTGCAGCACCGGGCTCTCCGCCGCCGCCAGGCCGCGGAGCTGGGCGCGCTGCTTACTTGTCAGCATAATATTTTACCCACTCTTCCTTAAATTGTTTCAGCGCCTTTCCCCGGTGGGAAATGGCGTTCTTCTGTTCCATCGTCAGCTCCGCCATGGAGCAGTCACAGCCCTCCGGGCGGAAAACGGGATCGTAGCCGAAGCCGTTCTCTCCCTGCGGCGCAAAGAGGATGGTCCCCTCGCACGTTCCCTCCGCGCGGAGCACGTCCCCGTTGGGAAACACGCAGCACAGCGAGCACACGAACCGGGCGCTCCGGTCTTTTCGATCGCCCAGGTTGTTCAGCAGCAGGCGGTAACGGTCGGCGTCGGAGTCCTCGTGCCGCCCCGTATACCGGGCGGAGCGCACCCCCGGATCGCCCCCCAGCGCGTCCACGCACAGGCCGGAATCATCCGCGATGGCGGGAAGCCCGGCGGCACGCATCACCGCCTCCGCCTTGATAAAGGCGTTTTCCGCGAAGGTAACGCCCGTCTCCTCCACTTCGCCCGCGGCGCCGCTCTCCGCCTTGCTGACGAGTTCCGTATCCAACGTGCGGAAAAGCTCTTTGAACTCCGCGAGCTTATGGGCATTGTCCGATGCCAGCACCAGTTTCATGACAGCAGCGCCTCCGCAAACGCCCGGCCCTCAAAGGGCATGAGATCGTCCAGCCCCTCCCCTACGCCGATGAACTTCACCGGAAGCCCCAGCTCCCGGCCGATCGCGAAGACGATGCCGCCCTTGGCGGTGCCGTCCAGCTTCGTGAGAACGATGCCGGTGAGCCCGGCGGTGTCCCGGAAGAGCTTGGCCTGCGTCAGGCCGTTCTGCCCGGTGGTGGCGTCCAGCACCATCAGGCACTCCACGCTGCTCTCCGGCAGTTCCCGGTCGATGACGCGGCGGATCTTGGCCAGCTCGTTCATGAGATTCTGCTTGTTGTGCAGCCGTCCGGCGGTATCCACGATGATCACATCCCGATTCCGGGCCCTGGCGGCGGCAATGCTGTCGAAGACCACGGCGGCCGGGTCGCTCCCCTCCTCGTGACGCACGATGTCGCAGCCGGCCCTCTCCGCCCACACGGTGAGCTGCTCGGCGGCGGCGGCGCGGAAGGTATCCGCCGCGCACAGGAGCACGGACTTTCCCTCCGCCGCGAGCCGGGCGGCCAGCTTGCCGATGGTGGTGGTCTTGCCCACGCCGTTGACACCCACCACCAGGATCACGGAGGGCACGGTATCCAGCGCAAGGGCCGTATCCCCCACGTCCGTCTGCTCGGCCAGAATGTCCGCCAGCACGTCCTTGAGCTGAGCCTCTCCCCGGCTGCCCAGCATCCAGACCTTGTCCCGGAGCTTCCCGATGATCTCTTCGGCGGTCTCCACGCCGGCGTCGGACAGGATCAGCATCTCCTCCAGGTCGTCGAAGATCTCCTCGT
Organism: Oscillospiraceae bacterium; assembly: GCA_017411265.1. GTDB lineage: Bacteria > Bacillota > Clostridia > Oscillospirales > Oscillospiraceae > Apopatocola. The sequence continues at coordinate 12,752 of JAFRDL010000050.1, read as the reverse complement.
TCTCCCCGGTAAAATCCGCCACCGCCGCGTTCCAGGCGGCGCTCATGCTGCTGCGGGTCTTGGAGAGACCCTCCTTTACCTTCTCAAAAAAGCCCATGGTTTCTCCTTTATCGAATGGTCTTCAGCGCCTCGTCCATATCCATGGCCAGCACGGAGCTGACGCCCTTTTCCTGCATGGTCACGCCGTAGAGCTGATCGGCTTCCTCCATGGTGCCCCGACGGTGAGTGATGGCAATGAACTGGGTCTTGTTGGACATGCGGCGCATATACTTGGAAAACCGGATGACGTTCTCCTCATCCAGCGCGGACTCGATCTCGTCCATGACACAGAAGGGCGTGGGCCGAACCCGCATGATGGCAAAATACAGCGCGATGGCCACGAAGGCCTTTTCCCCGCCGGAGAGAAGACTGATGTTGGAAACCGCCTTCCCCGGGGGCTGGATGCGGATGTCGATGCCGCAGTTGAGAACGTCGTTCTCGTCCTCCAGGGACAGCGACGCCTTGCCGCCGCCGAAGAGCTCCGCAAAGATCCGACGGAAGGCTTCGTCGATCTGGACGATCTCCCGGCGGAAGATATCCTCCATCTGTACCGTGATCTCGGCGATGATCTTCAAAATCTCCTGGCGGGACTTTTCCACGTCATCCCGCTGGGCGGAGAGGAATTCATACCGTTCGCTGACCCGCTTGTATTCCTCGATGGCGCCAAGGTTCGGCGTGCCGAGGGCGTTCATGCTCCGCCGCAGCTCCGCCACCTGGCGTGTGGTTTTTGAAAAGCTCTCCACCGGCTGGCGGACGGTCTGCGCCTCGGTGCGGGTGAGCTCGTAGCCGTCCCACAGCTTGTCCACCAGCTGCTTTTCCTCCATATCGGCGGCCAGCTTTTTCTGCTCCAGCCGGGCGCTGGCCCGCTCCAGATCCAGAAGCTGCCGGTTTTTCTCCTGGGCGGCCCGGTCGGCGGCGCTGCGTTTTCCCTCCATCTCCATCTTGCGCTCGATCAGCTGGGAGAGGGCGACCTTCTGTGTCTCGATCTGTCCGTTCAGCGTGGCCAGCCGCTCCCGGCATACGCCCAGCTGTTCCTCCAGACGGGCGTTGTTGGCCACGACCACATCCGCGGCGGACCGGCGCTGGGCCTCGTCGCTCTGCAGCTCGTTCCGCAGCTGTTCCAGCTGCCGGATGGCCAGCTGGGCGGTGTTTTTTTCCGCATCCAGCGCGGCCTGTCCGGCGCGGACGGAACTGACGCTGTCCTCCAGTTCCTTCCGGCGGGCGGCAAAATCCTCCGCCCCGGCGGATTCCTTTTCCATGGCGGCGCGAAGCTCGTCCCTCTCCGCCTCCGCTTTCCGGGAGGCGCTCTCCAGGGCCTCGGTGCGTTCCCGGATCTCTTTCTTCTGTTTCTCGGAGGTACGCTCCTCCTCGTCCAGGGCGTCCAGGGCGTCCTCTGCGGTGGCGCGCAGAAGCTGCGCCTGAGCCGCGAAGCCCTCCAGCCGGGCACACTCCTGCCGGGCCGCGGCGTCCTCCTCCCGGGCCGTCTCCAGATCGTATCGGGCGCTCTCCAGCACACGTTCGGCCTCCCGGCGATCCTCCGTCGTCCGGCGAAGCTCCTCCTCCAGGCGGGACTGCTCCTTTTTCAGGCGCTCCAGCTCGTTGGCCCGGGAGAGGATACCGGTGTTTTGGCGGCGCTGCCGCCGGTGAGAGAGCCGCCGGCATTTACGACCTGGCCGTCCAGGGTGACGATGCGGAATCGGTTGCCGTGCTGGCGGGCGATGCGGATGGCGTCGCCCAGCGTCTCCGCCACAGCCACCCGTCCCACCAGATTGGCGATGATATCGGAATAGCGGCTGTCGGTCTGCACCAGATCGGAGCAGATCCCCACATAGCCCTCCTCCCCCGCAGGCTCCTCCCGGAGCCGGGCGGGCTCGACCACGTCGATGGGTTGGATGGTCACGCGGCCGCCGTTCCGGTTTTTCAAAAAGCGGATGACCGCTTTGCCGTCGTCCTGGGTATCCACCACGATGTCGCCCATATGACTGCCCAGCGCGGTCTCCACCGCCAGGGCGTACCGGTCCTCCGCGTGGATGAGCCTGGCGATGGGCGCGTGCACGCCCCGCAAGGCGCCCCGCTCCGCCTCCCGGGTCACCAGACGGGAGGCATTGGCAAGGCCCTCCATCTCCCGCTCCAGGTCCGAGAGCATGCGGATCCTTCCCTCGCAGGAGCGCAGGTCCACGGTGAGCCGGGTCTGCTTTTCAGCCAGCTCTGCAGCCTTGCTCTCCCGGGAGCCCATGAGCATGGTATGCCCGGCGATGATGTTGGCCAGGGACTGTTCCTTTTCCCGGGCCTCGGCAAGCTGTTTGTTCGCTTCCTCCAGCTTTTGAGAAGCCTCCGCGCTTTTCTCCTCCGCCAGACGTTTTTCTTCCTCCCGGCGGGCCACACGCTCTTCCAGATCCTGCAGGTTCTCCGCCAGCAGCTGGATGGCCGTGCGGTTTTCCGCCAGCGCGCTGTTGAGCTCGCTCTCCCGGGCCATCATCCCGGAGAGCCGCCGGTTCTGCTCGTCCATACCGGAGGCGTTTTCCACTTCCCGGCGTCGGATCTCGATCTCCTGCTCGGTCAGGGCGGCGCGCTCCCGGTCGATGTCGTCGATCCGCCGCCGGTGCTCCTCCACCTGTCGCTGCAGGCTGTTGGCCCGGTCCGTCTGCTCCCCGATCTCCCGCCGGAGCCGGAGCAGCGCGTCGGCGTTGTTGTCCAGATTGGTACGGAGCACGGCAGCCTCGCTCTCCGCCTCCGCGGCGGTCGCTTCCGTGTCGCGGAGCTGCTGGCGCATCTCCTCCGCGCAGACGTCGGTCTCCCGCATCTTCTCGGCAAGGCGCTCGCTCTCGGCGTACAGCCGGTCCTGCTCGGACCGGGCCGCCGTACAGTCTACCACGCTCCGGTCATAATCGGCGCGGAGCGTCTCCGACTGCTCCTGCAGCCGGTCCAGACTGGCCATCCAGAGGGATACCTCCTGGAGACGGAGTTCGTCCCGAAGGAGAAGATACTTCTTCGCTGTTTCGGACTGTTCCTTCAGCGGGCCTACCTGCAGCTCCAGCTCGGAGATCTTGTCTCCGATACGGAGAAGGTTCTCTTCCGTCCGGGCCAGCTTCCGCTCGGACTCGTCCTTCCGATGGCGGAAACGGGAGATGCCCGCCGCCTCCTCGAAGATCTCCCGCCGGTCCGTGGACTTGGCGGAGACGATCTCGCTGATGCGGCCCTGGCCGATGATGGAATATCCGTCCGTGCCCAGGCCCGTGTCCATGAGGAGCTCCGTCACATCCCGGAGCCGCACCTCTTCCCGGTTGATATAGTACTCGCTCTCTCCGCTGCGATAATACCGGCGGGAGATGCTCACCTCATCCGTGTCCAGCTGCAGCACACGGGTCGTATTGTCCAGGAACAACGTCACCTGGGCGAAGCCCATGGCGCCCCGCTTCTCCGTGCCGCCGAAGATGACGTCCTCCATCTTCCCGCCCCGAAGCATACGGGTCTTCTGCTCGCCCATGACCCACAAAATGGCGTCGGAAATGTTGGATTTTCCGCTGCCGTTGGGCCCGACGATCACAGTGATCTCTTTTTCAAAGCTCAGCCGCGTCTTTTCCGGAAACGACTTGAAGCCCTGGACCTCCAGTGCCTTTAAATACATAGCGTCCTCTTATCTTCCCATCTGTATTTGCAGATTCCCGCGTATCGCTTTCAGTATATCGTATCGATCTCGCCGTCGATGCCGTATCGGTGTTTGAATTCCTCAAGATCGGACCCATCCCGGATCAGCATGACCTCCAGGAATCTGCCCGTTTCCTTTTCCCGAAAGCCCGCTGTCTTTTCTCCCGTACAGATGCTGGAACGGATCACGGGGGTAAACCGTGCCGGATCAAACCTCTCCGCGGGTTTTGGTTTTTTGGAAAACAGACCCATGTGTCCTACCTCCCGGATGCCAAGGGGATCGGGTCGCGCCCGGTCCCCGCGCTCCCAGCGCGTCAGCCGCAGGCACGGAGTCTAACGTCCCCGTACCGCTTCAGAGGCGCCCGTGCCGAAAAGGATCAAAAATAACACTTTATTATATAACGCCGAAGCGGTTTGTGCAACTTTTTCAGGAAAAAAGAAGGATCTCTTCCCCGGCTTCCGCCATCCCCCTGACCCGGACGGAGCGAAGGGAAAACCGACGCTCCAGGTAATCCAGGTTTTCCCGGTGCTGTCCGGTCATGGCGGAGACGCGCCCCGGCGCCACGGCAAGGACCACGTCGCTCCCCGGCGCGGAACCGCGCAGCAGCTCCTCCGCCCGGTCCCGCAGGATCCGGGAACGGACCAGCTCGCCCAGAGCCGGGTGGTACGCGCCGGCGACCGCCTCCCCGGCGGAAAGCTCGTCGGACGGGTTGAGTCCCAGCCGGATCACGGGGATCCCGGCCTTCTCAAAAACGGGGAGGATCCGGCTGCACAGGCTTACCGCTTCCTCCACGGTGTGTTCCCTGTATTCTCCGCTGCGCCACATCCGCTCCAGCTCCGTGCCCCGGAGGATCACGGTGGGATAGATCCGTACGCCGTCGGGACGAAGCGCCGCGATCTCCCGGGCGGTGTTCATGTCCCTGTCCCCGTCGCTGCCGGGCAGTCCGGTCATCATCTGCAGGATGAGATGCAGCCCCGCCTCTCTCACCAAGGCCGCGGCACGACGCGTGTCCCGGGCGGTATGCCCACGGCCGGAAAGGCGGAGGACCTTGTCGTCCATGGATTGAGCGCCCAGTTCCACCGTCCCCACGCCGTGACGAAGAAGCCGTTGGACGGTATCGGCGTCCACGGCGTCGGGCCGGGTGGAGATCCGGACGGAGGACACGGTACCGTTCTCCCGAAATGGCTTCGCCGCGGAGAGGAGCTCCTCCTGCCGGGCCGGATCGATGGCCGTGAAGCTGCCGCCGTAAAAGGCCAGCTCCACCCCCGCTCCCGCCGGAACGGACGAGAGGGCCGAGCGCACCGTCTCCGCGGAAGCAGAAAAAGAGCTGCCGGAGATGCGCTTCTGATCACAGAAAACACATCGGTTCGGACAGCCCGCGTGTGGCACGAATATGGGCAGGATACGCCGCCGGGGACTCATTCCTTCAGAGCCTCCAGGGCGTTTCTGGCGGCGGTCTGCTCCGCCTCTTTTTTGGTGCGGCCGACGCCGCTGCCGATGGGCTCGCCGTTGAGCAGGACCTGCATGGTAAAGATCTTGGCGTGGTCCGGCCCCTCCTCCCCCGCCAGGGCATAGGCGAGGGTCCGGCCGCTCTGACGCTGGACCAGCTCCTGAAGGGCCGTCTTGAAATCCGTGGTAAACGAGGGCTCCATGGGCCCCAGATCGTCCAGGAGGCACCGGTGGATAAAGGCCGCGGCGGTCTCCATCCCCGCATCCAGATACAGTGCGGCAATGATGGCCTCGACGGCGTCGGAAAGAATGGAAGGGCGCAAACGGCCTCCGTTGCGCTCTTCCCCTTTTCCCAGACGGAGGCAGCTGCCAATGTCCAGCTTCCGGGCGATCTGATAGAGGGACTGCTCACACACGAGCTCCGCCCGGAGCCGGGTCATGCGTCCCTCCGGCATCTCCGGATACTGGCGGTAAAGGTGATCCGCTACGGTGACGCCCAGCACCGAATCGCCCAAAAACTCCAGCCGCTCATTGCACAGGCAATGGGCGGCGGCGTTTTCGTTGGCGTAGGAACTGTGCGTCAGAGCCGTCTCCAGAAGAGAAGCGTCCTTGAAGCGGTGACCCAGTCTGGTCTCCAGCTCCGTCATGATCAATCCTGCTGGGTGACCTTGGACACGTAGGCGGCCAGATCTCCCACGGTATGGATATTCATCAGCTCGTTCTCCGGAGTATCGGGCAGAGAAAAGCTCTCCTCTAGGGCCATGGTAAGCTCCACCACGTCCAGGGAGTCCGCGCCGAGATCGTCGGTGAAGGAGGTGTCCGCAGAGATCTCACTCTCATCCACCATAAACTGCTCGGCGACCATCTTGATGATTTTTTCCAGTACCATTGTGTTATTCTCCTTCGTTTCCTGAAATGCGCATATACTGTACATTCTTTTCGATGCTCTCGATCACGCCGGCATCGATGAATGTCATCGCCTGTTTCACCGCGCTGCGGGTGGCGCGGGCGTCCGAGGACCCATGGGCCTTGATCACGGGCTTGGAGATGCCCAGCAGGGCCGTCCCGCCCACCTCACCGGCGTCGAACATGGACTTGAGGGCGTACACGTCCTTTTTCAGCATGGCCGCCGCCAGCTTGTTTTTGGCGTTCTTGTAGAAGATGCCCTTGAGCTGCTTCATCAGCATCATGGCGGTGCCCTCGATGCTCTTGAGGAGGATGTTTCCGGAAAAACCGTCCGTCACCACCACGTCCACGCCCCCGGCCAGCACATCCCGGGACTCCACGTTGCCGATAAAGTTCAGCCGACCGGCCTCGCAGGCGGTCCGGAGCAGCGCATAGGTCTGCTTCTGCAGCTCCGTGCCCTTAGTCTCCTCCGCGCCGATATTCAGAAGGCCCACCCGGGGATCCTCACAGCCCATGAGCTCCTGGGCGTAGTACTTGCCCATATAGGCGAACTGGAGCAGATACTCCGCGGTGCATTCCACGTTGGCGCCGCAGTCGATGAGCAGCACACCCCTGCCGCCGTTGGGAAGCACCGGTCCGAAGCAGGCCCGGCGGATGCCCCGCACACGGCGGACCGTCAGCGTGGCGCCGCTGAGAAGAGCGCCGGTGCTGCCGGCGGATACCACCGCATCCCCCGCTCCCTCGTGGAGCAGGCGGAGAGCAACCGCCATGGAGGAATCCGGCTTGCGCCGGGTGGCGCTGCTGGGGTCGTCCTCCATCTCCACCACATCCCGGGCGTCCACCACGGAGATGTGTTCGCCGGGGGCCTCCACGCCGCATTCCTTCAAGACCGGAAGTATCTCCTCCTCCCGACCCACCAGGGAAACGTCCACGTTGAATTCCTTCGCTGCGTCCACAGCGCCCCGGACGATCTCGACGGGGGCGTTGTCGCCGCCCATGGCGTCTACAAGGATACGCATTGCCACAGTTCTCCCTTCACAAGCTCGTCGATCCTCGCCAGAGACCGGGCGGAGACGGCGGCATTTTTGTTCCTCTTGCCCTTTACACGCTGGTCCAGGGGGGCGATGATGCCGAAATTCACGTTCATGGGCTGGAAATCTCCGACGCTGCCGCAGGAGACGTACAGGCTCAGGGCTCCCATGGCGGTCTCGTTGGAGAGATCCAGCGGCGGCAGGCCCAGCCGGCGGGCAGAGAGCTCCAAAGCGGCCAGCATCCCGGAGGCGCAGGATTCCACATACCCCTCCACCCCGGTGATCTGCCCGGCGAAAACGATCCGGGGCTCCGCGATCAGCCGGTAATACCGGTCCAGCTTTCCGGGGGACTGGAGATAGGTGTTCCGGTGCATCACACCGTAGCGGACGAATTCCGCCTCTCGCAGGGCGGGGATCATGGAAAACACCCGCTTCTGCTCGGGAAAGGCCAGGTGCGTCTGAAACCCGACCAGATTATACAGCGTCCCCTCGGCGTTGTCCTGCCGCAGCTGGACCACCGCATAGGCCTCCTTCCCCGTATGGGGATCCCGAAGCCCCACAGGCTTCAGAGGCCCGTATCGCAAGGTGTCCAAGCCCCGGCGGGCCATGACCTCCACAGGCATGCAGCCCTCGAAGACCCCGGCGTCGTCAAAGCCGTGGACCGCCGCCTCCCGGGCGGAGATCAATTCCTTCCAGAAAGCGACGTACTCCTCCTGGTTCATGGGGCAGTTGATATAGTCCGCCGTGCCCTTGTCATACCGGGAGGCCCGGAAGGCGCTGTCCATATCCACGCTTTCCAGAGAAACGATGGGGGCCACCGCGTCGTAAAAGTGCAGGCCCTCGCTGCCGGTGCGCCGGAGGATCGTCTCCGCAAAGGCGTCCGAGGTCAGGGGGCCGGTGGCCACGATCACGTCCCCGTCGGGGAAATCGACGACTTCCTCCTCTGCCACCTGAATGAGGGGATGGGAGCGGATGTTTTCCGTCACAGCCCGGGCAAACCCCTCCCGGTCCACGGCCAGCGCGCCGCCGGCAGCCACACGATGGGCGTCGGCACAGCGCATGATAAGACTGCCCATCCGCCGCAGTTCTTCCTTCAGGAGCCCCACGGCGTTGGTCAGCTCGTCGCTCCGGAGGGAGTTGGAGCACACCAGTTCGGCAAACCAGGGGGACACGTGGGCGGGGGTCATCTTTTTCGGCTTCATTTCCAGCAGCCGCACAGGAATGCCGCGGACGGCCAGCTGCCACGCCGCCTCCGATCCCGCCAGGCCGGCGCCCACCACGGTCACTTCGTTCATTTCGTTTCCTTCGGCTTCTTCACGGCCTTTTCCCCGGTCCCGGAGGGCTTTTTTCGATAGCCTCGCTTATCCTCGGGGACGAAGGCCTCGCAATCCGGATTGACGCAGAAGGGCTTCCGCGCCCCCTTTCCGGAGAGCTTGAACATGCTCTTGCCGCAGGAGGGGCATTTGTCCTTCACCGGCACGTCCCAGGTCATGAAGCCGCACTCCGCGCCTCTCTCGCAGGCATAGAAGGTGTTGCCCTTTTTGGAGGTGCGCTTGAGCATCCGCCCGCCGCATTTGGGGCAGCTGCCGGGCATTTCAATGACGATGGGCTTGGTGAAATTGCACTCGGGGAAGCCCGGGCAGGCCAGGAACCGGCCAAAGCGGCCGTTTTTCACTACCATCTGGCGGCCGCATTTCTCGCAGATCTCGTCGCTGACGTCATCGGGCACCTTGATGCGGCCCACATCCTTCTCCGCCTCGGACAGCTCCTTTTCAAAACCGTCGTAAAAACCGGCGAGGACGTCGCGCCAGGGGATCTTGCCGTTTTCGATCTCGTCCAGACGGTCCTCCATGTGGGCGGTGAAACGCAGATCCACGATATCGGAAAAACGGTCCTCCATGTAGTCGGTGACCGTCTCGCCGAGAGCTGTGGGCTTGAGGTACTTTCCTTCCTTGGCCACATACTCCCGGTTGCTGATGGTGGTGATGGTGGGCGCGTAGGTGGAGGGCCGGCCGATGCCCTTTTCCTCCATGGCCCGGATGAGCGTCGCCTCGGTATACCGGGCGGGCGGCTCGGTGAATCTCTGTTCCGGGGTGAGCTTTTTCAGCGTCACCTTCTCCCCCTCCCGAAGATCGGGCAGGGGCTTTTTGGGGCCTTCTTCCTCGTCCTCCGCCGGGTCCTCGTACACCTTGGTATATCCGGGGAAACGGATGGCGGAGTGATTGGCCTTGAAGCAGTGACCGGCGCTCACCGCGTCGATGATCACGTTGTCATACACGGCATTGGACATCTGGCTGGCGGTGAATCGGCCCCAGATCAGCCGGTAGAGCCGGTACTGCTCCGCCGTGAGGTCCTTTTTCACCCGCTCCGGGGTGAGTTCCACGTCGCTGGGGCGAATGGCCTCGTGGGCGTCCTGAGCGCCCGCCTTGGTCTTGTAGCGGCGGGGCTTCCCGGGGTAGTATTCCTCGCCGTAAAAGCTTTTGATAAACCGTCCGGCTGCGGCCAGCGCGTCCTCGGAGAGACGCAGAGAATCGGTACGCATATAGGTGATGAGACCCACGGTGCCGGCGCCGGTGATGTCCACGCCCTCGTAGAGCTGCTGGGCAATGCTCATGGTCCGCCGGGGCGTCATGCCCAGACGGCGGCTGGCCTCCTGCTGGAGCGTGGAGGTGATGAACGGAGGCGCGGGACTGCGCTGGCGCTCCCCCCTCTTCACGGCGGCGATCTCCCAGGGGGCGTTTTCCACATCCGCGGTCACGGCCTGGACCTCCGCCGCGGAATGCAATTCCCGCTTTTTTTCTCCCTCGCCGAAATACCGGGCCACAAACGCGCCGGATTTCTCCTGCCGGTCCAGATGCGCGTCCAGATGCCAGTACTCCTCCGGCCGGAAGGCCCGGATCTCCTTCTCCCGGTCCACCACCATCCGGATGGCGGGGGACTGCACCCGTCCCGCGGACAGGCCGCGGCGGATCTTCCGCCACAGCAGGGGGCTGAGCTTGTAGCCCACGATCCGGTCCAGCACCCGGCGGGCCTGCTGGGCGTCCACCAGGTCCAGATCGATATCCCGGGGATGGGCCATGCTCTCCAGGACCACCTTTTTGGTGATCTCATTGAAGGTGACCCGCCGGGCTTTTTCGTCCGGGAGATCCAGAAGCTCCTTCAGGTGCCAGCTGATGGCCTCCCCTTCCCGGTCCGGGTCGGTGGCGAGAAAGACGGTCTTGGCGTCTTTGGAACGCTTCTTCAGGTCGTTGATGACGTCGCTGCGGTCCGAAACGGGAATATACTCCGGTTCAATGCCGTGCTCGATGTCCACGCCCAGCTTGCTCTTGGGAAGATCCCGGAGATGGCCCATGGAGGCCACCACCTTATAGTCTCCCCCCAGATATTTTTCGATGGTCCTGGCTTTCGCCGGGGACTCCACGATCACAAGATCCTTTTTTGCCTGTGCCATTGGCGAAACTTCCTTATTTCAGGTTCAATTCATACCGCTTGCCCGGGAGCGATCTCACCGCGCCCTTGATGGTGAGGATGGTCATGGCCGAGAGCACCTTCGCGGTGGAAAAACCGGAGAGGGCGATCAGCGCGTCCACATGAGATTCTCCCTTTGCCAGGATCCGCAGCAGCGTCTTCTGGTCTTCGGTGAAGGGGGCAAGGCGGCTTTCTACGTCAATATACGGTATACCCTCCGGCTTGTCAATGACTGTTTTTGCCGCAGGAGCCTCCGTGCGCGCCGGTTCGGGCGGGGCAAACTCCACGGTTTTTTCCCGGATCCGGCCGGGAAACAGCCCGGCGTACTCACACAGGATATCCATGCCGCAGGTCACCGCCTTGGCGCAGTCCTGCAGCAGAGCGTTGGTCCCGAAGCTCGTCTCGCTGTCCGCGTTGCCGGGCACGGCGAAGAGATCCCGTCCCTGGTCCAAGGACAGATTGGCCGTGATCAGGGCGCCGCTGCGCCTTGGGGCCTCCACCACACAGGTACCGCAGCTCAGCCCGCTGATGATGCGGTTCCGGCGGGGAAAGTTCTCCGGCATGGTGGGGTAGCCGGGCGGATACTCGCTGACGATGGCTCCGGTGGCGGCCACGTCCCGGATAAGCGATGTGTTGGAAGCAGGATAATCCACGTCGATGGCGGTGCCCAGCACGCCCACGCAGGCGCCTCCCGCCGTGATGGCGCCCCTGGCCGCCGCTCCGTCGATCCCCAGGGCCATGCCCGTGACCACGCAGCCGCCGCAGGCTGTGATCTCCTGTCCCAGACGAAGCGCCATCTTGATCCCGTACGCGCTGGCCTTCCGTGTACCGACGACGGCGATAACGGGCAGCTCGTCCAGGTAGGGCAGACTGCCCCGTACATACAGCACCGGCGGCGGATCGGCGATCTGCCGAAGGCGCTCGGGGTAACCGGCGTCCTGGAGGGTCAGGATGTGGATCCCCTTTTGCTGGCAGACCTCCAGGATCTCCTCGGTACGGGACATATCTTTGTTTTCAAGAAGGGATCGGTCCTTGGCGTTCAGTTCCGGGACCGCGTCATACCCTCCCGCCGGGGCGTAATACGTCTCCATGGGACTGCCGAAATGCTCGATCGCCGCGTGCATGGCCAGCGGCCGCAGTCCCACCAGGGACGTGAGCCATATCCAGTAACGGATCTGCGCCACGCCGATCCTCTCCTTCCTGTTTATCGATCGCCCCGTGCCATCTCCCACATCAAAACGGAAGCCGCAACAGCCGCGTTCAGGGATTCACTGCCGGGAGTCATGGGTATGATGAGCTTTTCCCCGCACCGGGAGAGCAGGTCTGCGCTGAGGCCGTTTCCCTCGTTCCCCACGGCCACCGCGGCCCGGGACAGGTCAAAGTCCCGGATATCCCGGCTGTCCGGGGCGAGCGCCGCACCGTAGAGCGGCAGTCCCCATTCCTCCAGCGCATGCAAAAGGCCGTCCGCGTCCGTCTCCCACAGCGGCTGACGGAACAGTGCGCCCATGGCGGCCCGAACGGTCTTTGGCTGCCACGGATCGGCGCAGCTCCCCGTCAGGACCACAAGATCCGTTCCCAGCGCGGCGGCGGTGCGCAGCACCGTTCCCACGTTGCCGGGATCCTGGACATTTTCCAGCACCAACACCCGGCGGGGCGTCTCCCGGGCCGGTCGGGGCTCCATGTACACGGAAAACAGCGGTCCGGGGCTGTTCTCCAGCGGGGAGGCAAAGGCGAATGCATCCTCCTCCGCCAAATACACGGGAACCTCCGGCAGCGAAGCGGGCGCCGCCCCGCCCCGGCGGAGGAGGACCTCCCCGATGCGCGCGCCGTTCCGGATCGCTTCCGTCAGCAGCTTTTCCCCGTCGCAGAGGAAAAGACCCGTTTCCCGGCGATATGACCGCTCGCGGCCCAGCTGCCGAAAGTGACGGATCCGGGTATTTTTTCTTGCGGTGATGACCTCCATAAAGATGACCTGTGGGCGCGCGATGCCGCCGCCCACAGGTCCTGATCGTATGGTTACGGCTTCATCGTCTCCGCCGGAGCCTTTCCGATGGATTTATACAACAATCTTAGTATCATCTGCCGGAAAAATCAATATAAAAATTTATATATTTTCAGCGGTCGCCGTACATCCGCTCATAGTAATCCCGGTACTCACCGCGGATGATGGCCTCCCACCAGGTCTTATGACGGAGATACCAGTCGATGGT
>JAFRDL010000049.1 GCA_017411265.1 Oscillospiraceae bacterium | reverse complement strand
GGGAATCGTCATACTCGTCGATTTTGCTCTCCAGATAATCTGCGTCTTTTTTGTCGCACGGCTCGACGACAAAGTTCAGTTCCTTGAAATCCATTTATTTATCACCGATCCTTTGGTTGTTGTTCCGTTCTGCATGGGGAGATGACCGTTACGGTCCCTCTGCGGGCGCCTGTTCCTGCGTCTCCGTCCCGAGATACAGCTTCGGATATGCTTTTCTGTCACGCCGCTTGAGAATGACAGTCAATGCGACGGAGACGAACGTCACCCCGAGGACGAGCGCCCAGGTCCAGGAGGATCCGGCCCGGTCGTAGGTGTGGCCGACGGCAAGGTCGATCCCGCCCGTCACCGCTGTGTACATGACGCTCATGAGCCCGTTGATCCGCCCGCGGTGGCTCGCCGGGATGCGGGTGGAGACGTACGGCCCCTCCGCGAGCACGTCGAAAACCTCGCCCCAGGTAAAGATGAGCATGGCGATATAGTACCCGGGAACGAAGCCCAGCAGCAGGAGGAAGGCCAGGAAACCCGCGAACATCAGGATCCGGCCCGTGACCATCTTGCCGGTGTCGCGCATTTTGGAAAAAAGTTTCGTGATGACGGGCGTGAAGACCACGACCGTGATGCAGTTGAGGCTCGTGACCGTTCCGAAGATGACGGCGCCCTGGTCCCCGTGGACGGCGGCCAGATCCAGGGGCATGAGGAAGCTGAACTGGTTGTAGGCGGCAAAGTACAGCGACGTGATCACGGTGAAGAGCAGGTCCGGCTGGTTGTCCCACAGCACCCGCCAGACGCTCTCGTTCTCCCGGGCTCTCTGGTAGACGGCCTCCTCGCACTCCTCCCGCACCGGCTCGATGTCCCGGACAAACAGCCAGATCAGCAGCGTGGAGCAGCCGATGGCGACGCCGCTGATGATGAAGGCAAGCCACAGGTAGTTTTTGAACAGCATGCCCGCCAGGGTGGGAGATATCATCAGGCCGATGTTGCCCCCCAGATACAGCAGGGAGTATGCCTTCTCCCGGTCCCGGGTGGGGGTGATGTCCGCGATGAGGGCGTTGTATGCCGGCCCCTCGATGCTCTGGAACACGCTGGCCAGCATGATGAGGCCGACGGTCACGTAGGAGAGCGGCACCAGTCCGCAGATGATATAGCAGGCGACGGAGATCGTGTCCCCCGCGATGATGATCTTCTTTTTGTTGATCCGGTCCGCCAGCCGTCCGCCGAACAGGCTGGCCGGCATGCACAGGAAGGACCAGACCATCATCAGCAGGGCGATGTTCCCCGCGCTCAGGCCCATTTTCTTGTCCAGAAGCAGGGTCATCATGGGCCAGACCATGGACCCCATGTTGGTGACGATGTTCCCGAAGAACAGCACGTAGTTCTCCCGGCGCAGTCCCCGGTATTGTTGAAACAGCTTACTCATGGCAGTATCCTCTCTGATTTCCGTCTTCGGTCATGCTTCCGCGTGATCCTTTGGTTTTTTCCCCCGTTTTTCATGCGGCGGCGGTCGGAGACCCCGGGAAGCGGACGTTCAGCCGGAAAAAAGGCAAAAGAAAACCGCGGCATATATGCCACGGTTCATAAAGCAAGTCGTTGTCCGCCCGGACTAAACGGCATAAACCGAGGTCATCCTGTATTTTTCGATCATAATTTCATTCCGGAAGGTTTTCATGGATGATTCCCTCGCTTTCCTGATCATTTTCAAGTATATCCATTAATAGCAGAAACAGGCCCGAAAGTCAACGCTTTTCTGCCGTCCGTCCGGGCCGGTCGCGGCGGAGCCGGATCCTTATCGGCTCAGCACGCGCGCCACGAAGGAGCGCTGCACACGCATGGCCCCGGAGGGGCAGAACTCCTGACAGCAGAAGCAGCGGACGCATTTGCTCCGGTCGATGACGGCCTTCTTGTTCCGTATAGTGATGGCGTGGGCCGGGCACAGCTTCGCGCAGTGGCCGCAGCCGGTGCAGCCCTCGTACAGCTTGGGCCGGGAGCGCAGGATCAGCGCCAGGCCCTTTTTCAGCATCTTGCGGAAGGGCTTGTCGCCGGGTCTGGAGACAAACCAGCTGGAGGTGGCTCCGGAGCGCTGAAAATCCGTCAGGCGGAACGGCTCCGCCTCCTCGCGGCACAGCGGCGTCCCCTCTCCGGAGAGCAGGCCCCGTTCCTTCGCCGCGGTGAGATAGGGGATCTCCTCCTCCCGGATGTTCAGCAGCCAGGCGCACAGGCGGTCCATCTCATAGGGGTCCGTGCCCGCCAGCAGCGCCCCCATGTGCCGGGGGGTGCCCTGGGTGGGACCGTTGCCCTCCATGACGTCCACCGCGTCGCACAGGCACAGCACGGGCTTCACATACTCGTTCAGGTCCACCAGCATGTTGGCGAAGGCCATGGGATCGGGGTAGCGGAAATGGTACTCGCTCTTTACCGTGCCGGGGATCACGCCGTACAGGTTTTTCACCGCCGCGGTCATGCCCATGAGCCCGTGGGATTTCAGCTTGGAGAAGCTGATCACCGCATCGCATTTTTCCAGCCAGCAGGCAAAGGCGAAGCTCCTGGCCGTCACCGCCTCCGGGAAGGACACGTCCCGGTGGGAGAAGTCCCGGTTCAGCTCGCCCCCCGCCTCCTCCGCGGCGGCCATTCCGGCCGCCGCGTAGATCCGGTTGAGCACCACGCCGGTGAAGGGCTCGCCCGGGCTGTCTCCCATCACCACGTCGGCGCCCCGCTCCCGGAGGAGCCGCGTCAGTTCCGCGGCCATCACCGGATGGGTGGTGGCGGCGGCTTCCGGCTTTCGTCCCGCGCAGAGGTTCAGCTTGAGCCCCACCCGCATGCCCGGGCGTACCCAGTCCAGCCCGCCCAGGGGGTCCAGGGCCCGAAGCAGGGCGGCCCGGACGGTCTCCGGCGCGTAGTCTTCACAGGGTACGATCGTCACCTTGTTATTCTCCATGGACACGTTCATGCCTCCAGGTTTACATAATATTATGCGGTCTGCCGTTCACAGCCAGTCGTTCCCCACCGGCGTGCGGAACAGGCGGCGGAAATCCTCATCGTCCTTCGCCTGGGCCAGGGCCCACTCCACCTTGGCCACCACGGCCTCCGTGGTCATGGTGTAGGCCTCCAGCAGCTCGTACTTCTGCTTGACCCGGAAGCCCACCCGGTAGAGGGCCATGTCGCTGCCCTCGTGGGGCACCTGGGTGGTGATGATCACCTTCACGTGCTTTTCCAGCAGGGCGCCGATCTTGTCGGCGAATTCCTCGCTGTCGTAGTAGGGCACGCCCCCCACCCCGAAGCTCTCGATGATAACGGCCCGGAAGCGGTCCGCGGCGTAGTCCAGGATGCCGGGGTCCATGCCGGGGATCAGCTTGACGACGCACACGCGGCTCTCCAGCGTGTCGTAAAACCGGACCGGGCCGGTGAGCTTCTCCGGGACATAGGTGCGGACCTCCCCGTCCCGGATATAGGCCACCTCCGGGTAGTCGATGCTGGAGAAGGCGTTGAAGCTCCGGGTCCGGGTCTTCTGGGCCCGGTTGGCGCAGATGACCTTGTCGTCGAACACCAGGTGGACGCCGCAGGCGTCCGGGTGGCAGGCGTACACGACGGCGGAGAGAAGGTTCTCCCGGGCGTCGGTATCCCGGGCGTGGATGGACACCTGGGAGCCGGTGAGCACCACGGGCTTGGGGCTGTTCTGGATCAGATAGTACAGCGTGGCGGCGGCGTACGCCATGGTGTCGGTGCCGTGGGTGATGACGAAGCCGTCGTATTCCTCATAGCGGTCCCGGATCAGCCGGGCCACGGCCAGCCAGTTCTCCGGGCGCATGTTGGTGCTGTCCAGATTGAAGGGCTGCACCGTGTCGATCCGGCACAGATCCCGGACCTCCGGGATGCAGGAGAGCAGCTCCTCACTGGTGAGCTCCGGGGTCAGCCCCTCCTCCCCCGGCCGGGAGGCGATGGTGCCGCCGGTGGCGATAAGCAGGATCTTTTTTCCGTTCATTCCTCTGTCCTCCCTGTCCCGGGACCCGGGCAAATGTTAAAATACCACAGTTTTCAATTTCAGGCAAGTGTGGTACACTATGGGCAGAAAGATAAAGGAGAATCCCATGAGCAGCAAGGACAAAACCTGGACCGCCGGGACGCTGAAGAGCCGGGGCTGGACGGAGGAGCTGATGGCAGCCCTCCTCCCCCGGTCCCAGCATCGTTACTTCAGCGGTCGGCGGGTCCGGGTGTGGCGGATCGAGGATGTGAAAAAGGCGGAGCAGACCCCGGACTTTCAGACCGGGAAAAGCGCCCCCGCCGCCCAGCCCATCCCCGGGGCGGACATCGCCGTGGATGAGGCGCTGCGTACCGCGGCGGGCCTTCTCGCCGCCGCCTGGGACGCCGTGCCCCGGGAAGAGGACGGTCCCTCCCGGCTGGCGGAGCGGTACCACCGGGCCATCCTGGCCGAGATCCCCAAGGTCAGCTGGGCCTCCCGGCTGAAGGTGGGCCAGAGCCGAAGCTATATCGACCACTTCCTTCACCTCTCCGAGGGAGAGGGCGGGCAGCCCCTGGCCGGGGTGCTGCGCCGCTTCGTCACCGCCGCCCCCTGGATCGGGCGAAACCCGGATTCCCCGCCGGTGAAAGCCCTGCGGGAGAGATACCCCGCCGTGCTCCGGGCCGTGGCGGAGCGGTCCATCGCCGTGTTCTCCGCCGCCCAGCCGGAGGCCAATCTGGAGGGGCTCCTGGCCCCGGGCAGCTTCCCCAACGGCGAGCTGCTGCAGCACCCGCTGTCCTATCTCTACTCTGTCTTCGATATCCCCCGGGCCATCCGCTCCAGCTTGAAGCTGCTGGTGGCGCTGAACCCCAAGGACGAGGACCCGGAGGCCCGGGCCATGGAACGGCACTTCATCCTCCACATCGGCGGCACCAACACCGGCAAGACCTACGCCGGGTTCCAGCGGCTGAAAAAGGCCCGGACCGGGGTGTACCTGGCGCCCCTGCGGCTGCTGGCCCTGGAGGCCCAGGAGACGCTGCTGGACATGGGCGTGGCCTGCTCCCTCACCACCGGCGAGGAGGAGGACCGGTCCGAGGGGGACACCCACGTGGCGGCCACGGCGGAGAAGCTGGACGTCGCCGCCCGATACGACGTGGCGGTGATCGACGAGTGCCAGATGATCGCGGACCGGGAGCGGGGCTTCGCCTGGACCCGGGCCATCCTGGGCGTGCTGGCCCCGGAGGTCCATCTGTGCGCCGCGCCGGAGGCCCGGGAGCTGCTCATCCGGATCATCGAGAGCACCGGGGACACCTGGGAGGAGATCGTCCACCTGCGGAAAACGCCGCTGGTGTGTATGAGCCGCCCGGTGGACTACAACGACGTGAAACCCGGAGACGCCCTCATCACCTTCTCCAAGATCGGGGTACTGTCCGTGGCGGAGGATCTTCGCCAGCGGGGCAAGGAGCCCGCCATCATCTACGGCGCCCTCCCCTATTCCACCCGCCGCAAGCAGATGGAGGGATTTCTGGACGGAAGGATGCAGTACGTGGTGGCCACCGACGCCATCGGCATGGGGCTCAACCTGCCCATCCGGCGGATCATTTTCATGGACACCCAGAAATTCGACGGCACCGAGCGCCGGGATCTGAAGCCCTCGGAGATCCAGCAGATCGCGGGTCGGGCCGGGCGCTACGGCATGTACGACAAGGGCTATGTGGGCGCCACCGACGGTCTGGAACAGATCCGCGCCGGGCTGGAGAGCGTGGTGCCGCCCCTGCAGCAGGCGGTGGCCGGCTTCTCCGAGCTGGTGCTTCAGGTGGACTTCGACCTGCTGGAGGTCCTCACCGAGTGGAACAAAATGCCCACCACCGCGCCCTATGTGAAGATGGACGTGAGCCGGTATATCACCCTTATCGGCAAGCTCCGGGCCGCCGGGTTCGAGCTGAGCCGGGAGCAGGAGCTCCGGTGCGGCAACATCCCCTTCGACGAGACGGACGAGGAGCTGCTGCAGCTGTTCTTCGCCTTTCTCCGCACCGTGAAGCAGGGGCAGCCTCTCGCCCAGCCGGAGCTGCCGGGCCTCCGGAGCGCCGCCACCCTGCCGGAGCTGGAGCAGTACTGCCGGAAGCTGGATCTCTATTTTTCCTTCTCCAAGGCCTTCGGCTGCCCCATCGACCGGGACGCCCTTTACGACCGGCGGGAGGAGGTGGCGGAGAGCATCAACCAGATCCTGCTCCACAACCTGCGGAACAACATCCGCTTCTGCGCCCGGTGCGGTGCGGCTCTGCCCCTCCATCAGGCGGGGCGGCTGTGCAACAGCTGCTACCGGAAGCTGGACCGGTATGCGCACATCTCCCGGGGGCCGAGGAACAGGAGATAGACAGCAGGACCTCCCGCTGCAATAATCTGCGGCGGGAGGTCCTCCACCTCATCAGTCGCTACGCGACAGCTTCCCCTCAAGGGGAAGCCTTCTTTTTTTGCCTTCTCCTTGAGGAGAAGGTGGCCCGCAGGGCCGGATGAGGTGTTATTTCATTTTCTCCAGAATATCTTCGCACACACCGGAAAAATTCCCGTTGACGTCGGCGTTGGAATAACGCACGACACGAAGTCCATGCTCCGCCAGCCAGGCATCCCGTTCCCGGTCCGAGGAAACTCCGTCCTCTTCAAAATGCTGGGATCCATCTAGTTCGATCACCAGTTTCGACGAGGCAATATAGAAATCCACGATAAAGGGGCCGATCACCTTTTGCCTGTTGACAGTCACGGGAAGAGTTCGCAGAAAGTCATACCAAAGGTGACGTTCTTCTTTAGTCATTTCCCGGCGGAGTTTTCGTGCAAAAGGCGTCAGCTTCGGGTTGCTTCCCTGGTTCATTTTCCACCTCATCAGTCACTGCGCGAAAGCTTTTCCTCAAGGAGAATCCATTTTGTTTTTCAAATACAGGATTGCCTCTTTGTAGCCCTCGAAGCCCAGGCCCTTGAAGGTCTTCTCACAGGCCATGCCGGCGTAGGAGATCCGGCGGAAGGGCTCCCGGGCGTCCACGTCCGTGAGATGCACCTCCACCGCCGGAAGGGCCACCGCCTTCAGGGCGTCCAGGATGGCCACGCTGGTGTGGGTATAGGCCGCCGGGTTGATGACGATGCCGTCGAACGCCCCCAGAGCCTGCTGGATCTTCTCCACGATGGCGCCCTCATAGTTGGACTGAAAGAGCTCGCACTCGATCCCCTCGCTGTCGCACACGTCCCGGACATACCGCTCCAGGGCGGCGAAGTCCCGCTTCCCGTAGAGCTCCGGCTCCCGGATCCCCAGCAGGTTGAGGTTGGGTCCGTTGATGATGAGCAGCTTCATATCAGCACCTCCAGAATCCGGGCCACGGTGTCCTCCACCGGGCCGTTGTTGTCGATCACGTGGTCCGCGAAGCGGCGGTACAGCGGCTCCCGGGCGGCGTACATGGCCCGGAGGTCCGCTCCCTCCGACAGGGGCCGTCCCTCCCGGGGCAGCCGATCCGGATCCCGGCGGAGCCAGAAAACCGTCCCGTTCTGGCGAAGGAGGGGATAATTCTCCTCCCGCGTGACACACCCGCCCCCGGTGGAGAGGATGAGCCCGCTCTCCTTCCCCAGCTCCCGGAGGACCTCCGTCTCGTACCGGCGGAACAGCGCCTCCCTGCCCTCCGCAAAGACGGCGGGGATGGGCTTTCCCGTCCTCTTCTCCACCAGGGCGTCCGCGTCCGCCAGCGTCCGGCCCGTGGCCGCGGCCAGGGCCTGCCCCACGGTGGTCTTGCCGCTGCCGGGCATGCCGATGAGGACGATGTTCCGCATGCTCTGTTCCAGCTTTCGCTCGATGACAGGGATGAGGCCGGCGTCCAGGGTCTTCCCCTGGAAAAGCTCGCTGCTCCGCAGGGCCTGGGCCACCAGCATGGCGAGTCCTCCGGCGCAGGGGATGCCCAGCGCCTCCGCCTGCAGAAGGAGCGCCGTCCGTCGGGGGTTGTAGATGAGATCCGCCACTCCCTCCAGCCGGGGCAGCCGCCGGAGGTCCGCCGGGGCCTCCCCGTTGCCGGGGTAGGTGCCCACCGGGGTGGCGTTCACCAGAAGCTCCGCGTCGGCGTGCTTTTCCAGGTTTTCGTAGTTGTCCTCCCCGGTCCGGGAGATCACCGTGACCTCCCTCGCCCCCATGGCGCGGAGGACGTGACACACCGTGACGGAGGCGCCTCCGCTGCCCAGCACCAGAGCCTTTTTCCCCGCCGGATCCAGAGCCGCGCCGCGCAGCAGCGTCGCGAACCCGAAGGCGTCGGTGTTGTCCCCGAAGATGACGCCGTCCCTCCGCCGGACCAGAGTATTCACGCTCCTCAAAGCCCGGGCGGTTTCGGAAAGCTCACCGCAGTAGGGCACCGCCGCTTTTTTATAGGGGATGGTGACGTTCAGCCCGTCGAAGGGCTCCTCCCGGAGAAAGGCGTCCAGGCCGTCCCGGGGGACTTCGTACAGCTTGTACTCATAGTCTCCCAGCAGGGCGTGGATGGCGGGGGAATAACTGTAGTTCAAACGCTCCCCCAACAGACCGCAGCGCAGCATCACACCACCTCACTGTAGCTGCCCAGGTAGTGGAACTCCTCGCAGA
This sequence comes from Oscillospiraceae bacterium, assembly GCA_017411265.1. Taxonomy (GTDB): domain Bacteria; phylum Bacillota; class Clostridia; order Oscillospirales; family Oscillospiraceae; genus Apopatocola. Next base: position 1,422 of record JAFRDL010000049.1, on the reverse strand, counting down.
TCTCGTCCAGCTCGTCCATAAGCTGGATGAAACGGGGATCGTAGACGGAATTTTCCAGGTCGAAATAGAACATGAATTCAAAGTTCCGCTCCGGGATGGGCCGACTCTCCAGTTTGTTGAGGTTGATGCCAAGGGCGTAAAACCGGGAGAGGACCTTGTAGAGGGAGCCGGGCCTGTGGGGGAGGATCATGCTGAGACTGGTCCGGTCCGCCCCGGGATAGATCTCCAGATCCCGGGCGATGCAGATGAAGCGGGTGAAGTTGTTTCCCTGGTCCTGCACCGAAGGAGCCAGACAGTCCAGGCCGTAAAGATCCATGCACTGCCGGGCGGAGAGGGCCGCCACATCCCCCCGGTCCGATTCCGCCACCATCCGGGCGGCGACGGCGGTATTCTCGCAGGGGGTGATTTTCACGTCCTTCAGCGAGGAGAGAAAGGCGGCGCATTGGCTGATGGCCTGCTCGTGGGAAAAGATTTCTTTCACGTCGGAGAGTTTCGTGCCGGGTTTGGCAAGAAGGTTGTGGTCTACCTTGATCCGCACGGAGCGAACGATGCGAAAATCGTGGCGCATCATGAGATCGTACACCGCATTCACACTGCCGGCCGTGGAGTTTTCCAACGGCAGCACCCCGTAGCGGCACAGGCCCTTATCGATGGCGGCGAATACCGCCTCGAAGGACGAAAACTCACACTCCCTGGGGCTTCGAAACAGCCGCTCACAGGCCAGCTGGGAGTTGGCTCCCTCCACTCCCTGGCAGGCCACGGTAGCCCGCTCCGGGAAGAGTCGGGGGGTGTCCTCCAGGGCCGTGCGGATCTGACGAGTCAGTTCTGTCTCCCGACCCAGGATGCGGTTCTGGTACCCTCGGCTCAGTTCAAAGAGGAGCGCGTAAAGAGAGGCGGTATAATCCCGCAGTTCCTCCGGGGCCAGTTCCTCCGCCTGGCGGAGCTTGTCCCGCTCCCGGCGGGCATCCAGCACCGGCAGGCCGTGCTCTTTTTTATATGCCGCGATCTCTGCCGCCGCGTCCATCCGTTGGGAGAAGAGGCGGATCAACTCGGCGTCGATCCCGTCGATCCGGGCGCGCAGTTCCTCCAGCGTCATATTCGTCTCCCCTTTCAAAGTTCTTTTTTCCGGCCCAGCCAGGCGTCGTACACCGCCAGGGCCGCGGCGGCCTCCACACAGGGCACCGCCCGGGGCACGATGCAGGGGTCGTGCCGCCCCCCCACGGCGATCGTCGTCTCTTCCATGTTGACAAGATCCACCGTCCGCTGCGTCTTCGCGATGGAGGGCGTGGGCTTGAAGGCCGCCCGGAACAGGATGGGCATGCCGGTGGTAATGCCCCCCAGGATGCCGCCGGCGTGGTTGGTCTCTGTGACCACCCGGCCGTTCTCCAGACGGAAGGGATCGTTGTTCTCGCTGCCCCGGAG
>JAFRDL010000048.1 GCA_017411265.1 Oscillospiraceae bacterium | reverse complement strand
GAAAACGGGAAGAGCTTGAACGATCCCCAAGGGCTGGATCGATTATCACCTGTATCGCGGCTCTGCCGGACGCAGCGGAGGGGATGGCCCTTGGCCGTTATCCATGCCGGGAACCGCAGCCAACGGTTTCCCGGACGAAAGCCGCCGACGTCCGGCGTTCTGTTCACCGACCGGAGGAATGCCCGTGAGATCCGTAGTCAGGATGAAACCGTTGCCGCGGCCTGCGGTACCGTTTCGTCGTATAGAAAGAAGCATCAAGAAAATTCAGGAGGAAAGGAAACCAGCCATGAAAAAGAAAGCGATCGTTTTTCTCTGTTTGACCCTGGCGCTTTTGCTCGCCGCCTGTGGCTCGAAAGACCAGGGCGTTGCCATCTCCGGCGGGAGCATCGATATCAACGACATCGCCCTTCGCCCGGACGGCGCGGCAGGCCGGATCTATGAGAGCGGCGGCTATAAACTGCTGATCCCCCTGGAATACTACGACTTCGTGATCGTAAATACCTCCGGCGACAGCGGCGTGCTGTTCTCTGTGGCGGAAAAGGCCTCCGTGGAGGCTGCAAAGAAGCAGGGGATCGACGACGATGGCGCGGGTTTCCTCTTCGCCATCGGCAGCATCACTGAGGGCGAGCTGAAGGAACGCCGCTGCCGGGATATGTCCGGGCAGCAGGTCTTCGCCCGGGATGATGAGGGGAACTGCTGGATGCTGTATCACCCAACGGACGTGCGTCTTGTGCGGGAGGACTACGGGAACATCCCCGACGAGGACATGGGGATGTGGTCTGCGCTGAATGAGTGGGCGAGAGAAACGGCGTGCGGGAGCTTCATCGCTGAGAACAGCGGCCTTAGCGCCCTCACCTACGGCAACAGCGCCCCGGAGATGTACCTGGCCCGTGCGGCATACCAGCCCGGCGCATACTATACCGTCAGCACGCTGGAATTCGGCCCCCTCTCCCCGGATGGGGTAGATGCAGCGCCCTATGTGGAGCGGCTGACCCTTGGCGCCGTCTATGAATATGCGGATGCCGGCGAGACGCCGGACGGCGAATACGCAGTCCTGGCCTTTCCGGACGACGAGTGCCGCTTTGACTTTTTCTTTGCGGAGGGCGGGGAGAACTATGTCCGTCAAGTGAACAACGACGGTATGGAAATACTCTACAAGGCGAGCTTCGACGATCCCGCCATCAAAGCGAGCACGGTCATGCAGGAGTGGTACAGCGCGCTGGTCCAAGCCCGGGGCCTTGCCGCTGAGGGATGAGGATGACAAGTATGAAAGAGTATCTGTTTGAGGGAGGCCCCGAAAACAGTCCTTGTTTCCTTCCGAGACATAGTATATTATTTTTTTATTATAACCGCCGTTGAGAAGCCCCCCCCCGAAAAAAAGGCAGGCATACGGAACATCCGGATATGGGAGTTGGGACCCTTCGCCCCGACCGATGCTGTGTGGAATGTGTGCGGGAGGGCATCAGAGGATGATGCGGACCGGGAACATGGCTTTTCAGAAAGGAGAATCCCATGAAGAAGAGAGTATTGACGTTTTTGATGGCGCTGATCATGGTCATGACACTCAGCGCCACAGCCAACGCCGAGGAGGCCGAGCGCACCGGTGACGTGGTGATTCTCTATACAAGCGACGTCCACTGCGGGGTCGATCAGGGTTTCGGCTATGCCGGGCTCCAGGCGATCCGAGAGCATCTGATCGCTCAGGGGGACGACGTGATTCTGGTGGATGACGGCGACAACATCCAGGGGGAACCCATCGGCACCATGACCAAGGGAGAGATCCCTTTGGAACTGATGAACGCCATGAAATATGATGTGGCGATCCCCGGCAACCATGAGTTCGATTACGGTATGGAACAATTCCTCGCGCTGGCCGAAAAAGCGAACTTCCCCTATATTAGCTGCAACTTCAACAAAAACGGTGAAATGATCTTCGAGCCTTACGTCATCAAGGAGGCCGGCGGAACGAAGATCGCTTTTGTGGGCGTGTGTACCCCCGAAACGCTGGTTTCCTCCACGCCCCGATACTTTCAGGATGAAAACGGAAGTTTTATTTACGGCTTCCTGCAGGATGGAACCGGCGAGGCTCTGTACAGTGCCGTCCAGAGCGCCATTGACGCTGCCCGCGGGGAAGGCGCCGAATATGTCGTAGTTATGGGCCATCTGGGCAACTATGCCCAATCTTCGCCCTACAACTATGGGGATGTGATCTCCCATATCACGGGGCTTGATGTGTTTCTGGACGGTCACAGCCATGATACGGATCAAGTCGTGATGAAGGACAGAAACGGCCATGAGGTGATCCGTTCTGCCTGCGGCACAAAGCTCGCAAATATCGGCTGGTGCCGGATCGATACCGATGGAAAGGTCACTGCCGGACTGTATACCTGGAACAACGACACTTCCGTTCCCGCCCTCCTGGGACTGAAAAACAACATGTCCCAGGCAGTGGAAGAAGCACTGAGCAAGCTGGATAAAGAGCTTGATACGGTGGTTGCCCAAACAGCCGTCGACTTGACGATCAACGATCCGGAGGCAGTGGATGCCGGCGGCAATCCCATTCGAATGGTCCGCCGGGCGGAAACCAATCTGGGCGACCTGTGTGCGGACGCATACCGAGACCAGTCCGGCGCCGATATCGGTATGATCATTGGCGGCGGTGTCCGTGAAAGCATTGCCGCGGGCGGCATTGCCCTCAAGGATATTCTCAGAATCCATCCCTTCGGCAATGAGATGTGCGTAATCAAGGTCACCGGCCAGCAGATCCTGGACGCTCTCGAATGGGGTTCCCGTGCGGTACCCGAGGAGAATGGCGGCTTTCTTCAGGTTTCCGGCATGAGTTACGAGATCCACACGTATGTCGAAAGCACCTGTACCGAGGATGAGAATCGGTGCTTCACCGGTGTCGAGGGTGAACGACGCGTCAGAAATGTCCTTGTCTGCGGTGAACCCATCGATCCCATGGCCACATATACTGTGGCAAGCGTCGATTATACGCTGCTGGACAAGGGCGACGGGTATTCCATGTTTGAAGGTGCAGAGATCCTCCAGGATCGCGTCAAGCTGGACAACCAGGTGCTGATCGACTACATCACCCAGACGCTCGGCGGTGTGGTCGGCGAGGAGTACGATGTTCTCACCGGACAGGGGAGGATCGTGATCGTGGAGGAAAAGCCGTAGTTTTCATAAAAAACAGGCGGTCAGGCGCGATCTCAGTACTTTTCCCGTGGACGTTTTCCCAAAATCGCGTTTTTGGTATCGGTTCTGATTCCCCCTTGCCGCCCTCCCGGGAGCTCAGCTGCCCCCGTCTGTACGGCTGAACTATGCTCCACGGGGGCAGAGAACTCCGCACCGAACGGGAAGGACCCGCCTGCCGTTCAAATTCATCGGGATCACACTTCAGAATGCTTCCCAGGAGAGAAGCGGGAAGCCGCACGACGGAGATTGCGCGGCAGTCGATGTTTTGCGTGCATCCGTTTTGGCCGGGCACCTCTCTTTTGGTGAAGCAAAAGCACAGATCGGTGGGAGATAATCCCGGCGTGCGTTTCAACAAAAGCGGTGCGGAACCGATTCAGGCTGCATGAAAGGAGAAAAGCATGATGAAAACGGCTTCTGTGCAGATCGGACGCATAAAACACAGCGTCGTGATGTTCGTTATTCTGGCCGTTCTTTTTCTGCTGATGACACAGACGGCGGACGCGGCTGGGAATCCAGACGGAAGCCCGGCCATCGACCCTTTCAACGGAAGCGACAGGTTTTCCGCCGTGCTGTATGACAACAAGAACGGTCTGCCAACTTCTGAAGCGAACACGATCGTGCAGACGGACGAAGGGTTTCTCTGGATCGGCAGCTACAGCGGACTCATTCGCTACGACGGGGATTCTTTTGAGCGAATAGATTCGGCTACAGGCGTGGGCAGTGTGATGTGCCTTTACGTTGACAGCCTGGATCGGCTTTGGATCGGCACAAACGAAAACGGACTCGCCATGATGGAGCGCGGAGAATTCCGGTTCTGGGGAGAGGACGACGGACTCAGCTCCGCGAAGATCCTCTCCATTACGGAGGACGAAAACGGAACGATTTATGTAGGTACCACTGCGGGCATCACAAGGATTGATCCGGACCTGTCCCTTCACGCCGTGGAGGACCCCCGGATCGCCGACGCCTATATGGAAGAAATCCATCCGGGGTGTGACGGGCTTCTCTACTGCATTACCAACAACGGCGACTTCTTCACCATGCGCGGTGGGGAGCTGGTGGATTACATCGACCATACGGATCTCGCCGTTCAGGGGATCACCTGTATCCTTCCCGACCCGGACTCGCCCGGATCCGTATTCATCGGCACGGAGGATACCGGGATTTATCACGGCGATCTGAGAAATGGCGCCGACGCACTGGATTATCTGGATATCGCGCCGTTGTCCTGCGTGAACGAGATGCAGCTTTTTGGGGAAAATCTGTGGATATGTACTCAATACGGCATCGGTGTTTCGGACGGTTCGAAATTCTTCAACATGGATGAGCTGCCGGTCAACAGCCTGGTCGACCATGTGATGGCGGATTACGAGGGGAATCTGTGGTTCACCTCCTCCCGCCAAGGTGTGATGAAGATCGTCTCAAACAGCTTTTCGGACGTTTTCGCACGCTTCAATCTCCCGGAAAATGTCGTCAACGCTACCTGTATGTACGGGCAGCAGCTGTTTGTTGCAACGGATTCTGGCCTGATCGTTCTCGATGAGAACGGGCCCGTGTCGGCGGTTCCTTTGACCAGAGCGGTGACAGCTTCCGGGGCAGAACTGGAAGCAGACGATCTGCTGGAATTGCTGGACGGTGTGCGTATCCGTTCCGTCATCCGGGACAGCCGCGGACGACTGTGGATCTCCATCTGGCGCGGCAGTGGTTTGCTGCGCTATGACTGCGGCGAGGTGATGGCCTTCACCCAGGCGGACGGACTCCCCTCCAATCGGATCCGTGCTGTCAGCGAGACCTCCGACGGGGCGATCCTGGTGGCCTACACTGGCGGCATGAGTGTGATCGAGGGGGACCGCGTTGTTGCCAGCTACGGCGAAGAAGACGGGATCGCCAATTCAGTGAGCCTGTGCGTATGCGCCGCGCCGAACGGAGATGCCCTTCTGGGCTCCAACGGCGGCGGAATCTATATCATCAACAGGGACGGTGTCCGCTGTATCGACACCCACGACGGCTTGAAATCGGGGGTTGTCATGCACATCAAATATGACGCTGCGAGAAAGCTGTACTGGCTCATCGCCGGCAATTCCATCGCATACATGACCGAAGATTACCGGGTGACGACAATACGGAATTTTCCGTATCCCGACAACTCGGACCTGTATGAAAACAGCATGGGCGATATGTGGGTCCTCAGCAGCGACGGTATTTATGTATTGCCCGTGGAGGAACTGATTGCCGATAACGAGATCAAGCCGGTCCATTACGGTATTGCCAACGGCTTGCCCTGCACGGCCACATTCAACTCCTACAGTGAACTGACGCCGGAAGGGGACCTCTATATCGCTGGCACGAACGGCGTGGCGAAGGTGAACATCGAGTCGGCGCTGGAGAATATCACAGATTTAAAACAGGCCGTGCCGTTCGTCGATGCGGACGGTGTACGCCTCTACCCGGATGAAACAGGCGGCTTTACACTTCCCTCCGAGGTCCAGAAACTGACCATTTACGGCTTCGTGTACAATTATTCCCTGACAAACCCCAAGGTGTCCTATTTTCTGGAGGGCTTCGACCGGGAACCCGTGACAGTGAGCCGCAGCGAGCTTGGGCCGGTGACCTATACGAATCTGCCCGGGGGTTCTTACGGCTTCGTCATGGAACTGAAGGATGCCTTGGGACGGGGAAGCAAGATGCTGTCTGTTCCCATTGTCAAGGAAAAAGCCTTACATGAGCAGCTCTGGTTTCGCATCGTCATCGGCCTGGCAGCGCTGCTGCTTTTGGCTGTACTGATCCGGATGTATGTTCAGCGAAAAATGCGGGCCATGGAAGAAAAACACCGGGAGGAAGCAGAGCGGGACCGCATCAGCAACGAGTTGTCTCTTGCTGCCCGGATCCAGGCGGATATGCTGCCGAACAGCTTTCCCGCTTTTCCGGACAGGACGGAATTTGACATTTATGCCAGTATGGACCCGGCAAAGGAGGTCGGGGGCGACTTTTACGACTTCTTCCTCGTGGACGATGATCACCTGTGCGCAGTCATTGCAGACGTATCCGGCAAAGGCGTACCGGCAGCGCTGTTTATGATGGCCTCCAAAAACATTATTGCGAACAACGCCATGATGGGCAAATCCCCCGCACAGATCTTGACGGATACCAACGCCTCCATCTGCTCCAACAACCGGCAGGAGATGTTTGTAACGGTCTGGCTTGGCATATTGGAGCTGTCCACCGGAAGGTTGATCGCCGCCAATGCCGGTCACGAATATCCCGTTCTGAAGAAGGCGGGCGGACGATTTGAGTTTCTGAGGGACAAGCACGGCTTTGTCATCGGCGGGATGGACGGTATTACGTATAAGGAATACGAACTCCTGCTTGAGCCCGGCGCAAAGCTGTTTTTGTATACAGACGGCTTACCGGAGGCCGCCGATACAGCAGGCAACATGTTCGGCACGGAGCGGATGCTTGCCGTACTGAACACGAAACCGGATCAGACGCCGGAGCAGATCCTTAAAAAGGTGCGTGCTGCTGTCAACGACTTTGTGAATGAGGCGGAGCGGTTTGATGATTTGACGATGCTCTGCCTGGAGTACAGAGAGTCTGCTTCCGATGCCGCGATTCAGAAACCCAACGAGCACGGAGACCGGACATGAAAAACCGATTGGCCTGTTGTTGGTGTTGTGTATGCCGCCGGCTCTGACGGCCTGCGGCGCAGCTTCCGCTGCGGCTGCGGACGCTGTGGAGTCTCCGGAAAGCGAAATCGCACCCAGGTCCACGCTGAAACCCGCCCGAAGGCTGCCCGGAGCCGGCTGCTCCTGTCGCCGGCTGTAAAGAGCCCGCCATCTCAGTGGGAGATGCGGATGAAGTCGGCCTGGCAGCGATCCGCGATACAACGATAACCGTCATCGATCAACGACTGAAACGTGCAGGATATAGTGTCTGACCCTGCTATCGGCAGGAAGATACACTGTATCCTGTACGTTTGCTGTTTTGGAGAAACCGTCCGCGAAGCGCCCCCGGAGAAACCATCCTTTCAGGTCATAAAAAACCCGGAGATCGAGACAGTATCTCGATCTCCGGGAATACATCCGGGGCTGTTGCCCGGATTTGAACCGCGGCCCGCATCCTTGCCCCGCAGAACGGAGTTATCCGCTGCTGTGTTCAGTTGGGGGTAAGGGAAATCGTTCTGCGCAGGTTTTTTCCGGGAATTGGCAGAGAATCGAAATCCTTACACGGAGCCTCGGCAGAAGCATGGGTTGTGGTCCATTTTTATCTTCTGGTACCATAAAAACAACGAGTGCTGGCTCTATTCCGCGCATTCGGGGAACAGATGGGCCAGACGGGCCACCGCCTCGCTCATCCGATAGACCGGTACGCCGGCGTAATTGATGACCAGCGTGCGGCAGTCCTTCTCGGGGATGGTGTAGCTGTAATCGGAGACCAGGGAAATGGAGATGTCGTTTTCCTGGGCCCGGCGGCGGATCTCCGTACCGGTCAGGACGGTGTTCACCTCCAGAAGGAAGTGGGTCCCCGCGTGGCGCTCGATCACCCGGGAAAAGCCCGCCAGGGGGGAGGCGGCGATGGCCTCCAGCGTCTGGGAGCGCTTTTTGCGGTAGTAGTTTTTCAGGTGGTTGATATGGCGCTCAAAGTGCCCCTCGGAGATGAAACGGGCCAGAGCGTACTGCTCAAAGCTGGACACGGTGCAGGAATAGAAGCTCATGGTCTGCTCGTACCGGTCCAGCAGCTCCGGCGGCAGGACCATGTAGCTGATCCGCAGGGAGGGGATCATGCTCTTGGAGAAGGTGTTGATATAGACCACCTTGTTGCCGGTGTCGCCGGCGTACAGGGGAAGGATGTTCTTCCCGCTGTAGCGGAACTCGCAGTCGTAATCGTCCTCGATGATATAGCGTTTCCGGGCACGGTTGGCCCATTCCAGCAGCTCGTGCCGCCGGGAAACGGGCATGATGATCCCGGTGGGGAAGTGGTTGGCGGGGGAGACGTGGACCACGTCCGCCTCGGAAAATTCCAGCTGCTCCACGTTCAGGCCCATCTCGTCGATGGACACCGCCTTCCAAATGGCGCCGCTCCCGTCGGAGATCTTGGCGAACTTCTGATACCCGGGATCCTCCACGGCAAAGGTGCAGCCGCGGCCGAACAGCTGCAGCAGCCGGCTGTAGAGATACTCCGTGCCGGCCCCGACGATGATCTGATACGGGGAGACGAACATGCCCCGGTTTTCCGCCAGATACTCCGCGATGGCGGTCCGGAGGATAAGGAGCCCCTTGTAAGGGACGGTCTTCAGCAGCTCCGGCATGGCCAGCGCCTCCCGCATATAGCGGCTCCAGGTGGAGGTAGGAAAGTGGCAGAGCCCGCTGCGGTTGGCCTTGAAATCGGCGAAATACTCTTTTTCCGGCTCTTCCGCCACAAAGACGTGGTTTCGTTTTGTCGTCCGGGAGCCGGTGATGTCCAGGACGAAAAAGCCCCGCTTTTCCTCCGCCTCCACGTATCCTTCGTTCTCCAGCTGGGCGTAGGCGTTGGCCACGGTGATCACGCCTACGTTCAGATGATCGGCCAGGGAACGCTTGGAGGGGAGTTTTTCCCCCGGAGAGAGACGGCCGGAGTGGATGTCGTCCCGGATGCTTTCGTAAAGGAAAACGTACAGGGGCCTGGTCCCGCGCCGGCTCAGATCGTATGTGAGCATATGCATACCACCTTGCTGTCTGGTTCTAAGAAAATAGCTTGAACTGGAGCTTTATCATAAGCCCAAGTATAGAGTATAATAAAACCAGGCAAAAAGCAACAGCCAAACGAATAAACTGTCAAGGAGGAAAGCATATGAGCGAATGCAGCACGTCCTGTCCCGCCGCGGAAGATCCCACGCTTCAGCGCGTACGCCGCATCGCGGAGAGCTATCGCGGCAAGGAAGGCAGCCTGATCCAGGCGCTCCACGCGGTACAGAGCGCCTACGGCTACCTGCCCCTGGAGGTCCAGAAGATCGTCTCCGAGACGCTGGACATCCCCCTTCCCACAGTATCCGGCGTCGTCACCTTCTACTCGTTCTTTTCCACGGAGCCCCACGGCAAGCACAACATCCGCATCTGCCTCGGCACGGCCTGCTATGTGCGCGGCGGCGTCCGCGTGGTGGACCGGCTGGAGGAGATCCTGGGCTGCAAGGTGGGCCATACCACGGCCGACGGGATGTTCACCTTTGAGATCGCCCGGTGCATCGGCGCCTGCGGTCTGGCGCCGGCCATCTCCATCGACGACAAGGTCTATGCCAACGTGAATCCGGATGAGATCCCCCAGATCCTGGCTTCCTATTACAAGGCAGAGGAGGCGAATGCGTAATGGCTAAATACGCTCCCAGACTGAACAGCCTGGAAGATCTCCAGGCCATCAAGGACGCTTTCCTGGCGGAGACCGAAAAATACCGGCACACCGTGATCGTCTGCGGCGGTACCGGATGTGTGTCCGCCCACTGCGCCGACGTGCTGTCCGCGCTGAAAAAGCAGTACTCCGTCCGGGGCCTCCGGGACGAGGTCCGCATCGTGGAATCCGGCTGCATCGGTCTGTGCGCCCTGGGTCCCACGGTGGTGGTGGAGCCGGAGGGCGTGTTCTACTGCAACATGACCCCCGAGCGGATCGTCCAGGTGGTGGACAAGCACCTGATCGGCGGCAACATCATCCTGGACTACACGTTCCTGGATGAGAAGACCGGCGAGCACATCCCCTACATGAAGGACATCCCCTTCTTCCACGATCAGATCAAGATCGCCCTGCGCAACTGCGGCGCCATCGACTATGACTCCATCGAGGAGTACATCTCCCGGGACGGCTACTTCGGCTTTGCCAAGGCGGTCAACGAGCTGGGCCGCACCGGCGTGTACGAGGAGCTGAAGGCCTCCGGGCTCCGGGGCCGGGGCGGCGCCGGGTTCCCCACCGGCGTGAAGTGGGAGTCCGGCTACAACCAGCCCGGCGAACAGAAGTACATCGTCTGCAACGCCGACGAGGGCGACCCCGGCGCGTACATGGACCGCTCCATCCTGGAGGGCGATCCCCACTCCGTCATCGAGGGCATGCTCCTGGGCGGCTACACCATCGGCGCCAACAAGGGCTACGTGTATGTCCGGGCCGAGTACCCCATCGCCGTGGAGCGGCTCAGCGAGGCCATCGAGACGGCCCGGGCCTTCGGGCTCCTGGGTGAGAACATCCTGGGCTCCGGCTTCAGCTTCGACATCGAGATCCGCATCGGCGCCGGCGCTTTCGTCTGCGGCGAGGAGACGGCTCTCCTGAACTCCATCGAGGGCAAGCGGGGCGAGCCCCGGCAGAAGCCCCCGTTCCCCTTCCAGAAGGGCCTGTTCGGCTGTCCCACCATCATCAACAACGTGGAGACCCTGGCCAACGTTCCCGTCATCATCGTCCGGGGCGCCGAGTGGTTCGCCTCCTACGGCGTGGGCCGCTCCAAGGGCACCAAGGTCTTCGCCCTGGCCGGCGACATCAAATACTCCGGCATCGTGGAGGTCCCCATGGGCATCCGCATGGGGGATATCGTCTTCACCATCGGCGGCGGCATCAAGGACGGCAAGCCCTTCAAGGCCGTGCAGACCGGCGGGCCCTCCGGCGGCTGCCTGACCAAGGACCATCTGGACGTCTCCGTGGACTACGAGAGCCTGTCCGCCATGGGCGCGATCATGGGCTCCGGCGGTATGATCGTCATGGACGAGAACACCTGCATGGTGGACACCGCCCGGTATTTCATGGACTTCGTGCAGGATGAGTCCTGCGGTCATTGCGTCCCCTGCCGGGTGGGCACCAAGCGTCTGCTGGAGATTTTGCAGCGCATCGTCTCCGGCCGGGGCGAGGTCTCCGATCTGGACCGGCTGGAAAAAATGGCCCTCACCATCAAGGACACCGCCATGTGCGGCCTGGGCCAGACCGCCCCCAACCCGCTGCTCACCACGCTGAAGTATTTCCGGGACGAGTACGAGGCCCACGTGATCCACAAGACCTGTCCGGCGCATGTCTGCAAGGATATGATCACCTACGTGATCGACCCCGAAAAGTGCCGCGGCTGCACCCTGTGCGCCCGCCAGTGCCCGGTCAGCGCCATTACGGGCAGCGTAAAAGAACCTCACGTCATCGATTCCGAAAAGTGCACCCGCTGCGGTACCTGTATTTCCAACTGCAAGTTCGGTGCCATCATGATCAAGTAAGGAGGCGAGAAGAGATATGATCGAACTTACCATCAACGGAAGAAAGATCCAGGCCCCCGACGACTCCACCATCATGCAGGCGGCGGAGCTTGGCGGCATCAAGATCCCCAGCCTCTGCAAATACAAGGACATCCACGCCATCGGCTCCTGCCGGGTCTGCGTGGTGGAGGTGGAGGGCGCCCGCAATCTCCAGGCCTCCTGTGTGGTGAAGGCCAGGAACGGCATGGTGGTCCACACCAACAGCCCCCGGGTCCGGGAAGCCCGCCGGGTGATCTACGACCTGCTGATCTCCGACCACCCCAAGGAATGCATGAGCTGCGCCCGGAACCGCACCTGCGAGCTGCAGGAGCTGGGCTTTACCCTGGACATCCTGGAGACCCGGCTCACCGGTCAGCAGCGGGAGAAGAACATCGACCGGACCCCGGCCATCACCCGGGACTCCACCAAGTGCATCCTCTGCCGCCGCTGCGTCACCACCTGCCGCGACATCCAGAAGGTGGGCGCCATCAGCGCCCAGAACCGGGGCTTCAACAGCTTCATCGGCTCCGCCCTGGGACTGCCCCTGGGCTCCACCAACTGCTCCATGTGCGGGCAGTGCACCAAGGTTTGTCCCACCGGCGCCCTGATCGCCACCTCCTCCATGGAAACGGTGTGGCAGGCGCTGGAGAATCCCAACGTCCACGTCGTCGTACAGACGGCCCCCGCCGTCCGCGCCGCTCTGGGCGAGCCCTTCGGCATCCCCATGGGCACCTCCGTCACCGGAAAGATGGTCTCCGCTCTCCGGCTCATGGGCTTTGACAAGGTGTTTGACACCGATTTTGCCGCGGACCTGACCATCATGGAGGAGGGCACCGAGCTGCTGGAGCGGCTGACCGCTGCGGTTTCCGGCGAGAAGGTGACTCTGCCCATGATCACCAGCTGTTCTCCCGGCTGGATCAAGCACTGCGAGCACGCCTGGCCCAAGGAGCTGGATCATCTGTCCACCTGCAAATCGCCCCACACCATGCAGGGCGCCTTGATCAAGAGCTACTACGCCGAGAGGGAGGGCATCGACCCGAAGGACATCTTCGTGGTGTCCGTCATGCCCTGCACGGCCAAGAAGTACGAGATCGAGCGGCCGGAGATGCAGAACGGCGGCTACCCCAACGTGGACGCGGTCATCACCACCCGGGAGCTCGTGCGTATGATCAAGGTGGCCGGCATCGACTTCGCCGCCCTGGAGGACGACGATTTCGACGCGCCTCTGGGCCTGTCCACCGGCGCGGGCGTCATCTTCGGCGTTACCGGCGGCGTGATGGAGGCGGCGCTGCGCACCGTGTATTTCCTGGTCACCGGCCGGAAGCTGCCCTTCGACGGCCTGCACGTCACGCCCATCGTGGGCTTTGACAAGATCAAGACCGCCTCCATAAAGCTGGAGAACGTGCTTCCCGAATACAGCGCCTTTGAGGGCGTGGAGGTCAAAATCGCCGTTACCAGCGGTCTGGAGGGCGCCGACATCCTGATGAAGGAAGTGAGCGAGGGGACCTCTCCCTACCACTTCATCGAGATCATGGGTTGTCCCGGCGGCTGCATCGCCGGCGGCGGCCAGCCCCGGACGGAGCGGGAGGACTACCGGATCCTCCGGGCCAAGGCCCTCTATACCGAGGACGAAGCCAAGGCGCTGCGGATGTCCCACGAAAACCCGGATATCCAGAAGGTGTACGCCGAATACCTCGGCAGGCCCTGCGGAGAGATGTCTCACCATTTGCTCCACACCACGTACACGCCTCGCGGCAATTTCAACGAGTATCTGCCCGCGGACTGATCCCCGGAAAACGAAAGACCCCCGGCTCATAAGAGCCGGGGGTCTTTTGCCGCGAGCCCATCCGGGGGCCGCTCATCCGGGCGGGAGGACCGCATCGCTATCCGCGGGAGAGGAAATCCGACACAAGACGGGCGTGGAGCGCCGCCGCGATCACGGCGGCCCGGTCGTCGGGGAGGAACGCGCTGCTGTGCAGCGGCTGCGTACAGCCCGCCCCGATGTGGGTAAAGGAGCCGGGACGCTCCTGGAGAAAACAGCCGAAATCCTCCGTTGCCATGGTTGGTTCGGACAGCACATGGACCCGCCCGGGTCCCAGAAGCGCTTCCGCTGCGTCCCCGGCAAGCCGGGTCATGGACTCGTCGTTCACTATGCCGGGATAGCTTTCCCGAAGCCGCAGCTCTGCCCGGACGCCGGTCCGGGCTGCCAGAGAGCGGACCGTCTCTTCGATCCGGCTGCGCATGCGGATCCGGTTTTCCGGGCCGAGGGTGCGCAGGATCCCGGAGAGTTCGGCCGTTTCCGCTACGATGTTGCGGGCCGTCCCGGCAGCCAGCGTTCCTATGGATACCACGGAGCGCGCTTCCGGCGTCCGTTCCGGCAGGGAGAGCAATTCACCCACCAGTTCCGCGGCGGCGGCCAGGGCGTCTACGCCCTTTTCGCGCTCCGCCCCGTGTGCGCTTTTTCCGGTGAGCGTCAGATCGAACAGGTCGGAGGCGGCGTAGAATTTCCCGAATTTTATCCCGACGTGGCCCAAAGGCAGATCGGGGGACACGTGGCAGCCGAACACGGCGTCCACGCCCTCCAGCACGCCCTCGTCGATCATTCTCCGGGCGCCTCCGCCGCCCTCCTCATCCGGCTGGAAGAGAAAGACCACGCTGCCCGGCAGCTCATGGCGGTGTCCGGCCAGGAGCTTCGCCGCGCCCAGGGCGGCGGTGATGTGCACGTCGTGGCCGCAGGCGTGCATCATGCCCTCGACCTCTGAGGCGAAAGCCGCCCCCGTGGCCTCTTGGACAGGCAGTGCGTCCATATCGGCGCGGAGGGCGGCGACCGGACCGGAAACGGCTCCCCGCAGCCGACCGACGACGGCGGTGCCAAGCAGCCGTTTCGTTTCGATCCCGCAGCCCCGCAGATAGTCTTCGATCCGTGCGGCGGTAAGGAATTCCCGGTTGCCGATCTCCGGACAACGGTGGAAGGCATGGCGCAGTGCGGTCAGTTCCGGCTCGGCGCGTTCTGCCTCCGTCAGCCAGTCGATGCTCATGCGTTCACCTCCAGCGTGGAAAGAAAGCTCTCCAATCGGTCCAGGCCCCGTTCCAGTTCCGCCCGATCGCAGCAGTAGGAGATACGGACGCGGTCATCGCACCCGAAAGCGGCCCCCGGGGTCACGGCGACCTTCGCCTCCCGCAGCAGCCTTGTGCAGAAAGCAACCGAGCCTGTACCGAAGCGGGCGATGGAGGGGAACACGTAAAACGCCCCGGCGGGGGAGGGCGCGTCCAGCCCCATGGCGGACAGACGCTCCAGGACGAGCGCCCGCCGCCGGGCGTATTCCCGGACCATGGGGGCGGGATCCTGATCCAGGGCGGCGATACAGGCGGCCTGGAAAGGAGCCGGGGTGGACGTCACCATATACTGATGGATCAGCTCCAGCCGCTCTCTGACGGACTCGTCCGCCATAAGCCAGCCCATACGCCAGCCGGTCATGGCCCAGGACTTGGAAAAGCTCTGGACCGCCAGGATCTGCGCCCGCAGGTCGGCAAACTGGGCAAAGCTGCGGTACCCGGGAATATAACAGAGATCCCGGTACACGTCGTCGCAGAGAACGAAGATATCCCGTCCCTTTACGGCGGAGTATACCGCGTCCAGACTGTCCTTGTCATATACCGTACCGGTGGGGTTGTGGGGCGAATTGAGGACGATGGCCTTGGTCCGGGGAGAGAGGCACGCCGCCAGCGCCTCCCGGCGGATCTGAAAGGCATGCGCCGCCGTGGGCAGAGGAACGGTCACGCCCCGGCACAGGTTCACGATCTCCTCGTACAGGACAAAGGAAGGGGAGGGGACGATCACCTCGTCACCGGGATTGAGGATACCGAACAGCGCCGTGAAAATCGCTTCCGTGGCCCCGGCGGTGACGATCACATCCTCCGGCGCATAATCCAGCCCGTGCCGTTCCCGCTCGTATCGGGCGATCCGCTCCCGGAGAGCGGGGAGACCGTTGTTGGGGATGTAGTGTGTCTCGCCGGCTTCCAGAGACGCGGCGGCTGCGGCGCGAATGGGTCCCGGGGTGTCGAAATCCGGCTCGCCCAGAGTCAGCCGGATGCAGTCCGGCGTCTGGGCTGCCAGATTGGAAAACTCCCGGATGGCGCTGCGGCGGGCCGTAAAGAGCGCGGTGTTCAGTCGGTCACGCATGGACATGACAGGGCTCCTTTTCAAAGACTTCGCAGCGCGGACTCCAGGGCTGTCTTCTGGGAAGTGAACGCATCCTTCTGCTTAATGACGCGGGCGGGGCATCCGGCCACCACGGCGTTGGGGGGCACGTCTTCGATGACCACGGCTCCGGCCGCCACCACGGCCCCGGCGCCGATATGAACCCCTTCGATGACCACCGCATTGGCCCCGATGAGCACGCCGTCCTCCACCACCACCGGGACGGCGGAGGCCGGTTCGACCACCCCGGCCAGAACGGCTCCTGCGCCGACGTGGCAGTTTTTGCCCACGGTGGCGCGCCCGCCCAGAACGGCTCCCATGTCGATCATGGTGCCGTCGCCGACGATCGCGCCGATGTTCAGAATAGCACCCATCATGATGACGGCGTTCTTCCCGATGGTCACCTGGTCGCGGATGATGGCGCCCGGCTCGATCCGGGCGGGGATCCCTTTCAAATCCAGCATGGGTATGGCGCTGTTGCGCCGGTCGTTTTCGATGACGATGTCCGCGATTTTTTCCCGGTTCTGTTCCAGGATGGGAGACAGCTCCTTCCAGTCCCCGAAGACGATCCTGTCGCCGGCGCCGAACACATGAGCGGAGCCGTAGTCGATGGGGGCGAGTTCTTTCACATACAGCTTGACCGGCGTCTTTTTTTCCGATGTGGAAATATAGTGGATGATCTCCTGCGCGTCCATGGTCTCCTCCTTATTCTACGATATCCCGCATGTCGTACAGCCCCGGCGTCCGGCCGATCAAAAAAGCGGCGGCAGCCAGCGCCCCCTGGGCGAACAGGACCCGGTTCTCCGCCTCGTGCTTGAGCGTGAGCGTTTCGCTTCCGGTGGAGAGGATGATCTCGTGGGTCCCCACCTCGCTGCCGTAGCGCAGGGAGTGGATGCCGATTTCCCGGCCCCGCTTCCCGTTCTCATGGCGCCCTACGAGCAGATCGGACGCGGGACGCACCTCCTGGAGGCGCCTGGCCAGCATCAGCGCCGTGCCGCTGGGCACGTCCAGCTTCTGGTTGTGGTGCCGCTCGATGATCTCGATATCCGCCTGGGGGAAGAGCGCGGCGGCCTTCCGGGCCAGCTCCGCCAAAAGCGCCACGCCGATGGACATGTTGGCGGAGAGAAAGACGGGGACAGACTGGGCCGCTGAGGCGATCAGAGCCAGGTCCTCCCGGGTCTGGGCGGTGGCGGCGATCACCGCCGGAACGGCGTGGGCCGTGCACCAGTCCATCAATTCCCCGGTGGCGGCATGGCTGGAAAAGTCTATGAGAACGTCGGCGGTGCCCCGGAAATCCGCAAGCGCAGGATAGGTCCCCGCCGAGGTATCGACCAAAAAGCTGGGGCTGATCCGGGCGGCCAGGCTGTGTCCTGCGGCGAGAGCCGTCTCGGTCAGGATGCGGCCCATCCGGCCGTTGGCGCCGGTGATGATGATGTCCATACAGGATCCTCTCTGTCTTTTTTATTTGTTCCGGACTCAGGGCAGAAGTCCCTGCTCCTCCATCCGGCGGCGCAGGACCTGCCAGTGGGCGTCCTCCATGGGAATAAGCGGCAGCCGGAGATAGTTCTCGCACCAGCCCATGGCGGCCATGGCGGCTTTTACGGGGATGGGATTGACCTCGGAGAACAGGGCGTTGATCAGCCCGAGCAGCTCGCACTGCATGGCCGCTGCGCCGGCGATGTCGCCGCGGAAACAGCGATCACAGAGTTCCACCGTCTTTGCGGGCATGACGTTCGACAGCACGGAGATGACGCCCTGGCCGCCCATGGACATCAGGGGGACGATCTGGTCGTCGTTTCCGGAATAGATGTCCAGCCGGTCCCCGACAAGGGAGAAGGTCTCCACGATCTTGGAGATGTTGCCGTTGGCCTCCTTGATGGCGGCGATGTTGGGGTGATCCGCCAGTGCCGCGTACGTGGACGGCTCGATGTTGACGCCGGTACGGGAGGGAACGTTGTAGATGATGAGCGGCTTGGGGGTGGCGTCGGCGATGGCGGTGTACATGGCGATAAGCCCCTTCTGGGTCGCCTTGTTGTAATACGGCGTGACCGTGAGCAGGGCGTCGGCGCCGGCCTCGCAGGCAAAGCGGGACATGGCGATGGCGTGCGCCGTGTCGTTGGAGCCGGTTCCGGCGATGACGGGGACCCGGCCGGCGACACGCTCCACGCCGAAGCGGATCGCTTCCTGATGCTCCGCGTCCGTCAGGGTCGGGGCTTCGCCGGTGGTGCCGACCAGGACCAGGGCGTTGACGCCTTCCTGGATCTGCCAGTCGATGAGTCGGCCGTAGGCGTCAAAATCGATGCCGTTTTCGTTCAGCGGGGTGATGAGGGCGGTAGCAACGCCGCGGAAGATGGGTTCGGTTCTCATGGGCTTGATCTCCTTTGAATCGTAGTATTACCGCGTATTGCATGCCGGACAGTAAAAAAACAGCCAATGCGTATTCGCATCCGCTGTATAGACATCGACACGATCCGGACGGGTTCCCGTCGGAACGATCGCAATTAATCCATAGCACTCCGCAAATGCGACAGTCAAACGGATGTTGTCCGTTTGCCCAGACGATTCCCGCCGGAACCGTCTTCGGCAGCGATCCCTTTCCGACCGGCAACGGCTTTGCGTTGCCTTCCACCGGCCGTACTCTTGATGGCTGCGCCTCTATCCTTTAACTGCAATATTCGGTTTGGCGATATGTTACTAAAAAACTCGGAATCTGTCAACTTGGGAGATTGCACAATCCTCACCGGCACTTTATTACATTACAGCAGCGAAATATACCATTGTTCCACGGGGAAGAACGGCCCAGACGCATTTTACGCAGATCCGCACGGTGCAGTTCGCGGCTTCGATGGGATCCCCGGTCCGGAAAAGGTCAAAAACAAAAAGAAAGACGGGACTGTCAGCCCGTCTTTCTTTTTGAAACGGCCGTCCGGATGCAGACCGGACTCGGTTTCTTTGTCCTGCGATTACAGCAGCTCCTGATAGCCGGGTACGAACAGATGGCGGGGAATGCCGTCCACCATGATGGCGGCCACGTCGCCCTGGATCAGGGGCCTTACATAGGTGATGAATTTGTTGGTGACATATGTGCCGTCCGGGGTGATCCATTCTCTGGGGACCAGGCGCTCGTCGTTGGCGATCCGGTGGACGTCCTTGACCTCGGTGCCGGCCTGGTACGGGTCGTCGGAGGTCCGCACGATGACGACCATCTTGCCGCTCTCGCCTTCGTCCGCCGCCTTCATGGCGGCGCCGCCGACCTCGTAGGCCTCGAGGATATCCACGCGGGACGCGCAGTGGCTGGCGGCCCTCTGCAGGGAGGAGAGCTCGATAGCCCGGGTCTTGCAGCCGATACGCTCCGAGATGACGTTGCACAGGAAGCGGGCGGTGCCTGTGAGCTGCTTGTGACCGAAGGCGTCCACGTAGGAGGCGGAATTGCCCATCTCGCTGATGTATGTCCCGTCCTTGGTGTGGATGCCTTCGGAGACCGTGATCACGATGGAGCGCTTCTTCTCCAGCAGCGTCTGGCACTTTTCGATAAACGCGTCCAGATCGAACGGGATCTCCGGCAGATAGATGGCGTCCGGGCCGTCGCAGTCCTCGCCCTTGGCAAGCGCCGAAGCACCCGTGAGCCAGCCGGCGTTTCTTCCCATGATCTCGATGACGAGCACCTGCCCCTTCGCCGTCTCCAGACTCCAGCCGTCCCGGATGACTTCCTTTACGGAGGTCCCGATGTACTTGGCCGCGGAGCCGTAGCCGGGGGTATGATCCGTGAGCGCCAGGTCGTTGTCAATGGTCTTGGGGCATCCCACGAACCGGATATCCGAACCGGTCACGATGGCGTAGTCGGAGAGCTTCTTGATGGTGTCCATCGAATCGTTTCCGCCGATGTAAATGAAGCAGTCGATCTCCAGGTCATTCAGAATGTTGAAGATATTCTCGTAGACCGCTTTGTCCTCGGCGATCCCGGGCAGCTTGAAGCGGCAGGATCCCAGATAGGCCGAGGGAGTCCTTTTCAGGAGTTCTTCATCCAGCTTGGTCTTGATATGATCCGAGAGATCGATGTAGCGGCCTTCCAGCAGACCCTGCACGCCGTGCAGCATCCCGAACACCTTGTTGTAGCCTCTGTCGATCGCCGTCCGGTAGACGCCGGCGAGGGAAGAGTTGATGGCGGCGGTCGGACCGCCGGACTGACCGACGATTACATTCCTCTTTGGCTTGCTTTTCATGGCTCCTCCTTTTTATACGTTATATAAACGTTCCTAACAATACTTATACATGCTTCGCCGGTCTTGTCAACAAAAAAGTTTGGCCGCGGCAGGAAGAGGGAGGTCTGTGAGGCGCGTCCGGAAGAGGCGGCCCCTTTGGGAGCGGCTGCCCGGATCCGCGCCGGGAAACGCATCCCCCAAAGACCTCTGCCGCTCCCGGGGACGCGTTTGGAAAAAGACCGGCGGAATCCGTTGAAATAAAGGATATTCACTTGCTGAAACGAAGATAATGTGTTATTTTATTTAAATAAAGGTATCTTGACGAACGCGGAGCAGCCTGTTGCTTTTGCGAAGTCGGAGCAGCCTTTCACGCGCAGCCATTCATGGCCATGCTTTCTCCCGGGACGGGAAAAATGAAGCCGAAGAAAGCTGTGCCTGTGGCTGCGGCCGTATCCGCTATGCGGTATCGTCGGTATCGATACAGAAGGATCGCGGAGAGGGGACCCGGAAAACCGTCCGATCCGGTAACCGTCCTCCGTTTTTGCGGGGCGGCAGACGAAAGCGGATCCGATCTGAACAGAGATGGAAAAGACCGGAGAGGTGACTTGTGGTAAAAGAAATGGAAACGGATGAAGTCATATATCGCCGTTTTATGGACAGTGGTGATGAAGACGATCTTCGCGTGCTTTTGGAGCGGCACAGGGAGAGCTTCACCCTGTTTTTGTATGGATATATGCACAGCCTGGAGGATGCGGAGGAACTGATGCTGGACGCTTTCGCGGTGGCCGTGTCCGGGACAGCGCGTTTTTCAGGCAGGAGCAGCTTCAAGACCTGGCTGTTCGGGATAGGACGAAATCTGGCAAGAAAGCGCTTGCGGGATCAGCGTCCTTGGACGGAGGAATTGCGCGGTGGGACGCCCTCCGTCACGCAGCCTGCGCCGGAGGCGGAATTGATTCACGGAGAACGCCAGCGGCACCTTTACGCGGCGCTGGAAAAGCTCCCGGCGGATTACCGACAGGCGCTGTACCTGCTCTTTTTTGAGGATATGAGCTGCGAAGAGGCTGCTCAGGTCATGGGCAAGAGCAAAAAACAGGTTTATAATCTCTCTTTCAGAGGAAAGCAAACGCTGAAGGATATACTGGAGAAAACGGGGTTTGACGATGCGTGGTTTGAATGAGCAGCTGCGGGAGATCCAGGGGCGCTCCCGGATATTGAAAAGAGAAAAACAACGGCGGCGCGCCCGGCTCTTGGGAGCAGGGGCTGTAAGTCTTTGCCTCGTTTTGATCGCGGGTGTCAGTCTGTGGATCTCCGGGCTTTCTGTGCAGACTGTGAGTATGACGGCCACACCCTACGGCAGCCTGCTCGCCGGCGGGCAGTATGTGGGATATATCGTCGTGGGATTTCTGGCGTTTCTGCTGGGGGTCCTGGTGACATTGCTTGGCCTGGAGATGCGGAAGCGTAAAGAGAGGGAAAAGGAGCGGGATTCCCGGTGAGTGTGGATGTATTTCGTTACGTCGTCAACGGCCTCCAGGTGGCGATGATCCTGTACTGTATCGTGCGGAGCCTGAACGGCCTGCGCTCACAGACTCACCCCCTCGTGTCGGTTTTCTTTGCCCTGGGGTTGCTGTGTTATTTCGTCAACGATCTGTACTGGCTCACCCACTTGATGATGGGAAAAGGAGCATATCCGCCGTTTTCTGCCTGCGATATAAGTGCCATCGGGCTTTATCTGCTGCTTTCTTCGGCGCTGGACGTGGTCTTTCGGGAGGATACGAGGGACGTCCGTGTCGTGACGATCCCTGCGGTGGTATTCGCGGCGTGCAATACGGCGCTGTGGATCATCTGGTCGGGGGAATGGTTCCAGCAGATCGTAAGCGGTCTGGCCTTTGCCCGTCTCCTTTCTTCCTCTGCCCGGGGGCTGAAGTGCTCCGGCGCCCTGTCCCGGCGGGAGTGGCGCTTTTTGGCGGCTGCCTGCGGATTTTTGATCCCGGCAGAGGCGGTGCTGCCGCTTCTCTCCGGCGGTGTTTACAAAGCGGTGGACCTGCTCTGCTACGGGGTGATGTTCGGGTTCATGGCGTTTTTTCTGCTCCGTACGATCCATGAACATCGGCACGGCTCGTCGGACGCGGCGCTGGGCATCGCCTTCGCCGGATACTCCTGGGCCCTTGTCACCCTTTATCTGAGTGCGGAGCCGTATTATACGGTGGCGGACACGATCATCATACTGTTCATAGGATTGATGCTTCCCGCGGTCCGGAGAAAGGCGGCGGAGACATGATTTTCTCGGAGAACCTTCTGCTGTGCATCGCTGTGCCGCTGGCAATCGCCATCCCGTTCCTTCGCGGGAATACCCGTCGGTTCCCGGTGTGCTTTCTCCTGGGGCTGGGCGTATGCCTGCTGTCCGCTTATATCAGCGGTTTTTTCAACATGGCTTTTGCTATGGACGGCAGAGATACGGCCATCTATATCTCCCCTGTGATCGAGGAGATCATGAAGCTTCTGCCGCTGATCTTTTACATGTTCGTCTTTTTGCCCAGTGACGAGGAACTCCTTCATTCCGCCATCGCCATCGGGGTGGGCTTTGCCACCTTTGAAAATTGCTGTTATCTGCTGACGATGGGAACGGAGAGTCTGTCGTTCACGATGATCCGCGGGTTCGCAGTGGGGGTGATGCACGTCGTCAGCATCCTGTTTGTGACCTTCGGGCTGGTGCTGGAAAGACGGTTTCACTCCCTGTCCGCCCCGGAGGTCATCGGGGCGCTGGCCCTCTCCACCGCTTTCCACGGACTGTACAATCTTCTGGTCTCCCAGCCGGGGATCCCTTCGTATATTGGGTATGGTCTTCCGTTGGTCACGGCTGCGCTGCTTTATTTTCTGTTTCGAAAGCTGCGCGGGTTTTCGGCCTGATTCATTTTTGGCCGCCGTCCAAGGGTATTTGAATCAGGGAACAGACGGGAATGGCAGGGATCGTTTTCGCCCTCCAAATTTGATTTGCTCCGGGAACAGACACCGTGTTCCCGGAGCGTTTTTTTCGGCGGTTCGAAGAAAGGCCTTTTATGAGAATTCCGCCCGGCAGCCGGAACTGTTTGACGGCTGCCGCGGCCCGGATCCGCACGCCCGATGGTCGGCTTTTTTATATGAGAAAAAAAGGAAAAAACCGGTACTAATTAAGCAGATAGCGATATTAGGGGGAATATACCTTGAAATATAGTCAGGAAGCGGCAATCTCCGAAATCACCGCGCGCGGAGCGCGGATTCGGAAGCAGCGGCAAAAAAGCAGGACAAAGATTCTTTCCGGGGCCACTCTGGCACTGGCTGCGCTGCTGATGACGGCGTTGGCTTCTCTGGGACCGGCCCCATCGGTGGAGAGTTTCGGAGATGCGTACGGCGCTCTTCTGCTGGGCGAGAAATCCGGCGGCTATGTGCTGGTAGCGGTGGCGGCGTTTGCGCTGGCGGCGGCGATCACGATACTTGTCATACGTCACAGGGAGAAAAAAAGAGACAAGTGATCCCGGAAGCGAACTACTGAAATAACGGCAACCCTTTTCCAGACCGCATTTCTGCGGCGGGGAGGGCTGCCTTCCGAATAAGGGACCGGCTTGGCCGGCAGGCCCGAAAAACCGGTTACGGTGAGAAGGAGCGGCTGAATGATGACAATGCGAAAACGGAAACATTTGATAAAAGGACGGCAGCTGGGCGAGATTTTGCTCATGCTGCTGATGGTGCTGTCGCTTCTTTGCGCTCACGCGCCCGTGTGCTGCGCCGCAGACGATGGGGAAGAGACTTCCGTCCAGGACATTGAGACGGACGATACGGTCGCCCTGGAGGCGCCGGCTGGAGAGGCTGTCATCGCGGAGGTCGTGGATTCCCAGGGGAACAACGAGCAGTCCGAGCCGGAAACCTTTGAGAACGACGAGCCCTCCGTCACCGTAACGGAAACCTTTGTCACCACCGACACCTCCGAAACAGCTCCGGAGGATAAGATCGAGGGAATGGTGCCCACGGAGACCACCTATGTGCTCACCGAGAGCGGGGAGACCCTCCGGGATGAGGACCACCACAAAGTGGACACGTCCGATGCGGAAGTGACCGTCACGGCCTCTGAGCCGACCACGCCCGAGGCGGACCCGGATACCGGCGCCACCCCCGACCCGGAAATCACCATCACCCGCACCACCGTCACCGGGTCGGAAAACGCCATCCAGAAGGCGGTGGACAAGGCGCTGGAGAAGATCACCGACGATACCAGATCCATCACCATTACCGTGGCTGCCGGCACCTACAACGGAGATGTTGCCGTCACCACGACGAGAGCGCTGAACGCGTTCTTTGAAACCAACAGCGACTTTATCCTTTACCTTCTGGGCGAGGGCTCGTACGAGGAGCCCGCCGAGGGAGAGCTTATCGACAAGTCCGCGGTGAACAGCGCCGGGGGCTCTGACGTCGTGCTCAACGGCAATCTGACCATCGACGGCATCAACGTGACCCTGGCGGGGATCTACCTGTCCCTGGGCAACAAGGTGCGCGTCAGCGGCGGCAGCGAGGTCACCATCTTCGGCACCGGAGGGGACGACGGCGTGGACGCGGTGATGGAGGGCAGCGACAATGTCCTCACCGTGGATACCGGCGCGGGAGATGACACGGTAACCGTTACCACTGCCGGGGTGAACAACGGCATGAACACGCTGAGCGTGGATACCGGCGCCGGGAACGATACGGCGGCGCTGGCCCATGGCGCCGGCGTGCTTTCCGCCGACATCCGCACCGGCGCCGGGAACGACGCTGTGCAGCTCTCGGCCTCCGCCGGTGCGGCCCGGAGCTATACCGATTCCTGGGATACGGATCACGAGGGCAGCCTCGCCGTCGACCTGGGCGGGGGCGACGACATTCTGACGGTCGACGCCGCACTGGCCGGCGGCTTTGCCGCGCTTCCTGCCAACGCAGGGGAGGGCTATGACACCCTCATTCTTGTCGGTACGCTGAACGAGGATGAGTCCGATCCCGTTTCCGGCACGCTGACCAAGACCAAAGACGGGACCTACACCGGCAAGATCCGGCTGATGGCGGACGGATGCGACGAGGAGTTCCTGGTGACTCTGGCGGGGGGGTATGGCTGTCTGACCGACACGCTGGAGAACAAGCCCACGGTGGAGCTGACCAAGGAAACCCTCACCGGCGCCAAAGCCAAATCCTTCACCAACTACACCTACAAGTACAGCGGGACGGACGAGGACATCACCGCTGACTGGTCCTCGGCCACGGTGGTCCTCACCAACCTGCTGGTGAAGGGCAGCGAGGTGAACCTGGGGAAGCTGAATATCCCCACGGTGAATCTGACCGTCACGGCCCGGAGCATCACCGTCAACGGCGCGGTGACTGCCGCCAGCATCGTTCTCAACACCAGCGACGACGACACGCTCTTCGACCTGCAGGGAGACGAGGACGGCGTCATCTCCTCCATGGTGGGAGAGGGCACCCTTTCCGGCAGCCTGATGGATTTCACCGCCGACGCGGGGATTCAGGTGAAGAGCGGAGCTTCGCTGCTGGCGCTGACCGGCGGCTTGTCGATGACGGCCGCTGTGGATCAGACCCATAAGCTCATCGATCTGCTGGGCGACAAGCTGAGTTCGATCGATCCCAATTTCTTCAACGTCAAAGTCGGCGACGCGATCATTACCGTCTACGGCGAAGTTGCGGCCCGAACGGCGGTGACCATCGCGGCCAAGGCCAACGTGGACATGGAGGTCAGCAACGAAAAGCTGGCGTCGCTGTTCGTGCCTCTGGCCTTCGTGGTCTCCGTCACCGAGGCCAGCGTGGAGATCGTTGGCGGCCGCATCACCGCCGGCGGCGACGTGTCTGTGACGGCGGAATCCATCGTGTCCGGGAAAGCCGAGGCCACTACCGGCCGCCTGCCGGTGGCTCTGGCTGCGGCGGTGGCCGTGAACGACGCCCACGTGCTTCTGGGCGGAAACGGCCACATCCAGGCGGACGGGAACGTGACGCTTTCCGCCATGGCGTCCACCGCCTCCTCGGCCAAGGCCGGCCGGGGTGCTCTGAGCGGGAACGCCAGCGGGTACATCGCGGTGGAGGTCGCCGTGCAGGACGCCTTCGCCCGGGTGAGCGACACCGCCTCCATCTCGGCGGGCGGTGATGTGAACATCGCCTCTTCCGCCAACCTCACCGGATCGGCGGTCGCCACCAGCGCCACCTCCGGCGAAGGGGATGACGAAGGCGGCGAGGGCGGCTCCACGGCCGGCGGCGGTCTGGGCGGCGTCAAGGACATGCTGATGCAGATCGGCCAGTCGATGCTGACCTCCGGAAAGACGAAGGTCTTCAACAAGCTCCAGGGCGTGGCCGAGCACGTGGCCGGCAAGGCCTACCGGGTGAACGTGACCGCGGCCGAGCACGGCTCCGTCTCCGCGCCCGCCTCCGCCAACGGCCACAAGGCCGTCACGGATACCGTCTTCCAGGAGGGCGTCCAGTATTACAAGCTGGTGAACGGCAAGTACGTGCACGACCTTTCTGTTACCCCCGGCGAGGCCATTCCCAAGAACATCGCCTATTACGTGGACACCGATCCGGTCCGCCTGGTGATCAGCCCCGACAAGGGCTACACCGTGGACAAGGTCCAGATCAAATATCTTCTCAAGGGCGCTTCGGCCTATACCACCGTCACCAGCACCCTGAGCAACAACGCACTGGCCCTCCGGGAGAACAGCGACGGCTCTTACAGCTTCCGGATGCCGGACGCGGACGTGACCGTGACCGTCACCTTCAAGGAGGGAACCTGGGACAAGGATCCGAAGGAAGACAGCACGGACGCCGGGCTCAACGATCTGTTCAACGAAGCGGTCTCCGGTGCGGAGGAAGACAACGACGAGGACCCCGGTGATTCCGAGGCGGATGACGCGGTCCAGATCACGGTGCGGTACGAAGACACCTACACTGCCATCACCGGAACGCCCGCGGGCGAGTTCTATTCCAAAGGCGAAGACGGCAAGTACACCCTGGTGGAGGGGGCGGCCCAGGAGGGCGTTACCTACTACGCCCGGCACAGCGCCTACGCGCTGACGAAGGACCTGCTCTTCCAGGAGGACGTGGAATACTTCACCCGCAAGGCGGACGGGACCTATGAGAAAGCCACGGTCACGGCCGGCGAGGACGTTGCAGAGAACACCTATTACGTGCGCCTGGGCGCGCTGATTCCCTCGGTCAATAAAGCGGATCCCAAGAGCACCGTCACCATCACGGTGAACCCGGGCCACGACAAGGTGGTCACCGGCGTCACCGCCAGCTACACCTCCCGCTACGCTCCCGCTCAGGAGACGGAGTTCAAGGCGAACACGAACTACTACCTCCTGGTGGACGGCGAATACAAGCAGCAGACCGTCAAAGCCGGGGAGAAGATCCCCGAGGGGAAGACGTACTATACCCGGTCTATCGGCAACAAGGTCACGGAGACCGTCACCGCCGACAGCACCGGCGCCTATACCTTTGCCGTTCCCACCGGGCTGTACGCAGCGCCGGGCTGCCCCGGCGGCGAGATCGTCTTCAGCGCCACCTTCGGTGACGCTGCGGGCGTGGCCGAGGCGGGCAGCCAGCCGGTGGCCGGGAACGCGGCCACCGCACAGTCCGCCGGTGCGCTGGCCGGCGGGGTGAACATCAACAACAACGATGCCTCCATCACCACCTCCGACACCATCAGCGCCGGCGGCAGCGTGAACGTGACCGCCAATGGCAACGTCAGCGCTGAGGTCAAGGCCGACGGCACCGCCGTGGGACCGGACGCGGAGGAGGAGGAAGCTCCGCCCGTCAGCCAGACCCCCGGCACCGGCGGCACCCAGATCACCGGCAAACAGACGATCGTTCCCTATACCGTTTATATCGAACCATCCAAGGGCGCGGCGCTGAAGTCCGTCTCCGGCACCGAGGCGGCCAAGGGGATCTTCATCCTTCAGGTGGTCAGCCCCACGGCCAGCTTCTCCCGGGATGAGGGCAAGGTGATCTTCACCTACACCGACGCCGCGGGCAAGCCGGCGGAAGGAACGGCGGCACTGGACACCGCCACCGGGAACTATAAGGTGGATCTTTCCGGTCTGTCCATTCAGCCCGGAACGCAGGTCAACATCAAGCTCAAGGGCGCCGACACCGGCATTCAGGTGGACGGAGAATACCTGGTGAGCTACACCGTCACGGTGGATGAGACACGCAACGGCACCGTCGGACATCTCAGCGGCGGCGCGGGCAGCGGCGTTTACGCCTTCAAAGTGACGCCCCGGGAGACCTACTCCGTCCAGGGCGCCGAGGGAGAGGGCGAGACCGCCGTGGCGGCCAGCCCCTATGTGACCTATACCAAAACCACCGGGGAGACCGCCAAGGTCGCTCTCAGCACCGACGGCAAGGGGAACTACTACTTCAAGATCGCCGAACTCACCGGACTCACGCCCGGTTCGGCCATCACGGTGGGTGCCGTGTTTGTAGAGAGCTTCCGCGCCATCACCACCGAGACGCAGTCCGCCGGGGTAGCGGATGCCCAGGCCGGCGTGATCACCCTGGATACCGCCGATCCGGCCAGAACCCGGGTGGGCGAGACCGTCACATTCACACTGGGCGCCGGGAGCGGTCACGGCGGACAGCTGGCCAAGGTCAGCATGTCCTATACTCCGGCCGGCGCTGCGGAGGCCACCGTACGGGAGCTGACCCTCTCCGACGGGAAGTACTCCTTCGTAATGCCGGACGCAGACGTGACCGTGGTTGCCGACTTCTATAACCAGATCCATACCATCACGGTGGCCGGCGCCGCTTCCGGCGACGTCAGCGTCAACGTGAACAAGGCCGGCGTGGGCGAGACCATCACCCTCCAGCTCAACGAGACGGCTGTTCAGGCGGGGAAGAAGATCACCCGGATCGAGCTGCAGATCGGCGACAACGACGGGATCGCCGTGACCGACAACGAAAACGGCGTATGGAGCTACACCATTCCTGCGAGACTGGTGGAGTTCGGGGCTCAGATCGATCTGGAGAGCGCGGCCAGCACCTTTACCTTCACTCCGGTCGTCGCGGAGAAGGCCGTCACCGTAAAGGCGGGGACAACCGTCAACGGTACCATCGAGCTTTCCAACGCCAGGGCCGACGCCGGCGAAACCTACACCTTTACCGTTACGCCCTCCGGCGGATACAAGATCCGCACCGGCAGCGTGAAGGTGTCGCTGATGTCCGGCGGAAACACCGTGAATCTGACGGCGACCGGTAAAGGAACGGAATACACCGTCGCGCTGCCCGCTGATGCGGCGTCCGGCGCAGTGATGGAGATCCAGGCCTCCTTCGAGGTCGGCGTCCAGCCCGGCAACGGCTCCGGTGAGGGGGGGAAGAGCCTCACCTCCCTGGGTGTATCCGTGGCCGTGGGCGTTACCATTAATAATAATAAAGCCGTGGTGAAGAATGCGGACGTGGAGGCGGAAGGCCTCAAGGTCGCGGCGTCCTCCGCCACGCAGGGCGCGGTGGAAGCCGCTGCCGGCTACAGCGCCGGGGATATCGGGATCGGCGGCGCGGTGGCCGTACAGGTCGGCGTCGCGCATACGTTCGCCCGTGTGGAAAAGACCGCCAGTCTTTCCCTTTCCGGCGGGGACCTGACCGTTGACGCGGCGAGTGAGACGAAATTCGATACCAAGGCCGACGCCAAGGGCTCGGAGAAATCCAAGAACGCGGGCGTGGGCGCCGGAATCGCGGTTTCCGTTACCGGCGTGGAGACCGTTGCCGAAATCGCCGACGGCACGCCGATCGCCATCGACGAGGCTCTCTCCGGCGTGGAGGTCACCGCCTCCTCGTCTGACAACCAGACGCTCAGCGCCGTGGCTGGCTCTGCCGGCGGCATTTCCATCACGCCGGTCCTGGCTCTGCTGGTTGCCGGCACCGATACGCTGGCCCATTTCGGCAAAGGCACAGACGTCCTCCGCTGCGACGGCGACGTGACCGTCGCGGCCGAAAGCGCGGCGGACCGCCAGCTGGCCGCCAACGCGGCGGCCGCCGGCGACAGCTGCGGAGTGGGTGCGTCCTTCGCCGTCTCCGTGCTCCACGACAAGACGGTTGCCCGGCTCTCCCGCAGCACGGAAGCGAAAAATGTAAAGATCGCGACCAAGGCGCGGAACCGGGCGCGGTCCACGGCCCGCGCCAGCGCCAGCGGTGCGGCGTCCTCCGGCGGTTCCGACGACGGCGGTTCATCGGACGACGGGAAATCGGGAGCAGACAAACAGTCGGACGGCGTTATGGGCGGGGCCGGCAAGCTGTCAGGCCATGTGAATGCCGGCGGCGTTGACCCCAAGTCCATCAAGTCCGATACGGACAACAAGCCCAGCGCCTCCACCTCCGAGGGCGGCATCGAGGTCGCCGCGGCCCTGGCGCTGAATATTCAGAGCATCACGACCCTGGCCCAGATCGACGACGGCATCTCCGTCACCGCTGCAGGTGAGAACGGGGAGGACGGTCAGCTTACCGTGGAGTCCCTGGCTCTGAACGAGGGAGAGATCATGGCCAACGGCAGCGCCAGCCAGGGAAAGATCGGCGTTGGCGTGGCGGTAGCGATCCAGGTGGTGAACTACAAAAACCAGGCCATCGTGGGAGATGCGGCCATCACCGCCGACACCCTGACGGTCCGGGCCGGCCTGATCACCGAGGAGGAGACCGAAGGAGAGGAGAACGAGTCGCCCGACAGCGAGCGCGGCTGGCTCATGGAACTCCTGGAGAGCGCCCTTACCGATCTGGTCATGAAGATCGTGGAAGCGGCGGGAATCGCCGACCTGTTCGGCGAGAGCGGCTCGGCGACCCTGGCCTCCATCATCACCGACGCGGTAGAGGCTGCCTCCCAGGCTTTGCTGGATGGGACCGGTCTGGAAGAACTCCTCCAGAACAATCCCTATGAGCAGGTCAAGGAAAACCTGGCCAACTTCGTACTGCTGTTCCTGGGTCTCCCTGACAAGCTGGAGGGGACCATGGAGTCCCTGCTGGGCGAAAACTGGAACAACGCCGGCGTGTGGCCGGATCTGAAGAAGGCCCTTCTGGAGTACTTCAAGACCCAGGGCTGGCCCACGGTGCAGGGCGCCATTCTGGACAACCTGGTGACCATCGTCACGCCCGTTCTCCAGAGCTATCTCAACCCCGTCAACCCCGGGGACGAGGTCCCCAAGAGCGAGTCCATCGCGGCCATACTCCAGGACGCGTTCCTGAAGCCGGAAACCGGTATCCTGATCAAGGTTCGTGACAAGATCGTGGACGACCTTCTTGCCAAAGTCACCGAGATCGCCGGTGAATACGGCATCAGCGTTCCTCCCAGAGAGAACATGAACAGAGCCGGATTCGAACAGGCTCTGACGGATACCTTCCAAACCCTGGCGGACAAGGTCAGCGACACCCTTACCGACGGACTGTGCGACCTGGACAAGCTCCAGGAGTTCCTGTCCGGCAAGGTCGGCGATAAGCTGATGGAGAATCTGAAGCAGGCCGCCATGAAAGCCGGAAAGGCTCTCACCAACGCTGCGCTGGACGAGATTACCGGACTCCTGGGCGTCAAGGTCTCCGTGGAGGACGACTTCCCCGCGCATCGGTTCACCACCGAGGCGGTCGCCGGCGCCGGAGGAAAACAGGCGGCCGTGGCGGGCAGCGTGGCCGTCGCCGTGATCAAGGGCACCACAGAAGCTCTGATCGCCGGAACAGACGCCGCTTCCGCCAACTATGTGATCGTCACCGGAGATCTGGCGGTCCGTGCCGAGGGCAGCCAGGTGGAGAAGACCACCGCTTCCGCTGCCGAGGACAGCCGGGGCAAGGCCAGCACCAATCTCAACGCGGGCGCCGCCTCCGGCGTGACCGGCAATACCGACGGGACGCTCACGATGCCCAGCGTGATAACAGAGATTTCCAACGCCGCCATCCATGTGGGGGTGGGCGGAAGCGCGTCCGCAGACGAGCGGGAAGTGACCCTCACGCCGGACGAAGGTCGGAAAGTGCGCAGCGTTACCGTCAAGTATGTGAAGCCCGACGGTTCCACCGCCACACTGGAGCTTCCCATGTTCGGAGGCAAGACCTTCACGGTTCCGGAGATCGCAGAGACCGGTACGGAGTGCACCATTACCCTGGCCGGCCGGGCCGTGCGGGTCAAGCCGGGGTCCAAGCTGGAATACAGCGTCTTCTTTGTGGATGAGAATACTATCTCCAAGGACTGCATCGACGTCTCCTGGACCGGTGACGGCTCCATGTCCATCGCCGTCGACCCGGAAGGGAAGGAGACGGAGACCGTGGACGATGTCACCTATACCACCACGGTCTACGTGGTCAAGACCCTTCCGAAGGAAGGCAGCGAGATCCAGGACCGGTACCTTGATTTCAGCTATATTCTCTCCGGCGGAAAACCGGAGACCTGGTCTGCCAAGCTGACGAACGAACAGTTCAGCAAGGGCTTCCGTTTCGGCGTGAAACGCGGCTCCGACGGTTCGGTGAGCCTGGTGCTTGCCGGCAGCAAGGAGCCGGAGATCAAGGCGGAGACCATCGTCAACATCAGCGTGAACTTCATCAGTGCCCTGACCTTGGGCGTGGAATCCCAGACTACGGGAGAAAACGACTCCGTCACCCGCACCAAGGTGACGCCCGGGGCCGACGACCGGAAGGGAGACGGCAAGGGCAACTACACCAATACGTATACATTTAAAGATACGGACGGCAAGACGGTCGCCGGCACGATCAAGCTGCTGGAGCTTGCCGGCTCGGACAACGGCGCCGTGCTTCACGCGTCCTACGAGGACCGGATCACGGCCATCGTGACAGCTGCGGACGGCTACAAGCTGGATAAGCTGTACCTGGCCTTTACCGCCAAGGGCAGCAGCGAGCGCACGCAGGACATCGTCACCACCGACAACTCCATCATCGATCCCAACGGCGGCACGGCCTACCTCTTCTATATGCCGGACGCCAACGCTGTGGTGGTTGCCTCCTTTGTGAAGGACGAAAGCTCCACCAGCGGCACCGGCGCGGCCCAGGAGCCCCAAAAGACCCAGAGCGGCAAGTCCATCGGCGTCGGCGCGGGCTTCGCCATGACCTACTCCGACCTGACGGTCACGGCAGGCGTCGGCGAAAACCGTACCGTCACCGCGGGCACGGCGGACATCCGGGCCGTATCGATCCACAATACACAGACAGCCGGCGTGGCGGGCACCGATCCCCTGGCCGGGGCTTCTGCCTCCGGCGAAGCCACCGAGACCCAGAAAGACATCTCCTTGGATGCCAGCGTGTCCATCACGGTGGTGACCGACAAGATCGCCGCCGCCATCGCCAAGGGCAGCAGCGTGTCCGTCACCGGGTCTGACACCGTTGCACTGGATGCGACCGATCCCGATACAGACTTTGTCAGCTTCAACCTTTCCGCCGAGCAGAAGGGGAAGACCGTCACCAAGGCCAGCTCCTTCGCCGCCGGAAAGTCCACTGCAGTGGGCGCCAGCGTCACGGTAAACATCACCAACTCCCAGGTGCATGCCGAACTCTCCGGCAGCGTATCCGCAACCGGGACCGCCAGTGTCCGGGCGACGACTTTCAACCGGGACAACAGCGAAGCCCTGGCTACCGCCATGGGCGCGGATCTGGACCGGTATCTCAACAAATTCGCCGGCGGCGTCGAGGCCTCGGAGAAGAACGCCAACAAGCTCCTGGCCGGCGAATACTTCGGCGAAAACAACAGCCAGAACGATCCGAACAACCAGGACGGCGGGAAGAAAAAGAATCCCACCCAGACCAATACCAGGGTCAACGACACCCTGAACAAGAACGGCGACGGGCAGAACAGGGCCGATCCCAATGCCAACGTCTCCTCCAACGCCCTGCGCACCCAGAACGCGGGGGCACCCTCCACCGGCGGCGCCGGAAACACCGCGAACGAGGGCGTTGGCCAGGCCAACAGCAACGGCGGCCAGAACATGCCCAATTCCAACAGTACGGCAAGCCAGAATTTCCAGGTGGCGGCCGCGGTCGGACTGAATATCACCGGCCACAAGGCCGGCGTGACCGTGGAGGGAGCGCTCCAGGCTGCGGAGATCCTGGTGGAAGCCTCCAACCGGGGCAACTTCCTCACCAAGGGCACTGGCATCGCCATGAGCCTGGCGCAGAATTCCAACTCCATTGCTGCGGGCGTTTCTGTCAGCGTAGACCGGAACGAGAGCACCGTGGACATCCGGGGAGATCTCACCGCCATCGACGAGGCCGGTGAACGGGGCGATCTCACCGTGAAGGCCACGACGACCCAGAACATGGACGGGGAGTACAAGGGTCTCCTGGCCGCCCAGGCCCTGGCCGGCGCGGTGAGCGGAACCGGCAAGTTCTCCATCGCGGGCAGCGTGTCCGTGGTGGTGGACAACGCTGTCACCGCCGTGCGTATCCAAAGCACCGAGGAGGCGCCCGTTGCCATCGAGGGCAGGCGGATCGTCCTCCACGCCTATGACAAGACCAAGCTGGCCGTCCGCGCCGGCGGCGTGAGCGTGTCCAAGGGCTCCGACGTGGGCATGGGCCTGGCCGTCGCGGTGGTCTACGGCAACAACAAGGTGGACGTGACCGTGGGCAGCGGCGCAGTGATCCGGGGCGAGAGCCTGGAGATCAATGCGGAGAAGGCCCGCGTGGACTTCAGTGACTTTGAAAACGCCGTGGGTCTGGACCGATTCATCACCGACACCTCCGATGTGCCGGCGGCGGACAAGGACAAGGTCAAGAAGGGCATGATCAATCTGGACCGGGACAAAAACGACCCGGATTCCAGCTACAAGGTGGACATCAACATCACCACCGAGGACGCGGTGGGCATGGTTGACGCGCTGAACGTGCTCAGCTCCACCAACTATTATCTGGAAGCCATCGCCGGCTCCATCGTCGGCAGCGGCGGCACGGACAGCAAGGCCTCGGTGGCCGGCAGCGTGGCGGTCCTGGTGTTCCGCAACAATGTGAACGCCACCCTGGGCGACAACGTTACTGTGGAGCTGAGCGGGTGCACCTACGAGATCTGGCAGGACGCGAAGGGCAATGTGTACTATGTTCTTGCCGACCGGGTCTATGAGGAGCTTGCCAACGGCACCCTCGCCGACACCGGGCTGAACTCCGCCATCTTCGGCGCCGAGGCGGAAGAAGAGACGGAGACCGTGGATGGGGTAGAGTACAACGTCTACAAAGCGGGCGGACGCACCATCTATGAGTACAAGCACCGTCTCTACGAGATGAAGGACGGCAAGCTGGTAAAGAGCGATGTGACCTGGGCCATCCTGAACGGCGGGGAGAACACCGGCAAATCGGTGATCCGGGGCATGCTGCTCCGGGCCGCCGATGACGCCAACGTCCGTATCCTGGCCGGGTCCCTCAGCGTGGCGCCCTCCAAGTTCGGCGTGGGCCTTACGGTGGCCTGGCTGGACAACGAAGACGTTGTCACCAGCTCTGTGGGCGACGGCGCGTCGATCGAGATCACCTCCGGCGGCTACGACCAGCGGGCCGATGCGAATGAGGACGTGATGCTGGTGACCGCCGCGGCCTCCATTGCCGACGGCGCCCAGTCCACCCTTACCGCGGGAGGCGCGTTGAACGTGGTGTCCGCCAACAACAACGCCAAAGCTTCCGTTGGGGAAGGCAGCTCCGTTTCCGCCGCGGGCGACGTGGCCATCCGCAGTGCCGTGGAGAGCGAGATCCTTTTGGTCTCCCTGTCCGTGGCGGGCGGTCATTCCAAGGTAGCAGTGGGCGGAACGATCGCCGTGGTAGTGAACAAGGCCAAGGCTGCCACGGATGTGGGCAGCGGCTCCACCGTGGAGAGTACCAACGGCAGCGTTGCCCTCTCCACCGACAACCATGAAAAGATCATCAACGTTCTGGCCAGCGCCTCCGCCGCTCCCGGCGGGGAGGTGTCCGTGGCTGGCACGCTGGGCGTGCTGGTGTCCGGCACCGCCGCCGATACCACGGTGGGCGACGGCGCCTCTCTCCTGGCCAAGAAGGACGTGTCCGTACGGACCGATACCTCCAGCCACCTGGTGGAGATCGCGGCGGCCCTGAGCATTGGCGGCAGCACGGCCGCCGTGGGCGCCACGGTTCTGGTGAACGTGCTCGACCGTACGGCAGGCGTGGAGCTGGGCAGCGGCGTTACCATTACGGCGGAAGAGGGGAATGTACTCATCCAGTCCACGGGCAAGGATACCAACGTGATCGTGGGCCTGGCTGCCGGCGCGTCCAACGGGAACGCCTTCTCCGGCACAATCCCCGTGCTGGTGTCCAATACAGCCATCAGCACTGCGGTCGGAGAGCAGAGCGCAGTCACCGCCGGTGATTCCATCGGCGTGGTGAGCGCCATGGACAACGCCGTATACATGTTTGCCGGCGGGATCTCTGTGGCTACGGGGACCGTTGGACTGGGCGCCACCATCGGCACCGCGGTGCTCAACAACACCGTCACCGCGACAGTTATGGAGAGCGCCAAACTGACGGCCCGCGTACGCAGCGGCGGGACCGGACTGACCACCGCCGCCAACCGGAACACCAAACGCCGGGGCGTCATGGTGGAGGCAACAGGCAATGAGACCGTTGTCACGGCCGGCGTAGCCGCCGGCGTGGGAGGCACCGCGGGCGCCGCCGGAACGGTCATTACTCTGGTCGTTAAAAACACCGTCAAGGCACAGGTGAACGCCGGTGCCGAGATTACGGCGTCCCCCGAGGAAGGGGAAGAGGGAACGGGCGATATCGCCGTCGGAGCGGAAGACCACTCGCTCCTGTTCGGCTTTGCCGGGGCGCTGGGAGCCTCTCCCAACACCGGCGTGGGCGCCACGGTGGCGACGTTGGTCTTCTCCAAGACCGTGGAGGCCTCTGTGGCCGCCGGAGCGGTGCTGAGCTCTGTCGGCAGCGTGGATGTGAACGCCGCGGACGAGAGCACTTTGATCCTGCTGGCTATCGGCTTTGCGGCCGGCGGTACGGCGGGCGTGGCCGGCGACATCAACGCCATGGTCTATAACGACACGACCACCGCCTCCCTGGGCGGCAAGACAGCGGCGGGCAAGGACGTGAAGGTCCAGGCCGTTTCCGATAACAAGCTGGTGAACATCGCCGCCGGTGTCGCCCTGGGCGGCACCGCCGGTGTGGCCGCCGTGGCCATTGTCACCTACTTCCAGGGCAAGACCACTGCGGAGATCCTGAACGGCGCATCGCTGGGCACCAAGACAGACAAGGTGGGCGGGGACGTGAAGATCCTGGCCTCCTCCAGCGAGCTGGTCACCGGCGCCGCCG
>JAFRDL010000047.1 GCA_017411265.1 Oscillospiraceae bacterium | reverse complement strand
GTCCTGACGCTTGACTTCCCGAAAGAGAAGCCGGTGGCGCTTCCGGAGCATAAAACGATCCAGATCGAAGGATAAAATAACCACCACAGCGCCCTGCCATCCGCGGGGCGCTTTCTATTATGGGGGTGTTTGAGATGAAAGAGAATTTGATTCTTACAAACTATAAGGTTGAGAGTGAAGCGTATCAGGCGCTTTCAGAACTGAAGCGGGAAACCACAAATGCCAATTATACAATCTCCCAGGCCATGATCGTCAAAAAGGAAAACGGTAAGCTCAATGTCATGGATGGATTCGTAAGTGGAACGACGACCGGCGACGACACTTGGACAGGCGGCTTGATCGGGAGCCTTGTTGGTGTCCTGGGCGGACCGATCGGGATCCTACTTGGTGGTAGCGTGGGCATGCTGATTGGCGGTGCGGTAGACGCCGGTGATATGGCTGACAATGTATCTCTGCTGGAAAAAGCGGGGGACTGTATCCTTGACGGGGAGACGGCGATCATCCTGCTGGCGCAGGAGGAATACGAAACAGCTCTGACTGCAAAGCTCAACAACTTTGAGGTATCCATTACGAGATTGGATGCTGCCGAGGTAGCGGCTGAGGTGGAGCATGCCCGCGAGGTAGAGCGCCAGATGGCAAAAGAAACTCGGGAAAAGCTCCGTGCAGAAAAGACGGAGGCCTTTAAGGAAACCGTGGCAAAAAAGAGCGAAGAGCTGAAAACCTGGTTTTCAAATCTAGGCAAATGAAATAGAATACGCAAGAGCATGGAATGTCATAACATGGGGCATACTGATCTCGCGATCGGCAAATGTGCTAAATAGTCCTTCCATTTTTTCGCGTAGTTCTTCGGCAGCTTTTTTGTTAAAAGCTAACATGAGCACAGAGGCAGGATTAACATTACAGTGCTCCGTCAGGAAGCGAAAACGGTTCACTATTGTTGATGAGTTGACCAGTGAAGAAAAAGAGGAATGCCTCAAAATACTCCAGAAGACAAACTGAACGAAACTCCGACTTATGTAAACTAATCGAACGAAAACCCGGCAAAGTGAACGAAATCCCCCTGAAAGTGAACGAAACTCCGGGGAGCCAAGGCCGGAAAAAGACCCAGGAAAACGAAAAAACGGCCGCTGGAAAAACCGAGCGACCGTGACGCGAATTGAATTTCTACGTGAAAAATGCGAGGAAAAAGCAGAATTTCTGCAAATTCCTCGCATTTTTTAAATAAAAAGTTTAGGACGCCAATTGTATCAAAATTGACGTCCTAATATGGTGCGCGAGGGGGGACTTGACCTGCCCTGCGGGGCAGGCCGGGTCGCGGGGAAAACGTGCCCCCGGCACGTTTTCTAACACCGCTCCCGTTCAAGTCCCGTCTTTACACAAAGAAATCAGCCACCCTTTCGGGTGACTGATTCTTTTTGGTGCGCGAGGGGGGACGTGAACCCCCACGCCCGGAATGAGCACTAGAACCTGAATCTAGCGAGTCTACCAATTCCACCACTCGCGCATTTGAAAGCTTGCTTACTATAGCATTTTCTTTCCGGCTTGTCAACCGGAAAATTCTCTTTTCCGAAGTTTTTTGCGATGCGGGGGGCGGTCTGCGTCCTTGTCACCGGAGGCGCTGTATGCTACAATATACCATGAGGTGATGTTGCATGCATATGACCGATCTGATCGAAAAAAAGAAACGGGGCGGAGAGCTCTCGGACGAGGAGATCCGCTTTATCATCCGGGGCTACACAGCCGGAGAGATCCCCGATTATCAGATGTCCGCGCTGATGATGGCCATCCTGTTCCGGGGCATGACGGTGCCGGAGACCACGGCCCTCACCCTGGCCATGGCCCATTCCGGGGATATGGTAGACCTGTCGGCGTTGGGCCCCCATACGGCCGATAAGCACTCCACCGGCGGCGTGGGGGACAAGACCTCTCTGGTGCTGTGCCCCATGGTGGCGGCCTGCGGCGGCAAGATGGCCAAGATGTCCGGCCGGGGCCTGGGCCACACCGGCGGGACGATCGACAAGCTGGAAGCCTTTCCCGGCTTTTCCACCGCCATGAGCCCGGAGCGGTTCCTGGAGATCGCGGACACGGTGGGTTTTGTCATCGCCGGGCAGACGGCGAACCTGGCCCCGGCGGATAAAAAAATGTACGCCCTGCGGGACGTGACCGCCACGGTGAACTCCATCCCCCTGATCGTCAGCAGCATCATGTCCAAAAAGCTGGCCTCCGGGGCCCGGACCATCGTGCTGGACGTGAAGACGGGCTCCGGCGCCTTCATGGAGACGGAGGAGGACGCCTTCACCCTGGCCCGGGAGATGGTGAACGTGGGCCGCCAGGCCGGACGGAACATGGCCGCAGTGGTGACGGATATGGATCAGCCTCTCGGTTTTGCCGTGGGCAACGCGCTGGAGGTGAAGGAGGCCATCGCCGTCCTCCGGGGCGAGGACGTGCCGGACCTCCGGGAGCTGTGCCTGGTGCTGGGAAGCCAGATCCTCACCCGCAGCGGCATCTCCCCGGACGAAGAAACAGCCCGCGCGGCGTTGGAGCGCTCCATCGGGAGCGGCGCGGCGCTCCGCAAACTGGCCGACATGGTCGAGGCCCAGGGCGGCGATCCGGCGGCGGTGTACGATCCCTCGCGGCTGCCCGCCGCGCCGGTGCGCCGCACGGTCCGCGCCCCCCGGGACGGCTACATCACCGCCATGGAGGCCCGGGCTGTCGGCCTGGTATCCATGCACCTGGGCGGCGGCCGGGCCACCAAGGAGGATGTGATCGACCTCTCGGTGGGCGTGGTCCTCGCCGCCAAGGCCGGCGCCTGTCTCCGCGCCGGAGATCCCCTGGCGGAGATCCACGCCGCCTCGGAGACGGCGGCGGCGGAGGCGGAAAAGGAGCTGCTGGCCTGCTATACCTTTGGAGATGAGATGCCCGTGCGCCCGCCCTTCATCCGGGGCGTGGTGAGCTGAAAAGGGGAGGGGCCCGTGAAAAACGAGTATAAGCTGTACATCGACGGCGGCTGGGCCGACCAGACCGACGGCTGCGTCCGGGAGGATCTGGAGCCCGCCACCGGCAAGCCCCTTTTTTCCGTCCATCGGGCGGGGCCCGGGGACGTGGAGCGGGCGCTGGCGAGTGCCGCGGCGGCCTTTCCCGCCTGGTCGGAGACCATGGCAGACCGCCGGGAGGCCATTTTGCTGAAGGCGGCGGACGTCATGGCCGGCCGGGAGGAGGAGTTCATGGAGCTCCTGGTCCGGGAGGGCGGCAAGCCCCAGAGCATCGCCCGGGGCGAGTTCCGGGGCGGCGTGGGTATCCTTCGGGTGGCGGCCGGAGAGTGCCGCCGGCACAACACCGATTTTCTCCCGCCGGCCAAGCCCGGGCAGATGTCCGTGGTGGTGCGCCGGCCCCTGGGGGTGATCCTGGGGATCCTGCCCTTCAACTACCCCGTGATCCTCTCCATCAAAAAGCTGGCCTACGCCATCGCGGCGGGCAACACCTTTATCCTCAAGCCCTCTCCCCACACCCCGGCCATGTGCCTGCTGCTGGGGGAGGTGCTTACCCAGGCGGGGCTCCCGGCTGGGGTGCTGAACGTGGTCCCGGTGGCGGACGAGTCCCTGTCGGCGGTCATGGCGCAGGACAAGCGGGTGAAGATGGTGTCCTTTACCGGCGGCGGCAAGGCGGGAAGAGCCATTGCCCTAGCCGCGGCGAAGGACTTCAAAAAGACCGCCATGGAGCTGGGGGGCAAGAACCCCCTGATCGTGCTGAAGGACTACGACCTGGACGCGGCGGTGGAGATCGCCGGGAACGGCGCCTTTGCCAACCAGGGGCAGTTGTGTATGGCCACCTCCCGGATCCTGGTGGAGGAGCTGGTGTACGAGGCCTTCTGTGAAAAGATGGCCGCCTGGACGGCGAAGCTCAAGGTGGGCGATCCCACGGACCCGGAGGTGTTCATCGGGCCGCTGATCGACGAAAAGCACTGCGCCTTCGTCCAGTTCCAGGTGGACGACGCCGTGGCCAAAGGGGCGCGCTGCATCGCGGGCGGCACCCATGAGGGGCCCTTCTTCCGGCCCACGGTGCTCCGGGACGTGAACGAGACCATGGGGATCTTCTATGACGAGAGCTTTGCCCCCGTCACCAGCATCGTGCCGGTGAAGGACCCGGCGGACGCCCTCCGGAAGTGCAACGACAACCTCTACGGCCTCTCCGCGGCGGTGCTCACCCACGATCTGGACGTGGCCATGGAGCTGGGCATGAAGATCGAGGCGGGCATGGTCCACATCAACGACCTCACCTACCTCAGCGCCACCACCGCCCCCTCCGGCGGCGTGAAGGACAGCGGCGTGGGCCGGGAGGGCGGCCGCTACTCCATGGACGAGTACACCGAGCTGAAATGGCTCACCTTCCAGACAGACCGAAAATGGTAAAATATGGAAAAAGGACGCCGTTTCCGGCGTCCTTTTCCATGGGGGAGAGTTACGGCTGCTGGGAGAACTTCTGCCGGGCCTGCTGGATCTTCTGGGGCTGGGCGCTCTCCACGGCGTACCAGCCGTTGGACTGCATGGTGCAGAACACGTCCGCCTGGATGGTGTGTTCGTCGTCCAGGATGTTCAGAAAGGCGTGGCGCAGCTGCTCGTTGACGCACTCCCCGGCAAAGGTGTTGTACCCCTCGGTGATGTGCTTCTGGCTCATGAGGGCGTCCTCCAGGATCTCCCGGGTCCCCATGATCCGGGCGCAGGCGTTGGGATCGGTCATGGTTCGTTCCTCCTTAATTCAAAAAGGTCACCAGGGTGTTGAAGTGCGCCCGGTGCTTGCCGGCGATGGTCTGGAGATCCCGCCGGACCTTTTCGTCCGGGCAGAGACAGGCCATGGCCTCGTATTTTTTTACCAGCGTGGCCTCGCAGCCGATCTGGTCCTCCAGAGCGGTGAGCTCCTTGCTTGTGAGATTTGCCACAGAGAAAACCTCCTTTGCGGTATTTGCGGATTGCCCGCCATTTCATTCTGCCCGAAAACGGCGGAGTTATCACCGGCAGATCCCGGAATTGAATGGAAGAAAATTCCAAATCATTGCGTCCGCCGCCGGGATGTGATACAATGCAAAAAAAGGAGACGGTGCGGATATGACCCTGACGACCCTGTGCTATCTGGAACGCGGAGATCGATACCTGATGCTCCACCGGACCAAAAAGGAACGGGACGTGAACCGGGACAAATGGATCGGCGTGGGAGGCAAGTTCGAACCGGGAGAGAGCCCGGAGGACTGCCTGCGCCGGGAGGTCCGGGAGGAGACGGGGCTGCGTCTGACCTCGTGGCGGTTCCGGGGGATCGTGACCTTTGTGCAGGACGACTGGTGCGAATACATGCATCTCTTCACCGCCGACGCCTGGGAAGGGGAGGAGCGTCCCTGCGACGAGGGAGAGCTTGCCTGGATCGGAAAGAGGGAGCTCTACGATCTCACTCTCTGGCAGGGGGACCGGATCTTTCTCCGGCTGCTGGAGGAGGATGCGCCCTTCTTCTCCCTGAAGCTGATCTACCGGGGAGAGTCGCTCATCGCCGCCGAGCGGGACGGCGTCCCGCTGGATATAGATTAAAAAGCACTATAATTAAGGAGGAATAAACATGATTCTTCGGTTCGAGAACATCCCGGAGGTTGCGGAAGAGCACTTCTGGAAGGGCGACGGCACCATCCACCTCCGGCGCTGGGCGGACGAGAAGGGGAACAAGTTCCTGCTGGTCCGGGTGCTGCCGGGCTGCTCCATAGGCGAACACACCCACTCCACCAACATGGAGGTCTGCTACATCCTCTCCGGACACGCCAAGGTGCTGGACGACGGAGTGGTCTATCCTCTGGCCCCCGGCGACGTGCACTACTGCCCCCAGGGCCATGCCCACTCCGTGTTCAACGACGGAGATGAGGAGATGACCATGTACTGTGTGGTCGCCGCCCAGTAAAACAACTTGACGATTGCTTAAGACGCCCGCCGATGGACCGGCAGGCGTCTTTATCATTCTTGCACGAACCGGGCCGCCCGAAGACAGCGGTTTTCACAAATCGTACCGGGAGATATTGACAATCGCCCTGCAGTGTGATATCAATATGATATCAAAAAAATCCAAAGGAGGCATTGTCATGGAAGAGAAGATCCTGACCGGAAAGAAGAACGGCATGCTGATGCTGCTGCTGATCATCGCGCTGCATATCCTGGCTGTGGTGGGCCTGGTATTGGGCATCATCCGAAGCCCGCTGCTGGCGGTGCTCTGTGTCATTTTCCTGTGTCTCGGGTGGATCCTGCTGCTGGGCCTGAAGGTCCTCAAGCCCCAGGAAGCCCTGGTGCTGACCCTGTTCGGCAAATACGTAGGCACGCTCAAGGGCGAGGGCTTTTACTGGGTGAATCCCTTCTG
Organism: Oscillospiraceae bacterium; assembly: GCA_017411265.1. Taxonomy (GTDB): domain Bacteria; phylum Bacillota; class Clostridia; order Oscillospirales; family Oscillospiraceae; genus Apopatocola. The sequence continues at coordinate 14,363 of JAFRDL010000047.1, read as the reverse complement.
CACGGCGGTGAACCCCGCGGCCAACACCAAGCTCAACCAGAGCGGGGACGTGGACGGGGGCAAGGGCAATCTGGGGACCATCCTACTCACCGGCGGCGCCCAGAGCGCCCAGGTCTCGATGGGGACCAACAAGAAGATCTCCCTGAAGATCATGACCCTCAACAACTCCCGCCAGAAGATCAACGACTGCCTGGGTAACCCGGTGGAGATCGGTATCGCCGTCATGTGGCGGGTGACCGACACCGCCAAGGCCGTGTTCAACGTGGACAACTACAAGGAGTACCTCTCCCTTCAGTGCGACAGCGCCCTGCGGAACATCGTGCGGCTGTATCCCTATGACGTGGCGCCCAATGTGGACACCACCGGAGACGGCATCGCGGACGACGGCAGCCTCCGCGGCTCCAGCGAGCTGGTGGCGGAGCGGATCCGCCAGGAGATCCAGACCCGGGTGGAGAGCGCCGGCATCGAGGTCCTGGTAGCCCGGATCACCTACCTGGCCTACGCCACGGAGATCGCCGCGGTGATGCTCCAGCGGCAGCAGGCCAGCGCCATCATCGACGCCCGGAAGATGATCGTGGACGGGGCCGTGGGCATGGTGGAGATGGCCCTGGAGCGGCTCAACGAGGGCGGACTGGTGGAGCTGGACGAGGAGCGGAAGGCCGCCATGGTCTCCAATCTGCTGGTGGTGCTCTGCGGCAACCACGACGCCCAGCCCATCGTGAACACCGGGAGCCTGTACTGAGATGGCTGCCCCGGACAAGGAGAAAAAGCAGGTCCCCCTGCGGCTGTCTCCCAAGCTGTACAACGCGCTGGCCGCCTGGGCGGAGGACGACTTCCGCTCGGTGAACGGGCAGATCGAATACCTGCTGACGGAGTGCGTCCGGCAGCGGAAGAAGAACGGCAGATACGTCTCCGACGAGCTGGACGTTCCTCCCGAGCTGGACATCGAGTAAGGGGGAAAAAAGATGGACAGAGCGCGTCTGTATCCATGGATCAGTCTGATCCTCTCTGTGGCGATCCTGCTGGGAACGGGGATCTTTCTGGCCGCGTGCTGGAAAGATCTCCCGGCGCAGATCCCCACCCATGTCTCCTTCTCGGGCGAAGTGAACGGCTGGGGCGGGAAGGGGATGCTGTGGGTGTTCCCAGGCCTTGGTCTTGCCACGGTGATCCTTCTGACGGTGGTGGGCTTTTTCCCCCAGACATGGAACCCCGGCGTGAAGATCACGCCCGCCAACCGGGACCGGGTCTTCCGGCTGATGGGGGAGCTGCTGGCGGATCTCCGGATCGGTTCGGCGGTGCTGTTTTCGGCCGTCACCGTATGGATCGTCCGCCTGGCCTCGGGACCGGGCTGGGTATTCACCCTGTTGATCGCGGTCTCTCTCACGGTGCCCATTCTCCGGTATTTCCTGCGGATGTATGTTTTTAAGGGGTGACAACGATGGAAAAGAGGAAAACCGGGCTTCTGGTCTATGTTCTGCTGGTGTTTATCCTCACCGGGGCGTTCGCCTACGGGGTGATCTATCCCGCGGCGCGCGCCGGGAAGGACGTCACCGTGCTGCTTACCGTATATATGCTCTTTCCCACCGTGGCGGCAGTGCTGGCCCGGCTGATCAGCGGGGAGGGCTTCCGGGACCACGCCCTCCATTTCCAGTTCAAGGGCCATATCCGGCATTATCTGCTGGCCTGGCTGGGACCGGGACTGCTGGTGATCCTGGGGGCGGCGGTGTATTTCCTGTTTTGCCCCGGCAGGCTGGATCTGTCGGCGGGATATCTGCGGCAGATCATGGCGGAAAGCGGCATACCTTACGAGGCCCAGGCCGTGCCCATGGGCTTACTCCTTGCCATCCAGGCGGTCCAGGCCGTCCTTTTGGGGGGCATCGTGAATCTGATCCCGTCTCTGGGCGAGGAATGGGGCTGGCGGGGATATATGCTCCCCCGGCTCACCGAGCGCATGGGCCGCGTCCCGGCGCTGCTCCTGGGAGGTGTGATCTGGGGACTGTGGCACGCGCCCATCACCGCCATCGGCCACAACTACGGGCTGGGATATCCCGGTTTCCCCTGGACGGGGATCGCCGCCATGTGCGTGTTCTGCACGGCCCTGGGCATCCTGCTCTGGTGGCTGACGGAGAAGACCGACAGCGTGATCCCCGCGGCCATCGCCCACGGGGCGATCAACGGCGCCGCCGGGCTGGGAGCGCTCTTTACCGCCGACGGGGGGGACCCCTTTGTGGGTCCGGCTCCCACAGGCATCCTGGGCGGACTGCCCATCCTGATCCTGGCGGTGCTGGTGCTGATCCTGGACAAACCGAAAAAAGAACCGGAGCGGGAATGATCCCGCTCCGGTTTTCCCTATAAATGCTGTTTTATTACCCCGGATAATCCTTCCGGCCGGTGCGCTTGTGCTCGCTGATCCGGTGGAAGCGGTCGATGATCGCCTTTTCCTCCGGGGTGACCTCGCCCCCGTCCATGTAGCGCTCAATGGCGGCGTAGGTGACGCCCATCTCCTTCTCGTCGGTCTGCCCCTCGAAGAGCCCGGCGGAGGGAGCTTTTTTGCGGATGGACTCCGGCCCGTCGAGATAGTCCAGAAAGGCGAAGATCTCCGACACCGTCAGATCCGCGATGGGGTTGAAATCGGCGGCGCCGTCGCCCCACTTGGTGAAATAGCCCATGTAAATCTCGCATTTGTTGCCCGTTCCCGCGACCAGACGGCCTTCCGCTGCGGCGATGGCGTACAAGGTGGTCATCCGCAGTCGGGGAGCGATGTTGCTCACGGCGGAGCTGTTCATGGCGACCCCGGCCGCCTCCAGGGCGGCGATCTCTGCATTTCGGGCCTCGGTGAGATCCACGGTCCGGCTTTCGATCTGAAACTGGGCGGCCAGCAGCAGCGCATCGTCTGTGTCGCTGCCGTAGTTCTGCGTCGTGGCGCAGGGCATGAGCACGCCGAGAGTGTTGTCGCAGGCCATCTTGCAGAGAATGCCCACCAGGGCGGAATCCTTGCCCCCGCTGTTTCCGAAGACGATCCCCCGGCAGCCGCTTTCGGCCAGGACCTGGCGGATAAAAGCGACGCGCTTTTCCGTTTCCTCCTTGTAATTGCGCATAGTGATTCCTCCTTATTCCGTGACGTGAAGTCGGTTGAGCATATAGCGGCGGGCGGCGTTCTCAGCGGCGTCCTCCAGAGGGGCGAGCTCCGCGCCGCCATATTTCCGCACCAGGGCGGAGAGCAGGATGCCGTCGCAGAAGGCGGGGTTCTTGGGCAGCACCGGCCCGTGGCTGTAGGTGCCGAAGACGTTGCGGTACCGCACGCCCTCGGTGCCGTCCTGCCCGTTGTTGCCGCAGCCCTTGAGCACCGCGCCCAGAGGGGTGAGACCGCTGCCCAGCCGGGTGCGGCCCCCGTGGTTTTCAAAGCCCACCACCACGCCGCCGCCGCTCTCCGGGCCCAGACGGAAGGCGTAGTTGCCGATCATCCGGTCCCGGGAGCCCTCGGTGACGAAATCCAGGATACCGGTGTAGTCGCACCATTCGCCGTCGGCGGTGCGGTAGCCCCGGCCCAGCAGCTGATACCCGCCGCAGATGCACAGGAAGGTCTTCCCGTCCTCCGCCGCGGCGCGGATGTCGTCCCGGCGCCCCGCGTTCAGGTCGGAGAGGAGGACCGTCTGTTCAAAGTCCTGCCCGCCGCCGATGAAGAAGAGGTCGTAGCCGGTGAGATCGTCCACCGTGCCCAGAGGCAGCTCCGTGACGGCGCAGCCGATCCCGCGCCACTCCAGACGGCGGCGCATGCAGGCGATATTCCCCCGGTCTCCGTAAAGATTCAATACGTCCGGGTAGAGATGACAGATCTTCAGTTCCATCAATAAAGCCTCGCAGAGTTCGCGCCCGCAGGCGCAAATAATGTGCCAATCATTTTTCCCGGGGACATGCGCCTCGGGAAAAATACTTCTCGGCCCGGGAGTGTGCGAGCGCAGCGAGTGCGCGGGTCGGGCCGCATCCTCTTCAAATGGGGGCAAGCGAAGCGGGTCCCATTTGAGGGACTACTCCCAGAACCGACTTTTCCCCGCCAGGGTGGAGAGCTTGTCCCGCACGGTGAGCATGGCGGTGTAGTTGGGCAGCACCACGGCCGGCTTCCCGGCCCGGGCCACGGCGTCCGCCAGCTCGTCCAGGGTGGCGAACACCCGGATGGAGGCGTCCTCCGCTCCGGCGTATTTCAGCCGCAGGCGCATATCCTCCGCCCGGATGCCCCACACGCCGATGCTCTCATAGGCGCGTTTGGCAAACAGCGCCTCGTAGTCCGCGTCCCAGATCCAGGAGACATCGGTGCCGTCGTTGACGTTGTCGTTGAGGCAGAAGACGGGGAAAACGTCCTCTCCCAGAGAGGCCAGGTATTCCAGCACCCGGTCGCATCCGGCGGGGTTTTTCACCAGCACCACCTGCACCGGGGTGTCCCCAATCTTCATGCTCTCCATCCGGCCGAACACCGCCCCGAAATCCCGGAGGGACTCGGCGCAGGCGTCCGTATCCCAGCCCATGGCCCGGGCGGCGGAGAGGGCGGAGAGGGCGTTGTACACGTTGTAAAGAGCCGGCAGGGCCAGCTCCACGGTCCGCTCCCCCTCGGGGGTGCGCAGAACGATCCGGCTGCCGGCGCCGGGGACGGGCTCCACGCTCTCCGCCGCCACCGCGGGAGCGGGGCGGCTGCGGCCGCAGCCGGGGCAGTACCAATCCCCCAGGTGGGCGAAGGTGTGCCGCCGGTAGGCGTACCTCTCCCCGCAGGCGAGACAGTGGGGGGCGTCGGACACGTTGGGCTCCGCGTCGGAGCTGACGCCGTCCACCCCGTAATACACCACCTCATTGGGCACATCCCAGCCCAGAGAGGCGGTGAGAGAGCAGTCTGCGTTGAGGCACACCGTGGCGGCCGGGGCCTTCCGGATGCCCTGGTACAGGTATTCCCGGGTGTGGCTCACCTCGCCGTAGCGGTCCAGCTGGTCCCGGAACAGGTTGGTCACCACGATCACCCGGGGCTGCAGCGCCTCCACGACGGCGGGGAAGTTCCCCTCGTCGCACTCGATGACGGCCAGCTTTTTTTTCATCCGGCCGGTGATCGCGGCGTTCTGGATGAACTCCGCGGTGATGCCGCTTTTCAGATTGGCCCCGGACCGGTTGGAGAGATAGTCGGTCCCGGCAGTGTCCAGCATATGCCGGAGCATCCCGGCGGTGGTGGTCTTGCCGTTGGTGCCGGTGAGGATCAGCGTATCCACCCCCCGGCCCAGCACCGAGAGCAGGTCGGGGCAGATCCTCAGCGCCACCTTCCCCGGCAGGGAAGTGCCGCCCCGGCCCAGGAGCCGGATGCCCCACCGGGTCAGACGGGAGGCGAGGCAGGCCAGAAAGACTCGCAGTTTTTTCATACAGGCTTCCTTCCGCGCGCCGCCGCAGGCCGGCGCGCCTTGCTTATCGGGGAGAGGTCACTCCACGGTGACGGATTTGGCCAGATTCCGGGGCTTGTCGATGTCGCAGCCGTTGGCCCTGGCCACATAGTAGGCGAACAGCTGCAGCGGCACGATCTCCGGAATGGCGGCCAGCAGGGGATCGGTCACCGGCACGAACAGCACGTCGTCCGCCTCGGCGAACACCCGGCGGCCGCCCTCGTGGGTGACGGCCAGCACCTTGGCGCCCCGGGCCTTGACCTCCTTGATGTTGGACATGGTCTTGTCAAAGAGGGCCTCGCAGCAGGCCAGGGCCACCACCAGACGCCCCTCGTCGATGAGGGCGATGGTGCCGTGCTTCAGCTCGTCGGCGGCGTATGCCTCCGAGTGGATGTAGGAGATCTCCTTGAGCTTCAAAGAGGCCTCCAGACATACGGCGTAGTCCAGATTGCGCCCGATGAAGAACAGAGAGGTGTTGTCCCGGTACCGCTCCGCCAGATAGGCCACCTGGGGGTTCAGGTCGATGGCCCGCTGGGTGCGCTCCGGCAGATCCAGGATGCCCCCCGTCAGCTCCGAATACCGCTCCGGAGTGAGGAGACCCCGGCGGTCCGCCATCCACACCGCCAGCAGGCTCAGCACGGCGATCTGGGTGGTGTAGCCCTTGGTGGTGGCTACGGCGATCTCCGGCCCGGCCCAGGTGTAGAGCACATAGTCTGACAGCTTGGCGATGGTGCTGCCCACCACGTTCACGATGGCCAGCACCTTGGCGCCCCGGTTTTTCCCCTCCCGGATGGCGGCGATGGTGTCCGCCGTCTCGCCGGACTGGGACACGGCGATGAGCAGGGTGTGGTCGTCGATGATGGGATCCCGGTAGCGGAGCTCGCTGGCCACGTCCACCTCCACGGGGGTGCGGCACAGGGCCTCGATCATGGTCCGGCCCACGCACCCGGCGTGGTAGGCCGAGCCGCAGGCGGTGATGACGATGCGGTGCACGTCGTCGAAGCAGACCTTGAAGGCGTCGTCGAAATCGTCCAGCACGATCCGGCCGGACCGGATCCGGGGCTCGATGGCGGCCTTCATGGCCCGGGGCTGCTCCATGATCTCCTTGAGCATGAAGTGGTCGTAGCCGCCCTTTTCCGCGGCCTCCACGTCCCACACGATCCGGGAGATGCTGTGGCTCACGGGCCGTCCTGCCACATCGTATACGGTGATGCTCTCCGGCGTCAGCTCGGCGAACTCCCCGTCCTCCAGGTAGATCACGTTTTTGGTATGGCTCACCAGGGCGGTGACGTCGGAGGCAAAGTAGTTTTCCCCGATTCCCACGCCCAGGATCAGGGGGGAGGCCATCTTGATGGCGCAGAGGGTCCCGGGGACGTCGGCGCAGACCACGCCCAGGGCGTAGCTGCCCTCCAGCCGGGCGGCGGTGCGCATCACCGCCTCCTTCAGATCCCCCTGGTAGTACATATCCAGCAGGTGGACGATGACCTCGGTGTCCGTCTCGCTCTGAAAGACGAAGCCCTTTCCCCGCAGCTCCTCCCGGAGAGCGGAGTAGTTCTCGATGATGCCGTTGTGGACGATGGCGAACTTGCCGTCGTTGGACATGTGGGGATGGGCGTTCACATCCGTGGGCGCTCCGTGGGTGGCCCAGCGGGTGTGGCCGATGCCGCAGCAGCCGGGGAGATCGGCGCCGCCGTGGGTCTTCTCCTCCAGCCGGTCGATGTGGCCGGAGGCCTTGACCATCCGGAGCCGGCCGTCGTTCTCCACGGCGATCCCTGCGGAGTCATACCCCCGGTATTCCAGTTTCCGCAGCCCCTCCAGCAGCAGGGGCGCCGCATCCTGACGTCCTGTATAGCCGACGATTCCGCACATAGCTTATCTCCTTTGCTCCGGGGAATGCCCGATTTTCTGAAAACTATATCAATATACCGCTTGAAAAGAAAAAACGCAACAAAAATCCCCTGCGGCACGGCGCCGCAGGGGATGATGATGCCGTCAGGCCCTGTACCCGATCTCGTCGGCCAGCTTCTCTTCCAGGAACACCACCGCATCCCGGTGGAGCCGGAGGAAGGTGACGGGGCAGCGGGGATCGATCCGGTCGGAGAGGAGCAGCCGGGAGGCGGCTTCCCGCTTGCTGCCGCTGATGAGGAGCAGCAGCTTCCGGGCCCGCAGGATGTTGCCCATGCCCATGGTGAGCGCATAGCGGGGCACATCGTCCCGGGAGGCGAAGAAACGGGCGTTGGCGTCGATGGTGCTCTCATCCAGCACCTCTCTGTGGGCGCCGTCGTAGAGGGTATCGCCGGGCTCGTTGAAGCCCAGGTGACCGTCGGGCCCCACGCCCAGCACCTGGATGGCGATGTCGGTTTTGTCCAGCACGGCGTTGAACTCCCGCAGGTTCTCCTCCACGTCGCCGATGCCCTTGGCCACATAGGTGTTGGCCTTGTCGATGTTGATATGGTCGAAGAGATTGTCGTTCATAAAGTAGCGGTAGCTCTGGTCGTGGGTGGGCGCCAGCCCCACATACTCGTCCAGGTTCACGGAGTGGATCCGGGAGAAGTCCAGGCCCTCCTCGCGGCAGCGGCGGCTGAGCTCCTGATACATGCCTACGGGACTGGAACCGGTGGCCAGGCCCAGGGTGCATTCGGGCTCGGCGCGGACGACGGCCTCCACCTCGTCGGCGGCCAGAGAGCACATCTCCTTGTAATCCTTGGCTACGATAACGCGCATGGTCGTATCTCTCCTTTTGTTTGAGTATTGGATGAGGATCAGAAATCGAACTGCTTGGGGACGATGTTGCCGCCCTGCTTATAGATGCACTCGGCGGGCACAGCGCCGCGGACGCTGGAGAGCGGGTAGATGTTGGAGTCCCGGCCGACCACGGTGCCGGGGTTGAGGACGCTGCCGCAGCCGACCTCCACCCGGTCGCCGATGAGGGCGCCCACCTTTTTCCGGCCGGTGGGGATGTCCTCTCCCTGGTTGTGGATCACCACCAGGGCCTTGTCGCTCTTCACGTTGCTGGTGATGGACCCGGCGCCCATGTGGGCCTTGTAGCCCAGGATGGAGTCGCCCACGTAGTTGTAGTGGGGGACCTGGACGTTGTCGAAGAGGATCACGTTTTTCAGCTCCGTGGAGTTGCCCACCACGCAGTTGCAGCCCACCAGGGCGTTGCCCCGGATGAAGGCGCCGGGACGGACCTCGGTGCCGCGGCCGATGATGCAGGGACCGGTGATGTCGGCGGTGGGGTAGATCCTGGCGTCCCGGGAGATCCAGATGTTCTCCTCGGTGTGCTCATAATCCTCCGCCGGGAGGGCGGCCCCCAGGGCGAGGATCAGCTCGCCGATGCCGGCCAGGGCCTCCCAGGGATAGGTGAACTGCCGCAGGTAGTCCGCCGCCAGGGTGTGGTCGAGATCGTAAAGATCGGCAATGGTCAGTTTCATTATTTTTTCACCTCGATGAGATGGCCGGAGGCGTTCATGGCCTCGATGATGGCGTCCACGTTGGCTTCGCACTCGGTCAGAGTCCCGGCCTCGGCCATGACCCGGAGCACGGGCTCGGTGCCGCTCTTCCGGAGCAGCACCCGGCCGTTGGCCCCCCGCCGGGCCGTGCAGTCCTCCACGGACTTCTTCACGGCGGGAGCGGCCAGGGTTCCGTCCTTGTCGTCCACCTTCACGTTTTTCAGCACCTGGGGATACATGGTGACCTCGCTGGCCAGCACGGAGAGGGGCAGCTGGGTCTCGATCATCACGCCCATAAGGGTGATGGCGGTGATGAGCCCGTCGCCGGTGTGGGCAAATTTCCGGAAGATGATGTGGCCGGACTGCTCGCCGCCGATGAGGTGGTCGTTCTCCTTCATGTTCTCGTACACATACCGGTCGCCCACGGCGGTCTTCTCGTACCGGATGCCGATGCGGTCCAGAGCCTTGTACAGGCCGAAGTTGGACATGACGGTGGTGACCACGGTGTTGGAGGGGAGCTGGCCCCGTTCTTTAAAGTGCTTGGCGCAGATATACATGATGTGGTCGCCGTTGACCACGTTGCCCAGCTCATCCACCGCCAGGCACCGGTCCGCGTCGCCGTCGAAAGCGAAGCCCACGTCCAGCTTGTGTTCCCGGACGTACTGCTGCAGGCCCTCGATATGGGTGGAGCCGCAGCCCTTGTTGATGTTCACGCCGTCGGGCTCGTTGTTGATGACATAGGTCTTGGCGCCCAGGGCGTCGAACACGGCCCGGCCGATCATCCAGGAGCTGCCGTTGGCGCAGTCCAGAGCCACCTTGCGGTCCCCGAAGGAACGGGTGGCGAGGCTGGTAAGATAGCCGATATACCGGTTTCGTCCGGAGTAAAAATCGATGGTGCAGCCGATGTCCGCGCCGGTGGCCCAGGGAACGGCGTCAGGGTCGCCGTCGATGTAGGCCTCCAGCTCATCCTGAAGCTCGTCGTCCATCTTCTCGCCGATGCGGTTCATCAGCTTGATGCCGTTGTCGTAGAAGGGGTTGTGGCTGGCGGAGATCATGACGCCGCAGTCGAAATTTTCCGTGCGGGTGATGAAGCTCACGCAGGGGGTGGTGGTGACGTGGAGCAGATAGGCGTCCGCGCCGGAGGAGGTGATGCCCGCGGCCAGAGCGCTCTCATACATATAGGAGGACCGCCGGGTGTCCTTGCCGATGACGATCCTGGCTTTGTCGCCGGTGTGGAGCCTGCCGTAGTACCAGCCTAGGAACCGCCCGGTCTTGAAGGCGTGCTCGGCGGTGAGGACCTCGCCCGCCTTGCCGCGGAAGCCGTCCGTGCCAAAATATTTGCCCATGAACAACACTCCTTGATTAACAGGATAGGGGGGTGAAAACTGCATACAATTTGACGCTTAATAATACAACCAAATGGGCCCTCCCGTCAATATCTTGTGGAAGATTTCCTGTGAGGCAGGAAAAAGGACCATATTTTGTTCGGTTCCCCCGTAAAAAAACAGAAACGGCGCCGCTTCGGCGGCACCGTTTCTGCTTCCGGGCGGATCGTCTTTCCGTCGGAAGGACCGGGTCGAACGAAGACGGGGATCGGCCGGTCACAGCCTCGCGCCCGGATCGGAGGCGTTTTTTCGGCGGAGGAGGGTGCCGGACAGATCCAGCCCCGTGAACTGCTTGATCACCCACAGGAAAAAGAGCAGCACCAGGATGGGGATGATGCAGGAGGTGACGATCATCACCGCCAGCGCCTCCACGAAGCGGTTGAGGGTATCGGCCGCCTTCTTGGCCAGCCCCTCCGCCGTCTCCGAGAGCCGGTCCAGGGCGGCGGCCAGCAGGCCCTTGTCCTCGCCGGCCTGGGCCAGCTCGGCGGTCTCGTCCGTGAGCTCCTCCGCCGCGGAGAGGGTGGTGCTGATGGAGGAATCAAAGGCGGTATAGATCGCGTCCGACACCCGGAGGCTCATCGGGATCACACAATACAGGGCCAGGGCGATGACGGCCAGCCGGCCGGCCAGCCGCCGGGTGAGCTTGGGATTCCAGTACAGGCCCGCGATCCCCAGCAGACAGGCGGCGGGCACCAGGATCCGGAAGGCCCCCGCGCCGATGATGGTGAGGAGGTATTTCTCCGAGTACAGCACGCAGAGGATCAGCAGGAAGTACTCCGTGAAGTCCGCCAGCTTTTCCGCGATGGGCGTGGCGGTATCCCCGGGGATGGCGCTGATCCCGGCGGAGGCCAGGGTGGAGGCGGCGGTGAGCTTCAGCACCGTGGCCGTCTTTTCGTCGATGGAGGCGATGTCCCGGGCGTGGGTGCCCGGCGACATGGCCCAGTCTGCGATCACCAGGGCGGAGATCACCGCCAGCAGCACCAGCAGCGCGGCGATCAGCAGTTTTTTCAGGTTTTTTTCCATATCCGATCTCCCCTTACCCGACGGTGTCGTAGCGGATGGTATAGCCGGAGGTGTCCATCAGGCTTTTGATAAAGTTGTCGATGACCCGGACGGCGTTCTCCCCGGCCCGATCCAGGATCCCCCGGTCCAGCGCCCGGTTCTCCGCGTTTTTCTCCAGCTCCACCAGAGACTGATTGTAATCCGCCACGGAGATGGGATTGCCCCAGCCCTCCTTCTCCGTGTACAGCTCGAAGCTCTCCATGTCGATATCGATGTTCCGGATCGACGCCCGGGGCAGCGTCACCGTCAGAAGGCCGTCGTCCGTATCCTTTGTAACGGTGATCCCGGCAAAGTCGATCCCGGCGGTGACCACACCGTCGTAGCTGACCAGATACCGGGACTCGGTGATCCCCAGCTCCCAGTCGAACAGCGTTTTGATGCTGGAATAGCTGACGACCTCCGTAAAGTAATACTCCTCGGTGACGAGAAAGCCCATGTCCCGGAGACCGTCCTGGATGGTCGCGGCGGTGATCTCCTTTTCCACCTCCACGATCTTTTCGATCTCCACTTCCTTCTCCCGGATCACCACCTCCGGGGTGGGCGGGGGAGTGACTGCGGGGGCGGGGGCCGGGGCCTGCCGTCCGCCGTGCCAGATGATCAGCCCCACGGCGACGGCGATGACCGCCAGGATGAGGCCGATATAGATCCCCGTTTTCGTTTTTACCGTCATGATCGTCTCCTCCTGTCGGATCCGGGGAAAGGATGTCCTATTATAGCACACCCCGGGGAAATCTGACAATATCGGGTTCCTTCCGGCCGGACGGAGACCGGTTTCTTGCGCTTTCGGGGGAAAAGCGGTATACTGTGCCTATCGAGAGAAAAGGGGAGGACCTCCATGCCGTTTCAGATCGTAAGGAACGATATCACCAGAATGCCCGTGGACGCCATCGTCAACGCCGCCAAGCCCTCGCTCCTGGGTGGCGGCGGGGTGGACGGCGCCATCCACGCGGCCGCGGGGCCGGGGCTCCTGGAGGAATGCCGCACCCTGGGCGGCTGCGAGACCGGGCAGGCCATGATCACCGGCGGCCACGATCTTCCGGCCCGGTACGTGATCCACACCGTGGGCCCGGTGTGGAACGGCGGCTTTTCCGGGGAGAGGGAGGCGCTGGCCTCCTGCTACCGGAATTCCCTGTCCCTGGCGGAGAAAAACGGATGCGAGAGCGTGGCGTTTCCGCTGATCTCCGCGGGCATCTACGGCTACCCCAAGGACAAGGCCCTGCGGGTGGCGTCGGACGCCATCCGGGAATATCTCCGGGACCACGACATGACCGTGTACCTGGTGCTGTTCAGCCGGAGCAGCCTCCGGCTGGGGCAGGAGCTCTCCGACGACATCCGGGAATACATCGACGATCACTATGTGGACGCGCACAGCGAGCCGATGTGGCGGCGCCGGCGGCGGGAAAACGCCGTGCCCTTCTCTGCGGCGGCGGGGATCCCCCGGCCGAAGGCGAAGGAGGACCGGGAGCCGGCGGCCGCCTGCGCCCCGATCATCGGCGCCCAGGCGTTCGAGGCGGACGCCGCCCCGGCTCCGGAGCTGGACGACGTGGTCCGCCATCTGGACGAGAGCTTTCAGCAGATGCTCTTCCGGAAGATCGACGAGCGGGGCATGACCGACACGGCCTGCTACAAAAAGGCCAACGTGGACCGGAAGCTGTTCTCCAAGATCCGGAGCGACGTGCACTACCGGCCCAGCAAGCCCACGGCTCTGGCCTTTGCCATCGCCCTGGAGCTGGACATGGAGGAGATGGAGGAGCTGCTGAAAAAAGCGGGCTTCGCCCTTTCCAACAGCAGCTATTTCGACGTGATCATCCAGTATTTCATTCAGCGCCGGAACTACAACATCTACGAGATCAACGAAGCGCTCTTCACCTACGACCAGCCTCTTCTGGGCGCGGTTTGAAAATGTCGCCCGGCGGGCGACCATAAGAACCGGACGACCTCCTATACTGAAGCCGCAAACAAAAACAGTACAGGAGGTCGTTTCCATGAAAAACAACATCACCGAGCTGGTCTTCATCCTGGACCGCAGCGGCTCCATGCACGGACTGGAGCAGGACACCGTCGGGGGCTTCAACTCCCTCATCGACAGGCAGAAAACCGTGGAGGGCGAGTGCCGGGTGACCACCGTCCTCTTCAACGACCGGACGGAGACCGTCCACGACCGGGCGGAGCTCTCGGAGATCCGGCCCTTGACGGAAAAGGATTACCGGGTGGGCGGCTGCACCGCCCTGCTGGACGCCCTGGGGGACACCATCCGCCACATCGCCGCCATCCACCGGTACGCCCGACCGGAGGACGTACCGGAGCACACGCTGTTCGTCATCATGACCGACGGTCTGGAGAACGCCAGCCACCGGTATTCCAGCGACGAGGTCAAGCGGCGCATCGAGCACGAGAAGGAGAAATACGGCTGGGAGTTTTTGTTCCTGGCGGCCAACATCGACGCGGTGGAGACGGCGAAGCGGTACGGCATCGGCGCGGACCGGACCGCCAACTACCACGCGGACGCCCGGGGGACCGGCGTGGTCTACGACACGGTGGCGGAGACGGTTTGCTGCGCCCGCATGGGCGCGCCCATCGCGGGAAACTGGAGCGAAAAGATCAACCGGGATTATCGCGGCAGGAAAAAATGAGCCGGTCCCCGGCGGCAAAGGGCAAAACGATTGACAGAATGGCGAAAAACGATGTAAACTAAATTATTCATTCACCCGGCAAAGACACCGCATGTGCAGCGTCTTTGCCGCGGCTTTTCCGGGAGAGGAGCGGGACCGATGAACGCCATTACAGAAAAATACGCCTCCATGGTCTTCGGCGACGAGGTCATGAAGGAACGCCTGCCCGCGGAGATCTACGACGCCCTCCGGGACGCCCGGCAGATGGGCGGACATCGTCTGACCCGGGAAGAGGCGGACGTGGTGGCCGAGGCCATGAAGAACTGGGCCGCAGAGAAGGGGGCTACCCATTTCACCCACTGGTTCCAGCCTATGACCGGCATCACCGCGGAGAAGCACGACGGTTTCCTCTCGCCCGCCGGGAACGGCAAAGCCATT
>JAFRDL010000046.1 GCA_017411265.1 Oscillospiraceae bacterium | reverse complement strand
CGTCGATCAGTGGTGAACATGAGTACGCAAAGCTTTGAGCGTGCCATGCATCATGAAGCTACCAAGCCCCTGAGCGTGACGGCCCGCGCTCGGACAAGGGAATGAAAACGACCGTCTGCGCCCGGAGAAGTTCCTGTCAAAGTGCTTTCGGACGGGGGTTCGATTCCCCCCATCTCCACCAAACGAAATACCCCGCCGCTGGCGGGGTATGTCTTTTGGCATAGGATCGGGAATCGAACCCGAGGGCTCTTGGCAAGGCGCGAGGGGCGCCTTGCAACCCGAGGCGGCCTCCGCCGCAGCGGAGGTCGATTCCCCCCATCTCCACCAAAAGAAATACCCCGCCGCCGGCGGGGTATTTCTTTTTTTATGGCATAGGAAAAATGCGTTGCATACGCCAAACGGCTGTGTTATTATTTAAACTGCTAAAGCGAATACATCCTAAGGAAGTGATCCGCGATATGGACAAAACCTTCAGTATCAACCACCCGCTGCTGTTCATCCTGGCGGGGATAGCCGTGCTGGCCGTTGCGCTGCAGTCCGTCGTTTTTCTGCGCAAAGCGTGGAAGCGCGCGAAGGAGCTCGGCTTTTCCGAAGAAAAGCTCCGCAAGCTCGCCGTGTCGTCGGCCGTCTTTTCCATCGCGCCCGCCATCGCGGTCGGCATCGGCGTGATCACGCTCTCCGGCGCGCTGGGGCTGCCTCTCCCGTGGCTCCGGCTCTCGGTGGTCGGCGCGATCATGTATGAGCTCTCCGCGGCGGAGACCGCGGCGTCCTCCATGGGCGCCTCGCTGTCGGGCGCGCTCAGCGCCGTGCAGTTTTCCACCATCGCATGGACCATGACCGTGGGGATCTCCACGGGTCTGGTCCTGATCCCGCTTTTCTGCGAAAAGACTACCAACGGCGTTTCCAAAATCGGGATGAAGGACAAAAAGTGGGGCGAGCATTTCACCAACGGCCTGTTCTTCGCGCTCATCGCCACCTTCGTGGGCAACGGCCTCGCGGACGTGACCAAGGGAGGGGCCGGGATCATCACCGCCCTGGTGCTCCTGGTCTCGGCGCTGCTGATGGCGGTCTGCGGGCTTCTACGCAACAAGCTGGGCTGGAAATGGCTGAACGATTATGCCGTTCCCATCTGCATGGTCCTCTCCATGCTGGCCGCCATCCCGCTCACCGCGTGGATCATCTGAAGAAAGGAGAGCTGAACAATGAGCGATTACACGAAAAGCGTTCACCGTTCCGGAAGACGCTGGTTCATCCTCGTCTATCTGTTCATTTATCTGTTCCCCGTCCTCACCTCCGTCTATTTTGACGCCTGGCCGACCTGGCAGCAGTTTTTCGCCGCGGCGATCGGGGTAGTCCCGCTCTACTGGGCGGTGGGCATCGTGGAGACCTTCTCCTATATGCCCATGCTGGGCCCGGGCGGGAGCTATCTGGGCTTCATCACCGGAAACATGTCGAACATGAAGGTCCCCGTGGCGCTCAACGCCATGGATTCCGTCGGCGTGCAGCAGAACACGGAGGAGGGAGACGTGATCTCCACCATCGCCATCGCGATCAGCTCCCTGGTGACGCTGGCCGTCATCGTGGTGTTCATCGTGCTGATGGTGCCGCTGACCCCCGTGTTTTCCAGCGAGGTGCTCCAGCCCGCGTTCAGCAACGTGGTGCCGGCGCTCTTCGGCGGACTGATGGTGGCCTTCCTCTCCCGTACGCCCAAGGTCGCCGTGCCGGTGATCCTGATCACGGCGGCCCTGTTCATCGCCGTTCCGGCGCTCAAGGGAGTCTATCCGGTCGTGCTCCCGGTGGTGGCGGCGGCCGCGATCGCCTATTCCAGAATGCTGTATAAGAAAGGAAAGATCTGAGCATGATCGGATGGATCATCCTGGCCGCGCTGCTGCTGTTCCTGGCCGTCCTGCTGATCCGCGCCCTGCGCTTCCGCCCGCTGCCCGAGGGGGGCCGGGAGACGGCGCCGGTCGTCTTCGACGAGGAGGCGCCCGTGGAGGCGCTGCGGGAGCTGGTGCGGTGTAAAACGGTCTCGCGCAGCGATCCCTCGCAGGAGGACGACGCGGAATTCGACAGGCTCATCGGCCTTCTGCCGAAGCTCTACCCCCACGTATGGGAGAGCTGCCCGCTCCTCCGCTTTGACGGCCGCGGGCTCCTGTTTCGCTGGAGGGGCTCCGACGGGAGCGGGGAGCCCGCCGTGCTGATGGCGCACTACGACGTGGTCCCCGCGGAGGAGGAGTGCTGGGACAGGCCGCCCTTTGACGCCGTTCTGGAAGACGGCGCGATCTGGGGCCGCGGCACGCTGGATACGAAAAACACCTTCAACGGGATCCTCTCTGCGGCGGAGCACCTGATCCGCACCGGCTTCACACCGAAAAACGACGTCTATTTCGCCTTTTCCGGCGGGGAGGAAGTCTCCGGCCCCGGTGCCGTGAACATCGTGCGGTATTTCGCCGAACACGACATCACGCCCTCCTTCGTCCTGGACGAGGGCGGCGCCGTCGTGGAAGGGATCTTTCCGGGGGTAACGGTCCCCTTCGGCCTGATCGGCATTGCCGAAAAGGGAAAGATGAGCATCCGCCTCCGCTTCACGGGGGAGGGCGGCCATGCCTCTTCCCCCGCGCCGCACACGCCGGTGGGCAGACTGTCCGCGGCCTGTGCCCGGATCGAGAACACGCCTTTTCCCCGGCATTTCACCCGGCCGGTGCTGGCCTTCTTTGACGCGCTGGGACGGCACGCCCCCTTTGCCTATCGCCTCCTTTTCGCCAATCTCTGGTGCTTCGGCGGCATATTGGATCTGGTCTGCAAAAAGACCGGCGGCGCGCTGAACGCCCTGGTGCGCACGACGGTGGCCTTTACGGAGATGGAGGGGTCCCGGGCGGTCAACGTCATCCCGTCCGACGCCTGGATGGCGGCCAGTGTGCGCCTGAACCCGGAGGACACCACCGCTTCGGCGCTGGAGCGGATCCGCCGGGTCGTGAACGACCCGGAGATCGAGATCTCCAGCTGGGAGGAGGATGAGCCCAGCCCCATCTCCCGTACCGACTGCGAGGGATGGAGGATCGTCTCGGAGGCCGTGTCCGAGACCTGGCACTGCCCTTCGGCGCCCTATCTCATGGTCCAGTGCTCCGACAGCCGTCACTATGCCCCCATCTCCGACCGGGTGTATCGCTTCTCCGCGGCCGACATGACCGAGGAGGAGCGGGAGTCGATCCACGGGAACAACGAGTGGATCCGCGTCGAAACGGTCCGGCACGCGGTGGCGTTTTTCATCCGGGTCATGAGGCGCTGCTGAGGAGCGCCGGGCGGGAATACAACAGCGGTGTATCTACAGGCACAAGGGAGGGCCACAGAGCATGCGCATCCTACATATCGCGGACCTTCATTTCGGCAAGTCCGTCCATGGAGTATCCATGCTGGAGAACGGCGACCAGGGATACTGGGTGGACCGGTTTCTGGCGCTTGTTTCGGAGATAAAACCGGACGCCGTGGTTATCGCAGGCGACGTCTACGACCGAAGCGCGCCGTCCGGCGATGCGGTCGAGCTGCTCAGCCGCATGCTGACCGGCCTGTCCGATCAGGGGGTCCCCGTCATGATGGTGGCCGGCAATCACGATTCCGTCCAGCGCCTGTCCTTCGCGAGCCCTATGCTGGCGCGCCAGGGACTG
The DNA here is from genome assembly GCA_017411265.1 of Oscillospiraceae bacterium. Taxonomy (GTDB): domain Bacteria; phylum Bacillota; class Clostridia; order Oscillospirales; family Oscillospiraceae; genus Apopatocola. Next base: position 10,540 of record JAFRDL010000046.1, on the reverse strand, counting down.
CATATTTCCCGGCCTCTGTTCGGCACGGACCGGCTGGAGAGCGTGACGCTGAACGATGACGACGGGCCCGTGACCTTCTGGCTGATGCCCTACGTTTTTCCCGCGCTGATCGCGCAGGCGCTGGGCCGGGAAAACCTTCGGGACTATGACGCGGCGGTACGCGCGCTGCTGGAGCGGCAGGAGGTGGATTTCCGGCAGCGCAACGTCCTCGTCGCCCATCAGAACGTGACGGCGAACGGCAGAGAGGCGGACCGCGGCGGATCGGAAACCACGATCGGCGGCGTCGGACAGATCGATTACCGCTGCTTTGACGGCTTCGACTACGTCGCGCTGGGACACATCCACGCCGCCTGTCCCGTCGGGCGGGAAACCGTACGCTATGCGGGCTCTCCGCTGTGCTACCATTTCAATGAGATCCGTCAGCCGGCAAAAGGCCCTGTTTTGGTCCGGCTGGGCCCCAAGGGAACGCCTGTGGGGACCGAGGTCCTGAAGATCCCGCCGCTGCACCCCCTGCGGGAGCTTCGCGGCAGCTGTGAGGAACTGAAGAAAAGGGAGCTTGCCGCCCCCCGGACGAACGAGTATCTCCGTCTGGTTTTGACGGATCAGAAGCTCAGCCCGGAGATCTCCGCGTTCTTTGACGATCTCTTCCGCTCCCGGGGCAGCATCCTGATGGAGCGCTGTTCGGAGTACGATCCCTTTCAGGGGAGCGCCTCCTCGCCGGCGCCCGGCGCGCTGGAGCAAAAGAGCATCCAGCGCCTGTTCAGCGACTTTTATTCCGAGCGCAGCGGCGGCGCCCCTCCCGATGAGGACGATCTGGCGCTGCTGTCCTTTGCCGGAGAGATCGCGGTTCACGCCGATACGCATGCCGATCCGGCAGAATCGGAGATCGGGAAGATACTGGCTTTTATTGCGGATCAGGAGGCGAACCAATGAGACCGCTGCATCTGGAAATGACGGCGTTCGGCTCTTACGCCGGCACGACGGCGCTTCCCTTTGAAGATCTGAAGCACGGGCTGTATCTGATCACCGGCGATACCGGGGCGGGGAAGACCACGATTTTCGATGCGATCATGTTCGCCCTTTACGGAGTCGCCAGCGGCGCGGATCGGAAGAGCGAAATGCTGCATTGCGACTATGTGCCGAGATCCACCGACACCGTGGTCAGACTGCGCTTTTCCCAGAACGGGAAGGAGTACACCGTGGAAAGGCGGATCCACTTCGGCAAGGTGCGCGGGACGGCGGATCAGTACGGCGCCGGGAAGATCGACGCGCTGCTCCTCGAGCCGGACGCGGCGCCGATCGAGGGCGCCACCAAAGTCACGGCGCGCTGCGAGGAGCTCCTGGGGCTGAACGCGGATCAGTTCGGCAGGATCATCATGCTGGCCCAGGGAGAATTCAAAAAGTTTCTCAAAGCGGACAGCGACGAGAAAAACGAGATCCTCGGAAAGCTGTTCGACAATTCCGTCTATCTGTACTATCAGAATCTTCTGATCGGAGCCCGGGACGAGCTGAAAAAACGCCGCGCCGCCGGGACGGAAGAGCTGCAAAACCTGATGGAGCACTCCTTTCAGAGCCCCGGGTCGTTTTGCGGGGAAGAGCAGGAGGCGTTCCTTCCCGGCCATCCCGATCTGATCGGGAACCTGGACAGGCTGATCGAAGAGGAGACCGCGGAGCTGGAGAAGAGGGCGGCGGAACGGGACGGCGCGCTTGCGAAGCTCAACGAGATCAGCAGGCAGCAGGGCGAGGCAAAAGCGGTAAACGCGCTGCTGGAGGAGCTGGCCCGGGAGCAGACGCGCCTGGCTGCGCTTGAGGCCCGCGACGGGGAAATGACACAGCGGCAGGCGCGGCTGGACCGCGCGGATACGGCGCTGCACAGAGTCAAGCCGGTCCTTGAGCGCGCCGAGGGGGCGGAGGCCGACTGGAATCGCAACATCGCCGAGATCCGGGGCCTCCGAGCCGACCTGACGGAGACCGACCGGAAGGTGGCGGCGGCGGAAGCCGAGGCGGAAGCAGACGAAGAGATGGCGCGGGAAAAGCGCGCCATGGAAAATCAAATCCACACGATCCAGGAGCAGCTGCCCCTCTATGGGGAGCTGCAGCAGAGAGAAGCGGAAAAAGCACAGGCCGAGGGGAGTCTGGCCGAGACACGGGAAAAGCGGAACGGAGAGGAAGAAACACTGTCCCGCCGGCAGGAGGAACGGCGACGGCTGCGGGACGAGCTGGAGAGCCTGGAGGGAGCGGATGCCGGACTGGCCGCCTGCCAGGCCGAGGAAAAACGGGCGGCGGAACGGGTGGAGGCCCTGGCCGGGGAAAAGGGGCTTTGCGGCGAAACGGCGGCGATACGGGATCTGGAAACGGAATTGGATGCGGAGAGGGAGACCCTTCTCCGCCTGACAAAAGCCGCCGGAGAAGACGCGGCCTTCGCCGAAAAGCTGTATCAGACGTTTATCGCCGCACAGGCCGCCGTGCTGGCGAATGAGCTGCGGCAGACGCTGACCGGGAGCGAAGAGGCGTCGTGTCCGGTTTGCGGGACCCGTCTTTCCCGGGAAAACCTGTCACAGCTGGCAAAGCTGCCGGGTGAAACGCCGGGGAAGGAAGACGTAGAGGCTGCGCGCCAGACCGCGGCGAAGACGGAGCGGGAGCGCAGCGAGCAAAACGCCGCCGTGCAGTCCAGGAGCGCAGCCGTACAAACAAGGAAGCGGGCCGCCGTGGAGCAGGCCTCCGTCCTCCTGCCCGGCTGCGGCACGTGGGAGGCCCTCGCCGCCCCGGGATATCTCTCTGCGGCCGTCGCGGCCGCCCGGGCGGAGGCCGAGCGGTGCAGACGGGATCGGATCGCCGCGGAAGCCGACAAGACCCGGCGCGACCAGATCCGGCAGGCGCTTCCGCAAAACGAGCAGGAGCAGCAGACCCTGCAGGAGAGGATAGCCGGGCTTCAAAAGGAAGAACAGGTCCAGCAGGGCCTCATAAAGGCGGCAGAGGCGGCCGCCCGGGTCCTCCGGACCCAGCTGAGCGACGAGAGCGAGGAGCTGGCGCGCGCGAAGAAACAGCAGCTGGAGGAGCGGGTGGACGCGATCGACCGGCAGATCCGGATGCATCAGGACGCGCTTGCCGACGCCAGACGCAGCCGGGACACGATCCTGGGCAGCCTTCAGGAAAAAGAAAACAACACGCGCAAGCTCACGGCGGCGCGGGACGAAGCCCTGGGCGAGCGTGACCGCGTCCTGGCGGAGACCGGGTTCGACGGCCCGGACGCAGTGCGCGCCTGCCTGCAGGAGATCCCGGATCCCGACGCCGAACGTTGGATCCGGGTCGAGAGGGGGACGCTGTCCCGGCACGAGAGCGACAAGAACGGCGCGCGGGAGCTGATCCAAACGCTGACGGCGCAGACCGAGGGAAAACAGCCCGCGGACCTGGCCGCGCTGGAGGAGCGCAGACAGCAGCTCAGCGAGAGACACGCCCTTGCCAACGATGCGTATACGAACCAGAGCGGGCTTTTGAACAATCACCGGGCGGTACGGGAAAGAGCGGCGGGGATCAAAAAGGCCCTGGCCGACAGCGACCGGGCGTGGAACAGACTGGATACGCTGGCGTCTCTGGCAGGCGGGGTCAACAGCGAGAGCGGCAGGCTCAGCTTTGACCGCTATGTGATGGGAACGATGTTCCGGGAGATCCTGGAGATGGCCAATCGCCGCATGGAGCTGATGAGCGGCGGGCGCTACGAACTGGTACACAAGATCGGGGCCGACCGGCGCAACGCCAAGGCCGGCCTGGAGATCGAGGTGCTGGACAACAACACCGGATTGCAGCGCAGCTCCGGGACGCTCTCCGGCGGCGAGACCTTTTTCACCTCTCTCTCCCTCGCACTGGGCCTCTCCGACGTGGTGCAAAGCCACGCAGGGGGCCGGCAGATGGACGCGCTCTTTATCGACGAGGGCTTCGGAACGCTCAGCGACGACGTGCTGGACAAGGCCCTGGACGTGCTCAATCAGCTTACCGAGGGCACTCGCCTTGTGGGGATCATCTCCCATGTGGATAAGCTGGACGAAAGCATCCCGCAGAAGATCCGCGTCCGTCACAGCGAAAAGGGCAGCTCGCTCTCCCTCGAGCTGTCGTAAAAATCTGCTCCCGCCGCCCACAGCCGGGGGCTGTCCGGCCGGCGGGGATCTGTGGTATAATGACTGCGCAGACAAATCCGGGTGGGAAGGTGCCGCCGTTTTGAGGATGGGTTATGATCTCTGTCGAAGAATACAGGCAAATCGTCTCGGAGCTGCTGGACGAGCTTCCGGAGGAGTTCTTCCGGAAGCTCTCCGGGGGCGTGATCGTGTCGGAGGCGCTGGTGATCCCGGATTATGCCCGGGACGGCGATCTCTTCACCCTGGGGGAGTATCAGGTCCTCTCCGGCATGCGGCAGATCGTGCTGTATAAGGGCTCCTTTGACCGGGCCTACCCCCAGGCAGAGGCCGCGGAAGCCAAAAAGCTCCTCCGCGGCATCCTGCGCCACGAGTTCCGGCACCATCTGGAGTTTCTGGGCGGGATCCACAACTCCTCCTCCCTGGAGGCGGAGGATGAACGGGAAAAGCAGGCGTACCTCTCCCGTCATGGGCTGTGACGCCCGGGCGCCGCTGTTCCGCAATCAAAACCGGCCCGCCGGATCGTCCGGCGGGCCGGTTTTCAGTTAACATAATCTTGACGGCGATCACCGAGCCGTACTCGGCGCGGAGGCGTCCGGCTGCGAAAGGCCGGCCTGATCCATGGCCAGCAGCCGCCGTTTTTTGTCCAGGCCCCCGGCATAGCCGGTGAGACGGCCGTCCGCGCCCACCACCCGGTGGCAGGGGACGATCAGGGAGAGGGGGTTGTGTCCCACCGCGCCGCCCACCGCCCGGGCGGACACCCGGGGACGGCCCAGCCGCTTCGCGGCCCGTTCGGCGACCTGGCCGTAGGTCATGGTCTGCCCGTAGGGGATGGCGAGCAGGATCTCCCACACCGCCCGGCGGAAGGCCGTCCCCCGCATCCGGAGGAGCGGGGTGAAGTCCGGCCGCCGGCCGCGTAAATAGACGTCCATCCACCGTTCGGCCGACGCAAAGACCGGCAGCATCTTTTCCTCGTGTTCGTCCGGGAGGGTATCCCCGAAGTGCCTCTGGCCGTCGAACCACAGCCCGGTGAGCGCCTCGCCGTCCGAGGCCAGGGTGATCCCGCCCAGGGGGGAGTCGTAATGACAGGTGTATTCCATGGCTTCCGACACCTCCGTTCCCTCATTCCCGATCCCATTGGAATGTCTTCATATCCACACAGCCGTTCTCCCGGAAGGCGACCCCCTCCTTTTCCAGCCGCTCCCGCTGCTCCCAAAAGTGGGGGGCGGGACGCCCCGCGCCGTTCACCACCCGGTGACAGGGATACTCGCCGTACAGATCCGCCATGCCCAGCACCCGGCCCACCAGCCGGGCGTTTTTCTCCCGCCCGATGAGCCGGGCGATCTGTCCGTAGGAGGCGACCCGGCCCGCCGGGATCTCCTCCACCACGGAGAGGATCTCGTAGACCAGCGCGTCATCCAGTCGCTTTCCCATGGCTGTCCCTCCCCCCATGCCTTGTTCGATACCGGGATCATTATACCGTGTTTCGGGGAAAAAGGACAGGCAAATCTTCTGGAAAACGCGGGGATCCCGTCGGACGCCGCGCCCTGTGGACCGATTGACAAGAGGACGGGGCGGTCGTAAACTGAAAACAGAGAACAGATCCGGCGGGACCGGAGGAAAGAGGCGGACCATGAAGCGGCTGGCGGTGATCTTCCCGGGCATCGGGTATACGGCGGACAAGCCCCTGCTCCATTACGGCAGGCGGCTGGCGGAGCGGTACGGATACGAGAGCAGGATCCTGTCTTACGGCGGATTTCCTCCCAAGGTAAAGGGGGACCGGGACCGGATGAAGCGGTCCTTTGCCCTGGCCCTGGCCCAGGCGGAGGAGATGCTCGCCGAAGTGGATCTGCGCGCCTTCGATGACATCCTGTTCATCGGCAAGAGCATCGGCACCGCGGCGGCGGCCCATATCGCCGCCGGGAGCGGGGCGGGAGAGCGGATCCGCTTCGTGCTCTTCACGCCCCTGGCGGAGACCTTCGATCATCCTCTGGGAGACGCCGTGGTGTTCACCGGCTCCGCCGACCCGTGGGTGGGCGGAGCGGAGAGCCCCGTCCCGGCCCTCTGTGCGGAGCGGGGGATCCCCTGCTTCGTGGTGGCGGACGCGAACCACTCCCTGGAGACGCCGGACCCCTTGACGGACGTCCGCAACCTGCGGGACGTGATGGACCGCACCGCGGCGTTCATCCTCCGGGACCGTACGGAGAGGATCGCCCGGCACGAGGCGCAGCTGAATGCCCTGCTTCGGACGCTGTCCCTTCCGGCGGCGACGGCGGCGGAGCTGTCGGCCGCCGGAGAGGCGGCCGCCGCGCTGGAAAGCTACTACGGCAGCGAGGCCTGGAAGCAGGATTTTGCCGATGACGAGGCCGGCCTGCTGCCGAAGGATCTGCCTCGGGGCGTGCTGTCCGAGGACGGCATTTACAATGCCCTGGAGGCCTGGCGGGAACGGCGGGAGGAGCGGGACGGCTGAATTCCGGCCCGGCGCCGATGTCGCCCGGCCGGCGACCTTTTTCCCCGGCCGTGGGGTATACTCGAACCGTAAGACCGGAAGTGAACCGGATGACGGACGGAGAAAGGAGATCCCCATGAGAACGATCCGCGTAACGGGAAAAGGACAGATCAAAGTCAAACACGACATGACCCGCATCACTTTGACATTGACAGGGCTTCACAAGGAATACGACGAGACGCTGCGGCGCTCCGCGGAGGACACGGAGGCTTTGAGAGCCGCTCTTGTCCCCCTGGGATTTGAGCCGTCGGACCTGAAGACGCTGCGCTTCGACGTGGACGCCGAGTACGAAAGCTGCCGGGAAGAAAACGAATATAAGCAGCGCTTCGCCGGGTACCGGTTCCGCCATCGGATGAAGGTGGAGTTCGACTCCGACAACCGGCGGCTGGGCCGGGTGCTGTGCGTCCTGGCCAACAGCCCGGTGCGGCCGGAGTTCCGGATCAGCTACACGGTCCGGGACCCGGAGAGCGCCAAAAACACGCTGCTGGGCAAGGCCGTGGCCGACGCCGCGGAAAAGGCCGCCGTGCTCACCCGCGCCGCGGGGACGGCGTGCAAGGAGATCCAGAGCGTCGACTACTCCTGGGGGGAGATCCGGTTCGAATCCGAGCCGGTCCGTTTCGATGCGGCGGAAAAGGTCTGCATGTCCGACATGGCGGCGGCCGACAGCTTTGATGTGGACATCGAGCCGGACGACATCGAAGTGACGGACACCGTGACGGTGGTGTGGGAGATCGGGTAAAGAGAAAGGAGAAACGCCATGTTCAAGGACTGGCAGCTGGCGGCCATGGAGGAATACGGCCAGACGGATACCGATACCGGCCTCATCAACCGGGTCGCCCGGCGGCTGGCGGACAGCCCCGGCGACGTCATCGACACGGGGGAGTTCCGCGCCGCCTGCCTCTCCGTGGGTGTGGACCCGGATTCCTTTACCCAAAGCGACCTGGACCGGCTCCAGAGGAAGCTGGACCGGATTACGTAGAAGGGACATGGGTTTACATAATAAACAGAAACGCTGGAAACCGCAGGGCCGCCCTGCGGTTTCCCCGCGTTCCGGGCCGACACCCCGCGGAGTCCGGATTGACAAACGGAGAAGGGAGAGTATAATAAAGAAAAGCTTATTCCATAAAGATATGTTAACAGGAGACAGCGCATGACCCGGAGAGAGCGGCAGATCCTCCGCTGGATCGAGGAGGACCCCATGATCTCCCAGCAGGAGCTGGCGGATCGGGCGGGCATCACCCGTTCGTCCATGGGCGTCCACATATCCAACATGATGAAAAAGGGATATATCGCCGGGAAGGGGTATATCCTGCCCACCGCGACCTACGCGGCGGTGGTTGGGGCCGTGAACATGGACGTGGGGGGCGTGCCGAACCGGACGCTGATCCCGGCGGACTCCAATCCGGGCCGGGTGCGGACCGGGCCGGGGGGCGTGGGGCGGAACATCGCCCACAACATGGCTCTGCTGGGGGTGGACACCCGCATGGTCACCGCCCTGGGGGACGACGAGTACGCCCGGAGGATCGCCGCTTCCTGCGCCGAGCTGGGGATCGATCTGACCCGTTCGCTGCGCATCCCCGGAGAGAGCACCTCCATCTATCTCTACATCACCGACGAGAAGGGGGACATGGTCCTGGCCCTGTCGGACATGGAGATCTGCCGGCATATCACCCCGGCGGCGCTGGCCTCCCGGCTGCCCTGGCTGAACAACGCCCAGGTGCTGGTGCTGGACGCCAACCTCCCCGCCGAGACGGTCCGCTGGCTGTGCGAACGGGCGGAGGTCCCCGTTTTCGCCGACCCGGTGAGCGTGACCAAGGCGGAAAAGCTCCGACCGGTGCTGGGGAAGCTGAACACCATCAAGCCCAACCGGCAGGAGGCGGAGGCGCTCTCCGGCGTGGCCATCACCGACGAGGCCAGCCTGTACCGGGCGGCGGACGCCATGCTGGACACCGGGCTCCACCGGGTGTTCATCTCCCTGGGGGCGGAGGGAGTACTGGCGGCGGACCGGGAGCGGAAGCTCCGGCTGCCGGTGCTGCCCGCCCGGATCGTCAACACCACCGGCAGCGGAGACGCCTTCATGGCCGGGCTGGTGTGGGCCTATCTCCAGGGGACGGATCTCCCCGGCAGCGCCATGGCGGGGCTGGCCGCGGCGGCCATCGCCATGGAGAGTGGGGAGACCGTCAACCCGGCCATGAGCGCGGACGCTCTCCGGGAGAGGATGGAGCAAAACGAAGAATCAAACGCAGGAGGAGTATAGAATGAACGTCAATCAGCATCTGGATATCGCCCCGGAGGTGGCAAACGCCCTGGCGGAGGGCAGGCCTGTGGTGGCGCTGGAGAGCACCATCATCTCCCACGGCATGCCGTATCCCAAGAACGTGGAGACCGCCCTTCTGGTGGAGCAGACCATTCGGGAGAACGGGGCCGTGCCCGCCACCATCGCCGTCATCGGCGGAAGGCTGAAGGCGGGTCTGAGCCGGGAGGAGATCGAGTATCTGGGCAAGACCGGCCGGGGCGTGGCCAAGGCCAGCCGCCGGGATCTTCCCGCCCTGGTGGCCCGCGGGGCGGACGGAGCCACCACCGTGGCCACCACCATGATCATCGCCCACATGGCCGGGATCCGCATCTTCGCCACCGGCGGCATCGGCGGTGTGCACCGGGGCGCCGAGGTGACCATGGACATCTCCGCCGACCTGGAGGAGCTGGCCCAGACCCCGGTGATGGTGGTCTGCGCCGGGGCCAAGTCCATCCTGGACCTGGGTCTGACGCTGGAGTATCTGGAAACCAAGGGCGTGCCCGTCATCGGCTACGGCACCGAGGAGCTGCCCGCCTTCTATACCCGCAAGTCCGGCTTCGGCGTGGACTACCGGGTGGACAGCCCGGAGGAGCTGGCCGCCGTGTTCCGCGCCCAGCGGGAACTGGACTACAAGGGCGGCATGCTGGTGACCAACCCCATCCCGGAGGAGTACGCCATGGACAAGGCGGTGATCGACGCCGCCATCGAGACCGCCCTGGCGGAGGCCGCCGCCCAAGGGATCCACGGCAAGGAGACCACGCCCTTCCTGCTGGCCAAGGTGGTGGAGCTCACCGGCGGGGAGAGCCTGGAGAGCAACATCCGGCTGGTGCTCAACAACGCCCTAGTGGCGGCCCGGACCGCCGCGTGCCTGAGCAAATAAGGAAAATAAAAAGCGCCGGGAGCCGTAGACAGCGGCTCCCGGCGCTTTTGGTCTGTCCGGAAAGCAAGATCGGTCAGGGCGTCTCCCCGGCGGAGAAGGAGGTGACCTTCATCACCTCGGCGCTGCCCTGGAGATCCCGGTATACCTGGACGAAGCAGTAGCAGGGCTGGGCGCCGGAGGCGTCGGCCCGGCAAAGCAGGCAGTAGTTCATGCCCGACACCACCTGCTGTCCCATCACGGCCACGGGTGTGTATTTTGCGTCCGTGATCTTGGCCGCGGCGGATTCAAAGGCGGCCAGGGCGTCGGCATCGTCCTCGGGCACGCTCCAGCCCCCGGCCAGGGCCTGGCCGTTGCCGGCGGCTTCGTCGAAGCGGCCGTCGGGGGTGATGTTCTCGATCCCGGTGATGGACGCGGCGCCGTTCAGGTCCTCATAGATGTACACGATGGAGTAGTAAGGCAGGGCGCCGGGATAGACCACCTGGGAGCGGCAGAAGTAGGCCCGGTTGACGCCGGATACCACCTGGCTGCCCAGACAGGCCAGAGGGGTGTAGTCCACGCCCACCAGCTCGGCCATGGCCTTTTCAAAGGCGGCGCCGGCCTTCTCGTCCAGATCGAAGGAGTCCGGCATCGCCCAGCCGCCCACCAGCGGAGAAGCCCCCTGGGCGGGAGCCTCCTCGGCAGGCTGCGGGGCTTCGGCCGCCGGCTGGGCGGCGGGCTGGGCCGCG